>CAYHHH010000045.1:0-31742 GCA_964356125.1 uncultured Bifidobacteriaceae bacterium | reverse complement strand
GGGCAAGAGCACGCTGGCCCGCGCGCTGGCCGGGCATCCGGAAATCGCAGTCACCGGCGGCTCGGTCACCTACAACGGCAAGGATCTCATCGAGCTGTCTCCGGAAGACCGCGCCCGCGAAGGCGTGTTCATGGCGTTTCAGTACCCGGTGGAAATCCCCGGCGTCAACAACGCCTACTTCCTGAAGGCGGCGATCAACGCGCAGCGCAAGCATCGCGGCCTTCCCGAGCTCGACGCCATGGAATTCATGGCGCTCGTGAAAGAGAAAGCCAAGATCCTGCACCTCGATCCAACGCTGATGAGCCGGCCCGTCAACGAAGGGTTCTCGGGCGGCGAGAAGAAGCGCAACGAGATCTTCCAGATGGCCGTGCTCGAGCCGAAGCTCGCCGTGCTCGACGAAACGGACTCGGGGCTCGACATCGACGCCCTCAAGGCCGTTGCCGAAGGCGTGAACGCGATGCGCTCGCCCGAACGCGCGATCATCGTCATCACGCACTATCAGCGCCTCCTGAACTACATCGAGCCCGATTTCGTGCACGTGCTGCAGGATGGCCGCATCGTCCGATCGGGCGGCAAAGACCTGGCGCTGCACCTCGAAGAAAAGGGCTACAGCTGGATCGAAGCCGAACCGCAGTTAATGTAAACACATGGCACAACTCGTCGAACAGGAAAAACAGATCAGCCCGAACGTCGCGCACTATGCCGCCGAATACCGCCGCTCGCTCGAGCAGGGGCCGGCGCAGCCGCGCTGGGTGGGACAGGCGCGCGAGAGCGCGATGGCGCAGTTCGAGCGCCTCGGCTTTCCGACCACGAAGATCGAGCAGTGGCGCTTCACGAGCGTCGCGCCTATCACCGAGCGCACGTTCGCGCTCGCAGCCGCCGGGGCCCCCAACGCGGCAGCCGCGTTGGGGTGGCCAGACGGCGTCGCCGGCGCAGGGCCGCTGACCGAAGCGCTGAGCGCCCCGATCGCGCAGGCCGTGTGTGTGAACGGGAAGTTCGTGCCGCGCCTGTCTGATCTGGGCAGGCTGCCGAAAGGCGTGCAACTGCTCGGGCTCGAGGCCGCGATCGCATCGCACCCGGCGCTCATCGAGCCCTATCTCGCCAAGCTCTCGCTCACCGAGACCAACTCGTTCGCCTCGCTGAATACGGCGTTCCTGCGCGACGGCGTGGTGCTGATGATTCCGGCGCGCACGGTGCTCGATCAGCCGATTGAGATTACGTTCGCGTCGATGTCCCAGCCTTCGCCGGAGGCTTCGGCGGGGCAGGCGGAAGGCAGCGGCTCGGTGTCGCATCCGCGGCTGTTGATTGTGGCCGGCGAAGCGTCGCAGGCGACGGTGTTCGAGCGGTACGTCGGCAAGGGCGCGGCGCTGACGAACGCGGTGGGCGAAATCTGGCTGGGCGCACACGCCGTCATCGATCATTACAAGCTGCAGGAAGAGCCGGCCGACGCGTTCCACATCGCCAGCCTGTTCCTGCATTGCGACCGCAGCGGCACGTTCTCGTCGCACTCGCTCACGTTCGGCGGCGGCATCGCCCGCAACGACGTGGTGGCGACGCTCGCAGGCGAAGGCATCGACTGCACGCTGAACGGCCTGTATGTCGGCCGCGGCAACCAGTTGATCGACAACCACACGACGATCGACCACGTGATGCCGCACTGCAGCAGCCACGAAATCTACAAGGGCATCCTCGGAGACCAGTCGCGCGCCGTGTTCAACGGCAAGATCATCGTGCGCCCCGACGCGCAGAAGACCGACGCAAAGCAGACGAACAAGGCTCTGCTGCTGTCGGACGAAGCGAACATCAACTCGAAGCCCGAGCTCGAGATCTTCGCCAACGACGTGAAGTGCACGCACGGCGCCGCGATCGGACAACTGGACGAAGCGGCGATGTTCTACCTGCGGTCGAGGGGCCTCGGCGTCAGCGAGTCGCGCGCGATCCTGGTGCATGCGTTCGCGGGCGACATCCTGAACCGCGTGAAGATCGCGCCGGTTCGCGAATATGTCGAAGGCATCCTGACAGCGCGCCTGCCCCATGTCGAGTAACACCACCCCACCGCGCTGGGATACGCGCGGCGGGGGCCCCGGCGTCGCCGCCGCGTTCGACGTTCAGAAGGTCCGGCGCGACTTCCCTATCCTCAGCCAGAAGATTCATGGCAAGCCGCTGGTGTACCTGGACAATGCGGCCACCACGCAGAAGCCGCAGGCCGTCATCGACGCGATGGTGCGCAGCTACGCCGAAGACAACGCCAATATCCATCGCGGCGTGCATCTGCTCAGCGAGCGCGCGACGCGCGCGTATGAGGAGTCCCGCATCAAGGTTCAGACGTTCCTGAACGCGCCGGATCTGCGCGAGATCATCTTCGTGCGAGGCACGACCGAAGCGATCAACCTGGTGGCGCAGACGTTCGGCCGCGCGAACATCGGCAAGGGCGATGAGGTGCTCATCACCGAGATGGAGCACCACTCGAACATCGTGCCGTGGCAGCTCATCTGCGAGGAAAAAGGGGCGCACCTGAAGGTGATTCCGATCACCGACGAAGGCGAGCTCCGCATCGACCAGATCGACAGCCTGCTGACCGACCGCACGAAGATCGTCGCGGTGGTTCACGTGTCGAACTCGCTCGGCACCATCAACCCGATTACGACCATCGTCGAGAAGGCGCACGCGCGCGGCATTCCTGTCCTTGTCGACGGCGCGCAGGCTGTGGCGCATATGCCGGTCGACGTGCAGGCGCTCGGGTGTGATTTCTACGCGATGTCGGGCCACAAACTGTTCGGCCCGACCGGCATCGGCGTGCTCTGGGGCCGCCTGCCGCTGCTCGAGAAGATGCCCCCCTATCAGGGCGGGGGCGACATGATCAGCTCCGTGTCGTTCAAGAAGACCACGTATAACGTCGTGCCGAACAAGTTCGAAGCCGGCACGCCGAACATCGCCGGCTCGGTGGGGCTGGGCGCAGCCATCGACTATCTCAACGGCCTCGACTTCGCCGCGGTGCAGGCCTACGAACACGAGCTGCTCGCGTACGGCACGAAGGCGCTGACCGCGGTTCCCGGGATCCGAATGGTCGGCACCGCGTCTAAAAAGGCGAGCATCCTGTCGTTCGTGATGGAAGACGTCCACCCGCACGACATCGGCACGATTCTCGACCAGGAAGGCGTCGCCATCCGTACCGGCCATCACTGCACGCAACCGCTGATGGAACGGATGGGCGTGCCGGCCACCGCTCGCGCCTCGCTGGCGCTGTACAATACGAAAGAGGAAATCGACGCGCTCGTCGGTGCTCTCGCCCGCGTGCGCGAGATTTTCGCTTGAGCTCAACATGGATTTAAGAGACCTCTACCAGGAAGTCATCCTCGATCACAACAAGCGGCCGCGCAACTTCCGCGTGCCCGATCCGGTCAACCGCAAGGCGGAGGGTTACAACCCGCTCTGCGGCGACAAGATCACGGTGTTTCTGTACGTCGAGGGGGACACGATCAAGGATCTGGCGTTCCAGGGCACCGGCTGCGCCATATCCAAGGCATCGGCGTCGATGATGACCGACGAGCTGAAGGGCAAGACGATTCGCGAGGCCGACGCATTTTTCGAAAAATTCCACACGATGCTGACGGCCCCCGCGACCTCGGACGTCGAGATGGACGCGCTGGGCAAGCTGGCTGTGCTCTCCGGCGTGCGCGAATATCCGATGCGCGTGAAGTGCGCGAGCCTCGCGTGGCACACGATGAAGGCCGCGATGAAGGCCGAGCACGAAGTCGTGTCCACGGAGTGACGTGTCCATGACCGACCGCATCATCCCGCTCGCCGATGCGCCCGCTCCGTCACCCGAGGCACCTGAACCGGCACCAGCACCGGAACCCGCGGCCGCATCGGCCGAAGGCGCGTTCGCGGCAGAACCGCTCAACACGCTGACCATGCAGCCGGCCCTCGTGGAGGCGGTCTCGAAAGTGTTCGACCCGGAAATTCCGGTCAACATCTACGAGCTCGGCCTGATCTACAACCTCAACGTCGACGCCAACATGAACGTGCAGGTCAAGATGACGCTCACCGCGCCTGCCTGCCCTGCTGCCCAGACCATCCCGCTCGACGTCGAGCGCCGCATCCGCGAAGTGCCCGGCGTCAACGACGTGAAGGTCGCCGTCGTCTGGGATCCGCCATGGACGCGCGACAGGATGTCGGACGCCGCCAAGCTGACGCTTGGCATGTACTGATCCTTCCGGTATAGCTATTGATCTAGGGATCTACGGATCTAGTGATCTAAAACAGCGCGCTTCTCGTGGACGCGCTGGAAGAAGCGTTGTATTGGAATAGCCGCTGGTCTGGGCCGCACGGACGTGATGGACGCCTTTTTTGCTGACCACCGCCCATGGACCTGACGGGATCGACATCCTCGTCAACAACGTCTGGGGTGGGTACGAACGGATGGTCGAAGACGGCGCTTTGTGCGGTCGCGGCGCTTGCCGGAGACCCCCTCGTCGAGCGGCATGCCGGAACGGTGTGGTAGCCGCGCGGCTGGCGCCAGAGTACGGTTTCACAGACATCGATGGCAAGACTCCGCGCCCACTGACGCTCGCCGACGTCTGAATTGATCTTCTCGTGTCGCGCCCACAATCAATACGAGGCGGAGCAATGGTTTGGGTCAAAGATGCGGCTGGCGCTGGCCTCAGTCGCGTTACTCGGCTCGAAGTGTCATCGCGGAATCGACGTGCGCCGCGCGACGCGCCGGCAGCCACACGCTGATCAGCGCCACGGCCATCTCCTCGAGGCGACGATGCTTTCGGGAAATGTCAGCTATTTCTTCGGCGAAGCGCGCGTGCGTCCGTACGTGACGGGCAGCGTCGGAGTGCTGCGGACCGAAAGTGTGAACTCCCTGACCGTTGCCGGCAGCACCGCGGTAGGCATTCGACTCGGTGGGGACGGCCCGGCCCCCGGGATTCGTGGTGACGGAATACCGCGACTGGCGTAGGATTCCCGATGGAGGCCGAAGCCATGCCGACGAGACGCCGATTCGTTCAAGTGACCGCCGCCGCCGGGGCTGCGACGATGTTCCGCTCGAAGAGCGTGCTCGGCGCGAACGAGCGAGTCAATATCGGATTGATCGGGTGCGGCGGAAGAGGGAGCGCGCTCTGGCAGCTCTTCCTCAAGCAGCCCGACGTGAACCCTGTCGCCGTGTGCGACGTCTACGCACCGTTTCTCCAGCGCGCGAGTGCGACGCCCGGTGCAGCGGCCGTGAAGGATTTTCGGAGGATTCTCGACCGCACCGATATCGACGCCGTCATCGTCGCTACGCCCGATCACTGGCACGCGCTGCAGACGGTGATGGCCTGCCAGGCCGGGAAAGATGTCTACACGGAAAAGCCGATGTCGCTGACCGTCCGCGAAGGACGGCTGATGGCGGACGCCGCGCGCAAGCATGGCCGGATCGTGCAGGTCGGCAGCCAGCAGCGCTCGGGCGCGCATTATGCGCAGGCGGTGAAGCTGGTGCAGGACGGCGCGATTGGGGCGGTGCACAAGATCGCCGCCGGCTTCACGCGCAACGTCATGCCGGGGTTCGTCGCGCGCGAGCTGCGGAACGGTCTGACGCCCGCGCTCGACTGGGACATGTGGCTGGGGCCGGCGCCGTCTGTCCCCTTCGATCCGTACCGCTGCATCTACCACTTCCGCTGGTTCTGGAACTATTCAGGTGGCCAGATGACGAACTGGGGAGCGCACGATCTCGACATTGCGCGCTGGGCGCTCGGCGCAAAGGCGCCGGCGACGGTCGCCGCGTTCGGGGGCCGCTACGCACTGAGCGACGGCGGTGAGACGCCTGATGTCCAGGAAGTGCTGTACAACTTCCCCGAGGCGAGGCTCGGCGGCGGCAAGGGATGCGTCGTGAGCTGGACCGCGCGCGAGATCGGGACGAGCCGAACCGAGCCCATCGTGTTTCATGGCACCAAAGGCACGCTCTCGCTCAGCAGAAATGGTTTCTCGATCGTCCCCGAGGTCTGGAAGGGCGATCCGGAGAACACAACGCCGGCCACGGAACCGATGAAGGTCGCCGGCGCCGAAATGAACGCCACCCACGTCCGCAGCTTTCTCGATTCGGTGAAGAGCCGGCGTCAGCCCGCCGCGAATGCCGAGGAAGGGCACCGATCGGCGACGCTGTGCCATCTCGGGAACATCGCCACGCGGCTCGGGCGCAGCCTGCAGTGGGACGCCGAGAAGGAGGAATGCATCGGCGATGGCGACGCGAATCGCCGCCTGCACTACGTGTATCGCAAGCCATGGGCGCTGTAAGCCGGCGCCGCAATCTGCCAATTTACCCATCTTCCAATTCCGAAAGTGTCCAGTACCTCGTCAGTATCCCCATGACGGGATACCGATTCCGCGTCTCGACGACTTTGGCGTAATAGGCCTGCTTCGAGAACTCTCCGGCCAGGTATCGATCCCGCAAAAGCCGTAACTCGTAGCGGTAGATATCGTTGACCACGGCGCGCACCGCCGTCGGGGGCGTGGTCGGCTTCGGCACGACGCCGTGCCTGGCCAGTTGATCGAGAACCTCAGGCTTGTAACGGTACACCACGGAAACTCCGATAAGATGAGCGCTTGAACCCCTCGAAACCTGTGCCGCCGCCCTTTGAGCGACGGAAGCGCGAGCGACGCTCTGGCGCGTCCGGCGGCCCCTCGGACGGCACCGACATCTTTCAAGTGCTCGTCTTCTACAAGGTGCTGACCCCGGATCAAATTGAACCGATCCGGCGCACCGCAAAAGTCAAAGGCACCTCCATCGAGCATGCAATTGTCAGCCTGGGGATCGCCACCGAAATGCAGATCGCCGAGGCGCTCGCGCGCTACTCGGGTCTCCGCTTCGTCAAGATCAACCCGCTCGATCTCGACCTCGACGTCGTCACGACGGCGCTGTCGGGCCCGTTCGCCCGCAGGCACGGCCTCATCGCGATTTCCAAGAACGAGACGACGTTGACCGTCGCCGTGCACGATCCGCTGGCGCCGTTCCCGATCGACGACATCCGCAGCGTCACGGGCCTCGACGTCGAGCGCGTCGTCGCGACCCGCAGCGACGTCGACGCGTTGAACCGCGCGTTCTACGGCCTGAAGACCAGCCTGAAGTCGGCGGAAAAACAGCTGACGTCGAGCTGGCTGGCGGTCGACCTCGGCAACCAGGAGTTCCTGTCGGCCGAAACCGAGGAGCTCGACCCGGCCGCCGCGCCGGTCATCTCGGCGCTGGATCATATCCTGAGCTACGCGTTCGAGCAGCGCGCGTCGGATATCCATTTCGAGCCCAAGCGCGAGGCGACGCTGGTGCGCCTGCGCATCGACGGCGTGCTGCACGAGGTGCACGTGATTCCGCGGTTGGTCTATCAGGCGATCGTCTCGCGCATCAAGCTGCTGTCCGGCTGCAACCTCGCCGAGAAACGCCGCCCCCAGGACGGCCGCATCAAGCGCGAACAGGGCGGCCGCGAAATCGAGCTGCGCGTCTCGACGATGCCCACGGCGTTCGGCGAGAAGGCCGTGCTGCGTATCTTCGATCCAGATATCCTGCTGAAGCCGGTCGATAAGCTGGGATTTGCGGACATCGAACTGCCGATGTTCTTCAATTTCCTGTCGCGGTCCACGGGCATCATCCTCGTCACGGGCCCGACGGGCAGCGGCAAGACGACGACGCTGTACTCGGCGCTGAAATACCTGGCCAAGCCCGAGGTGAACATCGTGACGATCGAAGACCCGATCGAAATGGTGCACGAGGACTTCAATCAGGTCGCCGTGCGGCCGCAGATTGACGTGACGTTCGCAAACGCCTTGCGCACGGTCCTGCGCCAGGACCCCGACATCATCATGGTCGGCGAGATTCGCGACCAGGAAACGGCCGAGTACGCCGTGCAGGCTGCGCTGACGGGGCACCTCGTGCTGTCGACGCTGCACACCAACGATGCGCCTTCGTCTATTACGCGCCTGCTCGATCTGAAGGTACCCGGGTTCCTCATCAGCTCGACGGTGGTGGGCGTCCTCGCGCAGCGCCTCGTGCGCGTCACCTGCACGCACTGCACCGAGGAGTACGCCCCGACCTACGAAGAGTCGCTTGCGCTGAACATTCCGTTCGAGGAGCTCTCGCAGCGCACGCTGAGGAAAGGGCGCGGCTGCCTGCACTGCCGGCAGACCGGCTACAGCGGCCGCGACGGCATCTTCGAGATTCTGCCGATCACCGACACGATTCGCCGCCTCATCTCGGAACAGGCCGACAGCATCAAGCTCTTCGACGCGGGGCGCGAGGCCGGTATGCGAACGCTGCGCGAAGCAGCCATCGAGAAAGTGCTGAACGGCACGACGACAGTCAGCGAGATGGTCCGCGTGACGGGTAAATAGCGCCGTGTCTCCCCGCCGCCCCAGGAAGGCGTCCCAGCTCGCCACAGCTCTCATCGAGCACAGCTCCGACGCGATCGCCCTCGTCAACGAGGGCGGTACCGTTCTCTACGCCAACCCGGCCACGGCGCGCATGCTCGGGCTGCCTATCGCGGAGATCATCAACGAGAACGTGTTCCGCTGGGTGCACGACGACGACATGCTCACCTTCAAGGCCAACTTCGCCAGGCGGCTCGAGAAACCCGGCGTGCCGGTGAAGAACGCGTTCAGGCTGCGACATAGAGACGGCTCGTGGCGCCACATCGAGAGCGTCGGCGTGAACCGTCTCGACGACCCCGGCATCCGCGGCATCATCATCAACTACCGGGATGTCACCGAGAGCCGGCGCGCGGAAGAGGCGCTGCGCGAAGGCGAGCTGCGCTACCGGCAGCTCACCGAGCAGGCGACCGACATCATCTACAACTGCGATCTCGAGGGGCGCTTCACGTTCGTGAATCCCACCGGCACGCGGCTGACGAAGTTCGCCGAGCAGGAGCTGCTCGGACGGCACTTCCTCTCACTCATCCGGAAGGACTATCGCGAGCGCGCGGCCGAGTTCTACCAGCGGCAGCGCGTGCAGCACATCCGCTCGACGTACTTCGAGTTTCCGGCGATTGCGAAGGACGGCACGGAGTTCTGGCTCGGGCAGAGCGTGCAGGTTGTCGAAGAGCACGGCAAGCCGGTCGGCGTGCAGGCGATCGCGCGCGACATTACGGCGCGGCTCGCGCTCGAAGATCAGCTGCGCCAGGCGCAGAAGATGGAAGCCATCGGCCGGCTGGCCGGCGGCGTGGCGCACGATTTCAACAACGTGCTCACGGCGATTCTCGGGTCGGCCGACCTGCTGTCGCTGATGCTCGAGCCGGACGATCCCAAGTGGGCCGAGGCCGACGCCATCAAGCGCGCCGCCGATCGCGGCGCGGCGCTGACCAAGCGCCTGCTCGCGTTCAGCCGCCCGCACCGCGCATCCGCCGCGGTGGTCGATCTCGCCGAGGTCGTCAGGACCATGGAGCCGATGCTGCGCCGCCTCGTGCTCGACAAGATCTCCATCCGCGTCGCATCAACGCCTGCGTCGATTCACGTGCGCGCCGACGAGACGGCGATCAACCAGATCATGCTGAACCTCATCGTCAACGCCCGCGACGCGATGCCCGACGGCGGCACCGCCACCATCGACATGGGGGTCATCGCGCTCGCCGAGCCGCTCGCGCCGAAGCTCGGCATCATGCCGGGCGACTACGCGGGCCTCAGCGTGTCGGATACCGGTCACGGCATCCCAGCCGACATTCTGCCGCACCTGTTCGAACCGTTCTTCACCACCAAGCCATCCGACCAGGGGACCGGGCTCGGGCTCTCCATCGTGTACGGAATCGTGAAGGGCCTGGGGGGCGCCGTCGAGGTGCAGAGCGAGGTCGGCCACGGCGCGACGTTCACTGCCTATCTGCCGCTGGTCGTCGCCAGCACGTAGGGTCCGGCTTCCCGCCTTCGCCAAGGCTACGGCGCGTCTCGCCAAAGCTCGCTGGAACCTGGCGAGCGACGGCGGATAGCCGGACCGTGATCAGCGCTGCACTTTCACGATCAAGACGAAGAACAATGTTCCGGGTTCGACGATCGTTTGATGCGCGACACCCGGCGGCATCACGAGCACATCGCCGGCCGCGACTTTCTGTGATTTCCCACCGACGTGCCGAGGCCCGCGAATCTCGCCATTACCGGTGTCCTTCGCGTCCTCGACGGTGCCGCCGTAGAGGATCGTGGCTTCTCCACTCTGGACGATGAAAATGTCCGTCCAATTCTGGTGCAGCTCCCCCGCTCCGCTTCCATCGCGACGCAGGATCTCGAACTTGTGATTACCAAGGTCTGAGAGGATTTCCGAGGCGCTCAGCGTTTTCTTCTCGGTCTGCCGACCTTTTAACGTCGCCGAGTAGCCGCTCAAAGTCGAGGCCGGCCAGTAGATGACGTCGGACTTCGACTGGGCTGCGATCGGCGCGGCGCAGAACGTCATAAGCAGGACGATGATGAGTCGTGTCATAGCCGCCTACCATAGTGCCGACCTGCCGCAGTGTCCACCATCGCCTGGGCGCGACAGGCGAACATACGACGAACCATGTGATACCTTCTAGGAAATGTCGCTCAAGGCGTGCGCCGTGTCGTTCACGGACATCCGGGGTATCAGGCACACGGCCGAGGTCGAAGCGGAGTCGCTGTACGAAGCCGCGGTGCAGGGAATTCGGCGGCTGAATCAGGATCCGTGGATAGAAAGGATTGGTCCGGGAACGAAACTCGAGATCAAAGTCCGCGAGCCGGGTGTGACACACGCGCTGTCAGTGGCGCAGGTCGAGCGATGGCTGGCTGGAGCGACGAAGAATCCGACCGAAGCGACCAAGAAGGCGAAATTGAAGCTACTGCTCGTCCAGCGGTGACGGTTGACCTATTTGGCCGCCCGCACCTCGGCGACGATTTTCTCCGCCAGCTTTGGGCTCACGGCGCAGGTCGAGTCGTTGATGCGGCACTGGGCGATGGTGAAGCCGCAGCCGCAATCGCACGGCTCGTCGTTCAGCCGGTTCAGCGCGATCGTCTTCTGTTCCGGGGTCAACATCGTGAGGTCGAGGCCGGGAATCTCCGTCGCGCGCGCGTTGCTTGCGAGCACGGCTTCCTTGTCGTCTGGCTCGACTTCCACCTCGGCATCGACGGGCAGCTTGGCGAGCACGCGGGCCTCGAGCTCGATCTGCGCGGGACGGATCTGGCCGATGTGCTTCTGCATGATCCGGCCATCGGGCCCCACCATGAACGTCGTCGGCAACGCGTAGATGCCGGTGAACACCGCCGACAGCTCAGGCGTCTCCGCGACGATCGGGTAATTCACTTTGTAGTCGGCGGCGAACCGCAACACGTTCGGACCGGGCTCGTCCTCGGACAGCACCCCGATGATGACGAGATGATCCTTGTATTGCGTCTGGAGCTTGACGAGGTCAGGAATCTCGGCGCGGCACGGCGTACACCACGTCGCCCAGAAATTGAAGATGACCACTTTCCCGGCCAGACCCTTGGTGGTAATCGTCGCTCCGTCGAGCGTCTTCATCGTCAGCTCTGGAATCGTCTTCGGGTTCTTGACGAAGCGGACGCGCGGCTTGCCGGCCGCGCCAGTCGCCCCGCTGGAAGACGTCATCTGCTCCCCCACCGCGCGCGTATAGCGGACCGCCAGGAAGCCGCCGACACCCAGCCCCAGCACGATGAGCGCGCCGATCAACGTCTTGATGTTCATAAATATCTCACAGCGCCGACCGCCGGCCGGCGCCGGTCGGTTCGGGCCGCGCGTTCGGCAAATCGGGCGTGAAGTCCTCGCCGGGATTCACAAATCGATCCTTCTCGATTTTATATTGCTTGTCGTGCAACTGCCTATATCGGCCGTTTGCCGCCAGCAGGTCGTCATGGCTGCCCCGCTCGACGATCTCCCCTGCCTCGAGCACGAGAATCTGATCGGCGCTGCGAATCGTGGAGAGACGGTGCGCGATGACGAACGTCGTCCGTCCCTTGCGAAGCGCGTGCAGGCCGTCCTGAATGAGCGCCTCGCTCTCGCTGTCGAGGCTCGACGTCGCCTCGTCGAGAATCAGCACGCGCGGATCGGCGAGAATCGCGCGCGCGATGGCGACCCGCTGGCGCTGCCCGCCTGACAGCTTCACGCCGCGCTCCCCGATCACGGTCTCGTACTTGTTCGGGAACTTCTCGACGAACTCGTCGCAGTGCGCAATCCGGCTGACCGCTTTCACCTCGTCCATGCTGGCGTCCGGCCTTGAGAACTTGATGTTGTCGGCGACCGTGCCGTCGAACATGAAGTTGTCCTGCAGCACCACCCCAAGCTGCGATCGGTAGTCGCGAAGACGAACCCGCTCGAGATCGCGGCCATCCACCAGCACGCGCCCGGAGCGCGGATGGTTGAACCCCATGATCAGGCTGATCAACGTGCTCTTTCCCGATCCGCTCGAGCCGACGAGCGCAGTGGTCGTCCCGGCGGGCGCGGTCAGCGACACGGTCTTCAGCACCGGGACGCCCGCGTCGTACTCGAACGACACGCCGTCGAACACGACCTTCCCGTCCAGGTGTCCCAGCGGCTCGCGCGTCGCATCCTGGTCGTCCTCTGTCGCCATCGCCTTGATCTCGCGAATCCGATCGAGGCCGGCCAGCGCTTCCGACAACTGCGTGCCGATCGACGACATCTGGATGAGCGGCGCCGCCAGCATGCCCACGAAGAAGATGTACATGATGAAATCGCCGAGCGTCATCGTCCCGGCGAGAATGGCCCGTCCGCCGACGACCATCATGACGACGCCGATGACGCCGATGACGAGCCCGCCGAAGGAGGTGACGGCCGAGATTCCCGTCAGCGTTTTGCGAACATTTGCGAAGAGGTTCATCGCGCCGGCTTCAAACACGCGATCCTCGCGGTCTTCAGCGGTGTAGGCCTTGACGATCCGGATGCCGCCGAACGACTCGGCGAGACGGCCCGACAACTCGGCAGTGATCTTTCCGCGATCGCGGAAGAGGGGCCGCAGTTTTCCAAACGCCACGATCATGCCGGCCGCAAACACGGCGAGGACGACGATGCTGATGAGCGTGAGCTGCCAGTTCAGGTAGAACAGCACGCCAAGGGCGATGACGGCCGTCACAAGGCCGCCGACCATCTGCACGAGGCCGGATCCGACGAGGTTCCGGATGCCATCGGCGTCGTTCATGACGCGGGAGATCAGGACGCCGGTCTGCGTCGAATCGAAGTAGCTCGTCGGCAGGCGCGTGATATGCCGCTGCATGCTCATGCGCATGTTGGCGATGGCGCGCTGCGCCGCGACGCCGAGCACCTGCGACAGGGCGAAGGCGGTCGTCGCGTCCACCAGGGTGGCGGCCCCGGCCGCGAGCGCCAGCGGCATCAGCAGGTCGGCGCGCCCCTTACCGATGACGTCGTCGATGAGGAATTTCGAGCTGGCTGGGAGGACGAGACCGGCAAGCCGGTTGATGAGCATCAGCACGATGCCCAGCGCCAGCCGCCCCCGATGGGCCCAGACCAGCTCGCGCGCCTCTGCCCAGGCATTCGCGACGTTCGTTTTACGCTTTTTGGGCTCAGACACGCGTTTAACTTAGACGTTCGGCGCGGGGTTGCCGGTTCATCGCGTGAGTTTCCTGTATTTAATGCGATGCGGCTGATCGGCGGCGGTCCCGAGACGGCGGTGCCGGTCGGCCTCGTAATCCTGGTAATTGCCCTCGAACCACACGACCTGGCTCTCGCCCTCGAAGGCGAGCATATGGGTCGCAATACGGTCGAGAAACCACCGATCGTGGCTGATCACGACCACGCAGCCAGCGAACTGCAACAGAGCCTCTTCGAGCGCGCGCAGCGTGTCGACGTCGAGATCGTTGGTCGGCTCGTCGAGCAGCAGCACGTTGCTGCCATCGCGCAGGAGCTTGGCGAGATGCACGCGGTTGCGCTCGCCGCCCGACAACTCCCCGACTAAGCGCTGCTGGTCGCGCCCCTTGAAGTTGAACCACGACACGTACGCGCGCGATGCGACGGTGCGCTTCCCGAGCGTAATCTCCTCTTCGCCGCCGCTGATCTCATCGTGTACGGTCTTCTTCGCGTTCAACGAGTCGCGGCTCTGATCGACGTAGCCGAGCTTGACGGTCTCGCCGAGACGAAGCGTGCCCGCGTCAGGTTTTTCCTGACCGGTCATCATGCGGAACAGCGTCGTCTTGCCAGCGCCGTTCGGGCCGATGACGCCGACGATGCCGCCGCGCGGCAGCGTGAAATTCAAATCGTCGATCAGCAGCGTGTCGCCGTACGCCTTGCGAAGATCGCGCGCCTCGACGACGAGATCGCCGAGCCGCGGGCCCGGCTGGATGTAAATCTCGACGTTCTCGATCTGCTTGGCCGTGTCCTGGCCGAGCAGCTCTTCGTACGCCTTGAGCCGGGCCTTGCCTTTCGCCTGGCGCGCTCGCGGCGCCATGCGCACCCATTCGAGCTCGCGCGCGAGCGTCCGCTGGCGCTTCGACTCGCTCTTCTCTTCGAGCTGCAGCCGCTTCTGCTTCTGCTCGAGCCACGACGAGTAGTTGCCTTCCCACGGAATGCCCGAGCCGCGATCGAGCTCCAGAATCCAGCCGGCAACGTTATCCAGGAAATAGCGATCGTGCGTCACCGCGACAACCGTGCCTTGATAGTCCTTCAGGAACCGCTCGAGCCACGCCACCGATTCGGCATCGAGATGGTTGGTGGGCTCGTCGAGCAGCAGCAAATCCGGTGACTGCAGCAACAGGCGGCACAACGCGACACGGCGCCGCTCGCCGCCTGACAGGGTCTTGACCTCGACGTCCGGAGGCGCAAGCCGCAGCGCTTCCATCGCGAGGTCGAGCTTCGAATCGAGCTCCCACGCGCCGGCAGCGTCGATCTTGTCCTGCACGCGCGCCTGCTCGGCGAGGACCTTGTCCATTTCCTCGGGCGAGAGATCCTGCGCGAACTTTTCGTTGATCTCGTCGAAGCGCTGCAGCAGCGCGCGTGTCTCGGCGACGCCTTCATCGACGATCTCTTTCACCGTCTTGGTCGGATCGAGGTGCGGCTCCTGCTGGAGAAACCCGACGGTGATGCCGTCGGCCGGGAAGGCTTCTCCCACGAAGTTCTGCTCGAGACCCGCCATGATCTTCAGCAGCGTGCTCTTGCCGGATCCGTTCAGGCCGAGGACGCCGATCTTCGCGCCGGGCAGGAACGACAACCAGATATCCTTCAGCACCTGGGAATCAGGTGGATACACCTTTCCCAGGCCTTTCATCGTGTAAATAAACTGGGGCATGAATCCTTAATTGTAGTCGAAGTCTTCAGGGACGCTTTTCGATGCGGACGCTCTTGACTTCCACGCGCGTGACCGGTGCTTCGCCGTTGACTGGTACCTGCTCGATGGCCTCTAACACAGGAAGGCCAGAGACGACCCGGCCGAAGGCGGTGTACTTTCCGTCGAGAACCGGACTTGGGCCGAGGACGATGAAGAACGACATGTCGGCGCTGGCAGGATTGTCGCCACGCGCCATCGAGACGATGCCTTTCACGTGCGCCGTATCGTTGAACTCGGGCTGCAGGTTGCGCACGAGGCGCTGCTGCGATTCCGACAACGGCTCGCTTCTCGACGGCAGATATCCCGTCTGAATGACGAACCCTTTAGCCACGCGGTGGACGCCCATCCCGTTGTACACGCCGGCCTGCGCGAGGCGGAGAACATTGCGCACGTGCTCCGGCGCCTTGTCAGGAGTGAACTCGAGCGTGATGCTCCCCAGGCTCGTCTCGAGCACGGCGCGATACGCGCTCAACTCGGCGGCGGTCTCTGTCGAGAATGGCTCCGGGCCCGCGGCGGCCTTGTCGCGGATCGTCACCGATCGGATCGCAATCCGGTCTTTCGGACGCCCCTTCTCGTCGGCCGCAACTTCGGACATTTTCTGAGCGATGAGGATGCCCTCGCTCACGCGGCCGAACACGTCGTACACGCCGTCGAGCCCTGCCTGGTCGGCGACACAGATGAAGAATTGCGTGCCCCCGCTGTCGGGATTACCGCCGCCGACGACCGCGGACACCGCGCCGCGCGTGTTTTTTTCGGCGTTCCGCTCTGCGCGGAGCACGCCGAGGCCGCCCGTGCCGTACGCATCGGCCTTCGACGGGTCCTTCGTCAGCGGGTCGCCGCCCTGCACGATGCCCTGCTGCACGACGCGATGAAACGTCGTGCCGGCGTACGTGCCGTCCTCTGCGTTCTTGATGAAGAACCCGACGTGATTCGGCGCCACCTCCGGAAGCAGGTCGATGATGATGGTGCCGAGATCGGTCTCGACCACCGCCTGCTTGTTGCGCATCTGGTCGATCGTCAGCGGCGTCGTGAAGAACTGCGGGCCAGCAGGCTTCGGAGGCGCCGGTTTCTGGCCACGCTGGTCTGCGTGCGTCAATGCCGTCAGCAGAAGCAAGGTGACGGCGGTGAGTCGAACGGTCATCATCGTAAAGCGATTATTATAAATGCGATGACCCTGCGATTGGCCGCGGCAGCGGCGCTTCTTTTTGCGACCGTCGCCCGATGGGAACTCCAACGTAACGGGCACACTTGCGCCTACGCTCGCACCGCCCTCGGCCCTCATCGTCGTCGAGCCCCAGGGCGGGGCCGAGCTGCCGATCACGGCTGAGCCGGCGATCATGGACCAGGCCGGCTACGAATTTCTTCCAGCGTTTCTCATCGCGCAGGCGGGACAGTAGGTGCAGTTCCGCAACAGCGAGGACGTGCTCCACAACGTGCGCGTGACGGAGATGTCGTCGCAGAAGCCGGTGTTCAACGTGGCGATTTATGCGGGACCCGCACCAGTGGTGAGGTCGGTAGAAGTCAAGGGCACCCGGACCGACCTGGGCTTAATACAATAAACAGAAGATCAGAAGATCAGAAGAATCTGTGTCTTTTATTCAGTCGGCGCGTTCGCTGAAGCTGATTCGACGGCGTCCGGCCTGACGATCTCGTCAATCAGGAACAAATCGGTGAGCAGCGCGCGCAGGTGGATGGACGCGTTGAGGTTGTCGATCAGTTGCGAGCTGATCGACGGCTGCGCCAGCGCCAGCTGCACGCTCGCCTGCGCGTCGGTTGCGTCGCGAGCGAGCACGGCGATGAAGTTGTCGTAGGCGGCCTTGGGCTCGAGCGTGTCGGCACGGACGATCTTCGTGAACAGATCGGCCAGTCCCGTCAGCGAGTTGTTGCACACGGTCAGCATGGCCCGAATCTGCGATCCCGTTCCGCTGCCCGGCTCGGTCCGCAGCCCCTGCGCCGCGTAAGCCAGCATGAACTCGTACGCCTCTTCGATGCGCGAGCACCGATCTTTTAATTCAGTTTTCATATGGAATCAGGCATGAACCTGGAAGGGGCAAAGGGCAAGGGGTAAAGGGTAAAGGGTAATTACCCCTCACCCCTCTCCCCTCACCCCTTGCGAGGCTTACGGTTTTGGCGTCGCCGAGCTTTCAACCACCCAGCGCTGCGGATCGTGGTGCTTGAGGAAGTCTTCCCGGCTGACGTCGCCGAAGACCATGGCCTTGGTAATCCAGATCTTCTCGGGGCGAATCGCGAAGTAGATGTGCGCGATTGTCAGGCCGACGAGGCCGATGCCCGACAGGCCGTGCAGCACGTACATCACGCCCCACGTAGCGTCGCTGAACATGTACGGGTTGCGCTCGAAGAGCGGGTTGCGCACGCGCACCATCATGAAGAGGCCGGTCGGCACCACCGCCAGTGCCGACAGCACAATGGCCGTGTGGTACATCTTGTTGTCCCAGGGATATTTCGCGGCCTTGCGCGGCGGCACCGCATTGCCGCCGATGGCGCGCTTGAAGCGCGTGGTCGCCTCGTTCACGTCTTCCTTGTTGAGCCAGATCGACCAGAAGTCGAGCCAGAAGCTCGCGTGGATGATGTGATAGACGATCGAAACCGTCAGCACGAGGCCCGCGATCCAGTGAATCTGCACCCAGTCGAACCTCCACCCGAGGATGGGTCCGAACGACGTGACGAGCAGCGTCAGCATCGACGCCGCCATGATCCAGTGGAACGCGCGCGCCGCGAACGAATGCCGCTTCACCTTTGCCGGGACGCGCGCCGCCGCCTCGGAGTTTACAGGCGCTGCGTCTCCACCGGCCGGCTTCGGCCAGAAGGCGACATAGAGCGTATGCGCCAGCATGAACGCCACGCCGACCCCGATCGCCAAATACACGAGGTTCCACTGCGCGTGCGTCAGGATCTCTTCGTTCCAGGGATTCAGACCCGTTCGAACAAACCAGTTCATGATGTGGCCTCCGCCCGGAGGGCTCGCTTCACCAGGTTACGCATCAAGGGAATCTTGTAGCCGTTATGCGCCAGCGGCTGGTTGCCTTGGATGGCCAGCTCCCCTGCCATCGTTGCCGTCGCTTCGCTCTGCGCCTTGCCGATGACCGCGGCTTCGACGGCGTGCAGCCGCATGGGGTGCGCGGCAACCGCGTTCACCACGATGCGCGCCTGCTGGATGCTTCCCCCGGAGATCTTCAAGGCCGACGCCACGTTCACCAGCGGGAAGTCCCACACCTGGCGATCGCGCACCTTCTCGAAGTAGAACGTCGCGCCCGCCCACGTCGCGGGGATCCGAATCGAAGTCAGCAGGTCGCCCGGCTCCATCACGGTCATGCGGGTGATGTCGATCGCCGGTCCGATGAAGAACTCTTCGGCGGGCACCACGCGATCGCCGTCCGAGTTGCGAATCACCATCTGCGCGTCGAGCGCCACGAGCGCCGGCGCCGTGTCGGACGGATTCACCGCGACGCAGCGGTTCGCGTCGAACAGCGCATGCTCGCGGTTGATGGCCGTCGGCGTGTCGGCGTAGCAGATGTTGCCGCCGGCGCGATAGCAGGTCCATCCGCTGCGGTAGTACCAGCAGCGCGTGTCCTGCGAGACGTTGCCGCCGAGCGTGCCCTGGTTGCGAATCTGCGGTGACGCGACGAGCGCAGCCGACTCGGCGAGCAGCCCGAATTTCTCTTTCACGACCGAGTGGTTCGCGATCTCGGTCAGGGTTGTCGTCGCGCCAATCTCGAGGCCGCCGTCCGGCGTCGCCGTGATGCCGCGCAGCGCGTCAACGCCGCTCAGGTCGATGACGACCGACGGCCGCTTGTTGCGATCCTTCAGCCAGTCGAATGTATCGAGACCGCCCGCCAGCACCCAGACACTGCGGCGATGCCGCTCGATCAGCGACAGCGCATCGTCGATGCTCGTAGGCTGGAACAGCTCGAAGGCGGGCATTACATCGTGAATCGTTGCCATCTTTCAGCCTCCTCTAGGTCCGCCGCATGTTTTCGGCGCCGCGCATCATGGCAGTCAGGATCTTGTTGTAATCCGCGCACCGGCAGAGATTGCCGGAGATGCCATGTGCGAGCTGCTCGCGCGTCGGGTTCGGATTCATTTTCAGGAATCCGACGGTCGACATCACGAAGCCCGGCATGCAGAACGCGCACTGGAAGCCCTGTTCATCGACCACGGCCTGCTGCACCGGGTGCAGTTTGCCATCAGCCGACTCGAGACCTTCGATCGAGACGATCTTCTTGCCGCGCACCGTGTGCGTGAGGATCGAGCACGAGTAGTGCGGCACGTCGTCGATGAGCACCGTGCAGGCGCCGCACTCGGAGCGATCGCAGCCGAGCTTGGTGCCGGTGAGCCCCAGCTTGTAGCGCAGGGTCATCGCCAGCGTTTCCTGCTTCATCACGTCGACGCGGCGCTGCTGGCCGTTGACGGTCAGCGTCATGAGCCGCTCGACGGCGCCGGCCAGCGAGCCCTGGCCGAAGAGCTGTTCAGGCCCGCGGAACAAGTAGCTGGACGCCGACACCGCCGCACCTGCGGCGATGACGCCTTTGATGAACTTGCGCCGGGTTACGCCGTTGGGCTGTTCGTGAATTTGAATTGGTGCATTCATGGAGCGATCACCTCGTCATGAAACCCGCAAAGGGTCGCAGCGCGCCTTGACATGGACCTTTGATGGCTTGAGCGGGACATATCGTATCAAAAGGAAAAAGGGGTCGGGAGGGTTTTTTTGACGCGGCCTTTCAAAAAACCCTCCCGACCCCTTTTTCCCGGAAAGGCGACCAGCATGGTCGGAGTTACGCGTCTTCTGAGGACGACCGCTTCGGCCGTTGGTTGGCGGCGAGAATCCGCTTGCGGAGACGGATGCTTTTCGGCGTGATTTCCACGAGCTCGTCGTCGTTGATGAACTCGATGGCCTGCTCGAGCCCCAGGATGCGCGGCGGAATGAGGCGGATGGCCTCGTCGGCGCTCGACGCCCGCATGTTGGTCTGCTTCTTTTCCTTGGTGACGTTCACGTCCATGTCGCTGGGACGGGCGTTCTCGCCGATGACCATGCCCTCGTAGACGACGGTCGTGGCGTCGATGAAGATCTCGCCCCGTTCCTGCAGGTTCGAGAGCGCGTAGGCGGTTGCGACGCCTGTGCGATCCGCCACGAGCGCGCCCGCGGCGCGTGCCGGAATGGCGCCGTGCCACGGCTCCCAGCCTGCGAACAGATGGTTCATGATGCCGGTGCCGCGCGTGTCGGTGAGAAACTGCGAGCGGAAGCCGATCAGCCCGCGCGCGGGAATCCGGAACTCCATGCGCACGCGGCCGCTGCCGTGGTTCACCATCTTCGTCATCGTGCCCTTGCGGCCGCCCGCCATCGCGATGACGACCCCCTGAAAATCTTCGGCCACGTCGATGACGAGATCTTCGACCGGCTCCACGCGCTGGCCCTTGACCTCTTTCGTGACGATCTCTGGGCGCGACACCTGCAGCTCGAACCCTTCGCGCCGCATCATCTCGATGAGAATGGACAGCTGCAGCTCACCGCGGCCGACGACCTTCACGGTCTCCGGGCTGTCGGTGTCCTCGAGGCGAATCGACACGTTGCCGATCAGCTCGCGCTCGAGCCGATCGCGCACCTGCCGCGACGTGACGTATTGTCCCTCGCGCCCGGCGACCGGCGACGTGTTGACCCCAAAGATCATCGAGACGGTCGGCTCGTCGACGGCAATATTGTGCACTGGCATCTGCCGGTCGAATTCAGTCACCGTCTCGCCGATGGTGATGTCGGCGATACCTGCGAGACAGACGATGTCGCCGGCTGCCGCGTTGTCGATGTCGATACGTTTCAATCCGTCGAACGAATACAGCTTCGTCACCTTCGCCTTGCGCGCCTCCGACGTGGGCGTACAGATGGCGACCTCGTCGCCGATCTTCACCCGGCCGTTGAAGATGCGACCGATGGCGATGCGTCCCAGGTAATCGCTCGAATCGAGGTTCGCCACCAGGAGCTGCAGCGGCGCGTCCATCGACCCCATCGGCGGCGGAACATGCTCGACGATGGCGTCGAAGAGCGGCCGGAGATCCTCGCCGGGAATGTCGAGATCGCGCGTCGCGGTCCCGACCCGGCCGTTGGTGTAGACGACGGGAAAGTCGAGCTGCGCATCCGACGCGTCGAGATCGATGAACAGATCGAAGATCTCGTTCAGCACTTCGGTCGTGCGGGCGTCGGGGCGATCGATCTTGTTGATGACGACGATCGGTGGAAGGCCGCGCGCGAAGGCCTTGCCCAGCACGAAGCGCGTCTGCGGCAGAGGCCCTTCAGACGCGTCGACGAGCAGCACGACGCCGTCGACCATCGATAACGTGCGCTCCACCTCGCCGCCGAAATCGGCGTGGCCCGGCGTGTCGACGATGTTGATCAGCAGGTCGTGATAATGAACGGCCGTGTTCTTCGCGAGAATCGTGATGCCGCGCTCCCGCTCGAGTTCGTTGCTGTCCATGGCGCGCTCGGCCACCCGCTCGTTCGCGCGGAATGCGCCGCTCTGGTGCAGCATCGCGTCGACCAGCGTGGTCTTGCCATGGTCGACGTGGGCGATGATGGCGACGTTCCGGAGCTTCGGATTGGCGACTGCAGTCGGAGGCTTGTGATTGGCGATAACCGATGAATTTCTCGACGAAGGCATCTCATTAGTATAGTAGCTATCAGCTCTCAGCTCTCAGCCACTTCATGTTCAGGCGACAAACAACAGGATCGGTGGTCTGCTCGTCGTGCGGCTCCCTCGTGGGCGTGCGCGACGAGACATGCTACAACTGCGGACGCCGCAACCCCGGTTTGTGGGGGTTCGCGCCGCTGCTCCGCAGCCTCGGCAACGATCTCGGCTTCGTTCCGCTCGTCATCTGGAGCAGCGCCGCGCTGTATGTCATCTCGATGCTGCTGTCCGGCAACGCGATGCGCATGGGCGGCGGGCTCTTCGGCTTTCTGGCGCCCGACATCCGCGTCCTCATCATGCTCGGCGCCTCCGGCGGCATACCGGTGTTTCAATTCGGCTGGTGGTGGACGGTGCTGAGCGCCGGCTGGCTGCATGGCGGGCTGCTCCACATCATCTTCAACATGATGTGGGTGCGCGATCTCGGCCCGGTGATCGCCGAGATGTTCGGCCCCGGCCGGATGGTGATCATCTACACCGTCGCCGGCGTCTGCGGTTTCCTGTTGAGCTCGGTGGCGTACGCATTCCTGCCGCATCTGCCCTTTCTGAGCGGCGCGGGCATCACCGTCGGCGCGTCGGCGTCGGTCTTCGGATTTCTCGGCGCGCTGGTGTACTACGGCCGGCGCACGGGCAGCTCACTGACCCGTTCGGAAGCCATCCGCTACGCGCTGATTCTGGGGTTCTTCGGGTTCGTGATGCGCGGCGTCGACAACTTCGCGCACGCGGGGGGATTTTTCGGCGGCTACATCACGGCCCGGATCCTCGACCCGCTCAAACCCGAGCGCGTCGATCACATCCTGATCGCGCTCGTCTGCCTCGCGGCCACGTTCCTCGCCATCGCGGTGTCGGTGCTGAGCGTGCTGCCGATGTTGATTAGCCAGTAGCTGGTAGCCGGTAGCAAGAAAAAGGGCGGGTCTCAAGTGCAAGACCCGCCCTACTAATCACGCTACACGCTACAAGCTACCGGCTATTTCGGCGGTATCACCGGCACGTACTGCGGGAACACGTACGCATACATCATCGAGATGATGCCCATCACGACCATCAGCAGAATGCTGTGCTTAATCGTGAAGCGGAAGAGCTTGCTCTCGTCCGCCGTGGTCATGCCCGTCGCGGCGACCGCGACGGCAATGCTCGTCAGCGAGATCATCTTGCCCATGACGCCCGCGGCGGAATTGACCGACGCCGTGAGCACGGGATTCAAGCCGAGCGTGTTGGCGGTGACGACCTGAAGATTGCCGAACAGGGCGTTGGCCGACGTATCGCTGCCTGTCAGGAACACGCCGAGCCA
Organism: uncultured Bifidobacteriaceae bacterium; assembly: GCA_964356125.1. Taxonomy (GTDB): domain Bacteria; phylum Acidobacteriota; class Vicinamibacteria; order Vicinamibacterales; family JAMQPK01; genus JAMQPK01. The sequence goes on along the minus strand of CAYHHH010000045.1, from coordinate 8,490 downwards.
TCCCAGCACGGCGCTGAAGAAGGGGAACGTCGGACCCGTGGTGGCCAGCGCCAGTCCGAGCGTGGACGTCATCCCCGAGTAATTCATCACGTAGGCGAGCCCGAGCATCGTCGCGATGGTCACCATCGACATCTTCAGTTGCTTGAAGGTGGCGACATAGGTCGCGGCAAACTGCTTCGGCTTGACGCGCAGCAGAATCGCGGCTGCGACGCCGGCGAGGAAGCACGACGTGCCCGACGCGCTCAACCAGTTGAGGGTGTAGACGGCGCCGTACGGCGCAGGAGCCGGAGTCACAGGCGGAATACGCGTGATCAGGTTATGCAGACCGGGCACGTTGATCCCGTTCAGCACGGCCGGATTTCGCGGCAACCATCCCGGCAGCAGACCGTTCGTGAACCTATCGAGGACCGCTTTAATGGAGACCTCGCCCCACGTCAGCACGAACACGACGAGCAGCAGGTAGGGCAACCAGGCGACGAACACCTCTTTACCAGAATGCTTCTTCGGCGCGATCGTCGCTTCCTTGTCGCCCGGCAGCCGCATGATCGTCGGCGGCTTCCAGAATTTCAGCACCAGCACCATCGCCGAAATGCAGACGAGCGAGCTGAGGATGTCGGTGAGCTCGTGGCCGATGTAGTTCGACACGTAGAACTGCGTCGCGGCGAAGGAGACGCCGCAAATCAGAATCGCCGGCCACACCTCGAGCGCGCGCTTCGGGCCCGCCATCACGACGACGAGGTACGCCGGGATGATGACCGAGATCATCGCGCACAGCCTGCCGGTCATCGCGCTCAGCGGCATCGAAGGGATACCCGTCACGTTGGCCAGCGTGGTGATGGGGATGCCGATCGAGCCGAACGCCACCGGCGCCGTGTTGGCCAGCAGGCAGATGCCTGCGGCATAAAACGGCGAGAACCCCAGGCCCGCGAGCATCGCGCCCGACACGGCGACCGGCGCGCCGAAACCCGCGGCGCCTTCGATGAACGCGCCGAACGAGAAGGCGATGAACATCGCCTGCAGGCGGCGATCGTTGGTCAAGCCGCCCACGGAGTCTTTGATGATTTCGAACTTGCCGGTATCGACCGCGAGCCGATACAGCATGATCGAGCTGAAGACAATCCAGGCGATGGGGAAGATCCCGAACGCACCACCGTACAGCGTCGAAATGATCGCCATCGAGAACGGCATGCCATAGCCGAGGATCGCGACAAGCAGCGCAGATGCCAGCGCGGTCATCGCCGCCATCCATGCGGGCTTCCGCATGATGCCGAGCATGACGAACAGCACGAGGATGGGGATGGCCGCGGCCGCCGCCGACAAGCCAAGACTTCCCCCTATGGGTTCATAATTGTGTTGCCACATATCTCCCTCAGCAGACGCAGTTGGCGCGCAATGGAATGCGCGGAACTGTATCACACAGAACTGGGGATTAGGCCCGCCTTCGCGCGTAGCGCTTCGGCGAGGTCCGCCGTAGCCTTGGCGGAGGCGGAGACTGGGGATTAGCCAGCCTTACGCTGGTTGGAACGGTCATCCGTAATCTGGACGCCCGCGCGTTCGTTGACGGCCTCTTTCAGGCCAATCTCGAGGCGCTCGCTCTTGATGCCCAGGCGCAGGCGGCCGTAGATGCCGATCAGGTGATTGGCCACCCACACGAGCGCCAGCCACGCGATGAGATAGCCGCGCCAGTCATCGAAGAGCAGCGTGAACCGTGTGACGAGCAGCACGCCGGCCGAGACGTAATGGCTGAAGCAGTATTCGCAGGTAAACAGATAGAAGAACTTGCGGCCCGGAACGCTCGCGGCCGTGTCGCTGCGCGCGACGCAGTAGTCCTTGAATTCGCGGAAGAGCTCTTCGTGGGTGACGCTCCAGGCGATCGCCGCGACCGGGAGCGCCAGTATCAGCAGGGTGAGCAGGTCGGCGCCGGATACCTCGTTCATGCGACAACCCGTCGAGTAGCTGTTCGGTTTACAGACACTTTGTCCTGGCGTTACGGGCAGTGCCGCAAGAACCGAGCCACCCGCCTTCGCGCTGCGCGCTTCCGCCTTCGCGTCAAGCGCTACGGCGGGACAAGTCGGCGCGGCAAGCTTAGCGCGTATGCAGATCGATGATGCGGTTGATCGCGCGCTGGCAGACGCGGCAGAAGTTCATCACTTTGCGCGTGCCCATGATGCACGCGGCTTCCGGCCGATACAGGCCGGTCGCTTCATAACCGGCCCCTTCGAACGCGCCGACTTTGCCCGCGTGTGACATCGGCGTGGGCACGGGCGTGCCGGGCTCCACGAGATCGCGCCACTTCAACGCCGACGCGTCATGCAGCGCCGTGACGTTCGGTTCCCACGGTTCGGCCTTCACCGGCCCGCCCGTCTCGTAGGTGACCGAGCCCACGTATTCGTCGCCCAATCCCGCCAGGTTATGCGCGAGCTCGTGGATGAACACATAGGCGGCAGACTCATGGCCGGCCGCGACCGTCGATTGCTGATTAAAAATGCCGCCGCCGCCGTACTTCGTCTCATTCACCAGAATTTCAACGACGTCGTACGGCGCGGCCGCAGCAACATCGCGAAGCGCGCGATTGTCGGACGAGAGGGCGTATCGTTCGAGGCCGAAGATGTTGAACTCGACCCGCACCGGTGATGCGGGCGCATGGACCGTTCTGACGTTGAAGTCCGCACGCCGCGACGTGAACGGCTCGAGCGCGAACAGCGCGTTCACGAGGCGCCGCGCATCGGCGCGGAATTTCGCGGCCTGCGCGGCTGAATAGCCGTCGCTGATGAGCAGCAGATCGACCTTGCGGCCCGGCGGCCCGCTATCGACCAGAGCTGACACCGCCATCGACGCGGCTCGCGGCGCCGCCCCTGTCCCGAGCGAAGTCGAGGCGCCCGCGGAGCGCGAATCGATATCACGCTCCCACAGCGGCCTGAAGACGTTCTCCGCATCGCGCTTCTTGATGGAGATGCGGACGGGCGCGTGCGGCCACGGCAGGCGAGCGGACTCGTGGAAGCGCCGATCCGTCACTCGAAACTCCGGCGTCGTCTCCCACTCGCCATAGATCGTCGCGAACCCGCGCGAGTGGATCACGCGATTCGACGATCGATCGACGACTTCGAGGAAATATTTTCCGAGGTTGGTCGTATCAATCAGTTGTGTGCGGCTGCCGGGCCACTCCCCTTCCGAGACGACGGCGTCGAGTGTGAACCGCTCGCCGCCCGGTCCGCCGCCGTGCAGGTAGTCCACCCGCATGGTGCGATCGAAATCGAATGGCGAGGCTTGTCTCGCCGAAGCGCGAAGCGCGAAGGCGGACGCGCATGAGGCGAAGAGTGCGAATGCTGCGAGCCACCTGCGCATCGGCAGATTGTAGATCCGTAGATCATTAGATCCCTAGATCAGTAGATCCATCGATCGGCAGTTGTAGTAGTCTGCCTTCCACGGAGACTTCGCTGACAGGGAAGAGGGCAGAGCGCAGAGGGCAGACAACGGACGCCCGGCCGCTGCTCAAGTGGGCGGGCGGCAAGCGGCAGCTGCTGCCGGCGCTGCGCACGTTCTACCCCGCCGCATTCCACCGATACTGGGAGCCGTTTCTCGGCAGCGGCGCGGTGTTCTTCGATCTGCACGCGCGGGGACGGCTTGCCGGTCATGCCGTCACGCTCACCGACAACAATCCCGATCTCATCGCGTGCTATCGCGCGGTCGTTGACTGCCCCGAGCAGGTCATCGGCGAGCTGACACGCCTGGCCGTCGGCCACGCCCGTGACGGTGCGGCCCACTACTATGCGGTCCGCAACGAACGGTTCAACCCCCGCCGCGCCGACCTGTCCCGCCGTAGCGCTTGCGCGAAGGCGGAAGCGCGGAGCGCGAAGGCGGGCGAGTTCCGCTACGACGCCGCGCTCGCGGCCATGTTCATCTATCTCAATCGGACCGGCTACAACGGCTTGTTCCGGCTGAACAGCGACGGCGAGTTCAACGTGCCGGCCGGGCGGTACGCGAAGCCGCGCATCTGCGACGCCGTGAACCTCCGGCGCGTCGCCGAGGCGCTCGCGCGTCCCGGCGTCACGCTCGATCGTGCGCGCTTCGATCGCGCCATCGACGGCGCGCAGCCCGGCGACTTCCTCTATTTCGATCCGCCGTACGCGCCGCTGAGCAAGACAGCGAACTTCACGAGCTATACGGCGGAAGGCTTCGACGCGGGCGATCAGCAGCGGCTGCGCGATGTGGTCGTCACGCTGGCGAAGCGCGGATGCCATGTGGTGATGAGCAACTCGACGGCGCCCGAGATCGCAAAGCTGTACGAAGGCAGTAATGACGTGAACGCCGCCGGGCTGAAGTGCTGCCGCATTCCTGCGCGGCGGGCGATCAATTCGAATGCGAAGAAACGCGGAGTGGTGGAAGAGTACGTGATTACGAACGTGCCGCGGCTCACGTCTTGACTGATACGCGAGCGTCTGTCAGCGTCCGCTTCGCCCATTGCACGTGCTCGATGACGAGCGGATCATGCCTGGTCTCGTCGGCCGCGGCTTCATCGAGCGCGTCGAGCGCCCGCCGATCGCTGGAGTTGCCAAGGGCGACCGCGAGATTCCTTCGGAGACCGCGCACGCCGGCGCGCGTCATCGCCGTGTCACCGATAAACGCGGCCAGCTCCTCGTCCGTACGCCGCCAGAGATCGATCAACGATGCGACGTTCAATGCCTCGCGGGACGACCATGACGGATTGGCGACGTTCACGGGCGAGGCGTTCCACGGGCAGACTTCCTGGCAGACGTCGCACCCGAAGAGATGATTGCCGATGGCCGCCCGATGCGCGTCGGGAATCGATCCGCGGTATTCGATCGTGAGATACGACACGCACCTGGTCGCGTCGAGCTCGTACGGCGCCGCGAACGCGCCGGTCGGGCAGCCTTCGAGACACAGCGTGCAGGTCCCGCATCGATCGAGCGCCGGCGCATCCGGCTCCAGTGGCAGGCTGCAGACGATCGCGCCAAGGAGCAGCCACGAGCCGAGCTCTGGATTGATCACGCACGTGTTCTTGCCGATCCACCCCAGCCCGGCGTATTGCGCGTAGACCCGCTCCTGTACCGGGCCGGTGTCGACGTACGCGCGGGCGTCGAACGGCTCTGCGTGCTGCGCCCTCATCCACGCGAGCAGCGCATCCATGCGCTCGCCAATCACCTGGTGATAGTCAGGGCTCCACGCATAGCGCGCGACTTCGCCGCGCGTCGCATCGTCGCGCTCGATCGAATACGGCTGACCGCCGTTATAGAGCGTGCCAGTGACGATGACCGACCGGGCGGACGGAACGATTTTTCGCACGTCCGAACGCCGCTCGGCAGAGCGCGGCAGGTAGCCCATCGTGCCGGCATAGCCGCGATCGATCCATTGCCTGAAGAATGCGAGCTCGGGAAACGCCTCGGCAGGCGCGACGCCACACACATCGAACCCGATTTCACGGGCCCGATGTTTGATGGCATCGCGTGTAAGATTCACGACTTCATATTTTACGGCAGCGCGAACGCCGTCAGGGCGCTGCCAGAGGGCACCAGCAGATACTGCTTGCCGTCGACCATGTAGGTCGTCCCGCCGGTCGAACGGAGCCCGACGCCGAGGTTGTAGTGCCAGAGATACTTCCCGCTCCTCGAGTCGAGCCCGATGATGTTGCCGTCACCGTCGCCCGAGAACACCAGACCCGACGCCGTCGAGAGGATGCCCGACGCGGACGTCGTGGGGTAGCGGAATTCCCACTTGCGATCGCCCGTCAGCGGGTCGATCGCGCGAAGCGCACCGTAGTTGCGCTGCTCGCGCGGGCGCGTGGTGCCGCCCGACTCGTACTGCTCACCCTCGCGGAAGGGCTCGTGCCACGAGTAGTAGATCGCGCACGTCTCTCGCGCGTTCACGAAGAACAAGCGCTGGTTCGGGTCATAAGAGGGCGAAAAGAAGTTCGTTCCGCCGCCCAGATCCGGGCACACCTTGACGCTGCCTTCCTCGCTCGGATTGATGCCGGGCACGAGAATCGGCCGCCCTTCGGGGCTGATCTCCTTCGCCCAGTTCTGCGTGACGAACGGTTTCGCGGAAATCATGCGGCCGTTCGTGCGGTCGAGGACGTAGAAGAAGCCGTTGCGGTTGGCGAACAGCATCGTCTTGCGCGGCGTGCCGTTGATCGTCAAATCCGCCAGCACTGGCACCTGCGTCGAGTCCCAGTCGTGCAGGTCGTGCGGCGTGAACTGGAAATGCCATTTCAACTGGCCCGTGTCGGCATCCAGTGCGACCGCCGAACACGTGTAGAGGTTGTCTCCTTCACGCGCCGGGCTGTAGTAGTCCGGGCCGGGATTGCCGGTACCGAAGAACAACAGGTTCTGCTCGGGATCGTAGGTGCCCGACACCCAGATCGATCCGCCGCCGCGAAGGTACGCGTCCGTGCCTTTCGGCCAGGTCTGACCGCCGGGCTCACCGGGCCCCGCGACCGTATGGAAGCGCCAGGCACGTTTGCCGGTGTTCACGTCGTAGGCGTCGATGAACCCGCGAATGCCGAACTCGGCGCCGGCGATGCCGAGGATGACTTTGTCTTTGACGACGATCGGCGCGACGGTGGCCGAGTAGCCCTTCTTGTAGTCCGCGAGCTCGACGTCCCACACGACGTCGCCCGTCTTCATGTCGAGCGCGACGAGATGCGCGTCGCCGGTGCCGAGGAACAGCTTATCGCCCCCGACGGCGAAGCCGCGGTTGTTCGGCCCGCAGCAGCCGCGGAAGTCATCGGGCATGTTGCGCCGGTACTCCCAGATCTGGCGCCCCGAGCGCGCGTCGATCGCCCATGCCGTTCCGTTGAAGCCGGTGACATACAGCACGTTGTCCACGAACAGCGGGGTCGTCTGGAAGTTCGGGGTGAGCCGCGTCTGGAACGTCCACTGCGCCTTCAACTGGTTGACGTTCTGGGGCGTAATCTGCGTCAGCGGGCTGAAGCGATGCCCGAAATAGTTGCCGTGATAGAGCAGCCACTTCGAGCCATCGGGCGTGAGCCCGGCAAGGAGATCCTGGTTTGTCACCGTCGCCGGAGCGGGCTGCTGGGCCGCGAGCGTGACCGAGCACATGAGTATCATCAATAAAGCGCGCATAGGCCTCCTTAACGAACCGTGGTGAAATCGCCGCCGCGCAGCGTGCTGAGATAACCGACGAGGTCCGTCAGATCGCTGTCGGGCAGCCGCTTCGCGTCGAACACCGGCATCAGCGAGTTTTTCTCCAGCGTGACTTCGGCGTTCGACTTCAGATATCCCTGGATGCGCTCGCGCATGTCCATCACCTGAACCGAGAACGCATCTTCGTTCTTCTTGATGCCGCGAATCTTCTGCCCGTCCTTGGTCACGATCGTGACGGTCTCGTAGGCCGGCGGAATCCATTCATGCGGCGTGCGAATCTCGCGCACGAGCGCCGCGTGCGTCCGCGCGCCGCCGATGCGGGTCAGGTCCGGGCCGAGGCGCCCGCCCTTGCCCGCCACGCGGTGGCAGTTCTGGCACTGTTTGGCGAACAGTTGCTGGCCGTTGGCCACGTTGCCCGAAGGCATCGTGTCGGCTGGCGCCACGGCGCCCATGTTCCGCAGATACGCCATGACCTGCAGTATCTCGTGGTCGGGCCTGGCGCTCTGCGGCATTTCCGTCCCGGGCACACCCTTGCGGATGACATGGAACATCGCTTCATCCGCCGCCCCGTTCGCCATGTACGCGATCAGGTTGGGGCCCCGATAGCCGGTGGCATCGAGCGCATGGCACTCACCGCACAATCTGCGGTAGAGCGACATGCCGCCGCGAATCGATTCCTTATCGTTTAGATGCGGATTCGAGCCGGGGTATGTCTCCGAACGAACCTCGCGCACGGGCTTTTCCTGCGCGGCCAGAAAGCCGCTGGCAGCGAACGACAGCAATCCGAATACGAGTAGTGACCTGAACCGGGTCATCTGCCCTCCTAGCTTGCGTGGTGTGAGACCTGTGTGTGACCCGGATTATTGCGCCGTCAGCGCGTCTTGTCCACTAGTTGCCGCAGGACGTAGGGAAGAATGCCGCCGTGGCGGAAGGCGGTGAGCTCTTCCGGCGTGTCGATGCGGACCACGGCCTGAATGTCGCGCGGCTTGCCGGACGCCGGCCACACCCGAACGCTGATCGTCGCTCGCGGCGTCAGGCCGGCGATGGCGATGTCGAACGATTCGGTACCGGTGAGCCCCAGCGACGCGGCCGACGCGCCGGCCTCGAACTGCAGCGGCAGCACGCCCATGTTGACGAGGTTGCTGCGGTGAATCCGCTCGAAGCTCTCGGCGATCACCGCGCGCACTCCAAGCAACACCGTTCCCTTCGCCGCCCAATCGCGCGATGAGCCGGACCCGTACTCCTTGCCGGCGAGCACGAGCAGAGGTACGCCGGCGGCCTGGTACGCCATCGACGCCTCGTAGATCGTCATCACCTCGCCGGCGCGCGCCGGGGCCCCCAACGCGGCAGCCGCGTTGGGGTGGCCGTG
>CAYHHH010000044.1:24904-32320 GCA_964356125.1 uncultured Bifidobacteriaceae bacterium | reverse complement strand
CCATCCCGGGAACGAGCCTGGCCGACTCGAATGCGCTCGGTGATGCGCTGGAGCGGCTGATGCTCCAGGTGCCCGAAGTGACGTCGACGGCCCGGCGGACGGGCAGAGCGGAGCTTGACGAGCACGTGCAAGGAGTCGAGTCAGCGGAGATCGACGTGCGCCTCGACATGAAGGATCGCCCGAAGGATGAGGTGCTCGCCGAGATTCGCGAGAAGGGGTCGCTTCTCCCTGGAACGAACGTGACGGTCGGTCAACCGATTTCCCATCGCATCGATCACATGCTGTCGGGGACGCGCGCCAATGTGGCCGTGAAAATTTTCGGCGACGATCTGCAGACGCTGCGCAGCCTCGCGGCACAGGTGCAGGCGCACATGGCGCAGGTACACGGCGTCGTCGATCTGTCGACCGAGGCGCAGACCGAAATTCCGACGCTACGGGTGAAGGTCGAGGCCGACGCGGCGGCGCGTTACGGCATTCCGTCAGGGGAAGCCGCCGAAGCGCTGCAAACCGCCAGAGCCGGCAAAGTCGTGGGTCAGGTGCTGGAAGGGCAGGTCGCGTTCCCGCTCGTGATTCGCTACGCGCGCGACGAGCGCGCCTCCGATCTCGACGCCGTCGGCTCGACGATGATCGAAGCCGCCGATCGTTCACAGGTGCCGTTGTCAGCGATTGCGACGATTGAGCGCGACCGCGGGCCGAACTTCATCATGCGCGAGAACGTTCAGCGCAGAATCGTGGTGCAGTGCAACGTGTCGGGGCGCGACCTGCGGAGCGTCGTCCACGATATCCAGCAGCGCGTCGCGACGGCCGTGACGCTGCCGCAGGGCTACCACATCGAGTACGGCGGCCAGTTCGAGAGCGAGGCGCAGGCGTCGCGCCAGCTCTTATGGCTGTCGCTCGGCGTGATCGTGGCGATTTTCTTCGTGCTGACGTCGGCGTTCGGATCGGCCCGCGACGCCACGCTCGTCATGCTCAACCTTCCACTCGCGCTCATCGGTGGAGTGGCAGGCGTCTATCTCGCCGGCGGCGTGCTCTCGGTGGCCTCGATTGTGGGTTTCATCACGCTCTTCGGCATCGCGACACGCAACGGCATCATGCTGATCTCGCACATCCGGTACGTGCGCGAGAAGGAGGGTGTGACCGACTTCCACGAGGCGGTCGTGCGCGGCGCGACCGAGCGCCTGGTGCCGATTCTGATGACGGCATTGGCAGCCGGCCTCGCGCTGGTGCCGATCGCGATGTCGATGGGGGAGCCCGGCAGCGAAATTCAGGCTCCGATGGCGATGGTCATTCTATTCGGCCTGTTGAGCTCGACCGCGCTCAACATGATCGTCGTGCCCGTGCTCTACGAGCGCTTCGGCCGCAGGTAATGGTACGTCCGGCCGCGAGCCGGACCGTCGGGCCAGTGCTATAGTGACGGCCTCAAGGAGGTCGCGATGCGGAAGGCACTCAGACTGATGTGGGTTGTCGGCATGCTTGGCGTCCTCGGGGTTCTGCTGCACGAAAAGGGCGCCGCGCAATCGGAGCTGCGGCCGCCGATGCCGCCCAATCTCTTTACCGTTCACAAACTCACCGACAAGCTCTCGATCATCGCCCCCTCCGGCCCCGACATGAGCCAGGTTGGCGGGAACATTGGTGTGTTCATTACGGACGAAGGCGTGCTCGTCGTCGACGACAACTACTACACGCAGGTGCGCGGCGGGCAGACGGTCAAGCTGGCGGAGGCGGTCGTCGCCGAAATCAGAAAGTTAACGAACCAGCCCGTGCGGTTCATCGTCAACACGCATCATCACAGCGACCATGCCGGCGGGAATCCCGTCTTCGCGAAGCTCGGGACGATTTACGCGCAGAAGAACGTGCGGAACAGAATTCTCGAAGGCTATAAGAGCTCGAAGGAGCCGCTCGACTTCGATCCGATCAAGGCGGCGCCTGCCGTGACCTACGACGGCGAGCTGATCTTCCATCTGGGCGGCGAAGAGATTCATCTCTATCACCCGTCGCGCGCGCACACGGACGGCGACACGCTCGTGCATTTCAAGAACGCGAACATCGCGCTCTGGGGCGACGCGTTCGTCAACAACTGGGTGCCGCTCATCGATCCTGCCTCCGGCGCGAGCACGCTCGAGTGGCTGCAGTTCATCGATCGCGGCATCCAGCTCGTGGGCGAGGACGCGACGATGGTGCCGGGGCACGGCGCGATCGCGAAGGCGGCGGACGTGCGGCGCTTCAGGACGTACTTCACGAACATGCAAGCCAGCGTGCGGAACGCGATCGCCGCCGGCAAAACGCGCGAGCAGGCGATGGACGAGATTACCGTGCCGGCGTACGCGAATCGACCGGGCGGTGCTGCGCGCATTCGCATGAATGTGGCTGCGGTGTACGACGAGCTGAAAGCGGCGGGGAAATAGAATCTGGAAACTGGAATCTAGAATCTAAGAACTAAACGCGTTGTCGCGTTTCGTATTTCGTTGAGAAAGGGAATTTCTCCTGACCTCTTGGCCTCCTGTTTAAGTATTTATTCAGTAGCCAGTATCGCCTTCAGGAAACACTCCACCGCCGCCGGATCGTCGATCTGAAACGATGCGCCTGCGGGGCGTGTGCCGACGGCAATCGTCAGCCCGTTCGTCCCGATTTCCTCGAACGCATCTTCATCCGTCGCATCGTCGCCGATATAGACGGGCCACACGGTTTCCTTCGTCTCTGTCTCGACGTGGCGGATGATCGCGCGCACGGCGTCCCCTTTGGCCCAGTCCACATTCGGCAGCAGCTCGAACACATGGTCACCCGGCTGCAGTCGCACCGTGCCCTCCGCCAGCAATGGCCCGGCCAGTGCGTTGAAGCGCGTGACGGCGTGTAGTTGATCGGCTTTCGAGGCGCCCCGCACGTGCATCACGATCGAGTACGTCTTGTCCTCCAGGAACACGCCGGGAAGCGGTTTGACCGCGCGCCGCAGGTCCTTCGCGAGAACGCTGATGCCGGGAGCCGCAAGCGCGACCGCCTTGTGCGCGAACTTCAGCCCGGGGCCCTCGATTTCCATCCCGTGGAGTCCGGCCAGGAACAGAGACGTGCCTGATGGAATGCGCTCGCGCAAATCGGCGATGCGCCGCCCGCTGACGAGGCCCGCTGAGAGATCCGTGCGGCGACCCAGTGTCTGCAGCAGCATCTGACGCGATGGGGTCAGGGTGACGGCCGCCGGATCGAGACCGAACTCCGCCAGCGTGCCGTCGAAATCCAGCAGGACAAGCGGGCGGGCGTCGTGGGGGCGTGCCTGCCAGGCCGCAACGACTCGCTCAACTCCACGCACGGAACCTCGCAATCTCGCGCGCGAGCATCATCGGCTACCGTGGTCCCTCGGCCCAACTGCGGCAGATTTCGACGATCACTTCGACCGCTTTGTCCATATCCTGGACAGAGGTCCATTCCAGACGTGAATGGATGTTGTGCTCGCCGGCAAACAGGTTCGGCGTCGGCAGTCCCATGAACGACAGGCGGGCGCCGTCGGTGCCGCCGCGGATCTGCCTGAAATATGGCGTCAGCCCCGCGCGCGTCATCGCGGCCTTCGCGTGGTCGATGACTTCGGGATAGCGATCGAGCACTTCTTTCATATTGCGGTACGACTCGCGGCGATCGATCTCGACCGACGCGGCCGGAAACGGACGCACGACTTCCTCCGCCAGATCGGTCAGCATCCGCGCCTTGTCGTCGAGGCCGGCGGTGACGAAATCGCGGAGCAGCAGCTTCACGGTCGCCTGCTCGACGCCGCCCTGGATGGCGTTGGGGTGTACGTAGCCTTCGTAGCCGTCGGTCGTCTCGGGCGAGAGGCCGTTGCGCGGCAGGCGGTGCACGAACTCGGACGCCAGCTTGATGGCGCTGACCATCTTCCCTTTCGCATACCCGGGATGCACGTTGAATCCCTTGAAGGTGATCGTCATCGCATCAGCGGAGAAGTTTTCAATCTCGAGCTCGCCGCGCTTGGGGCCATCGAGCGTGTAGGCGAACCGCGCGCCGAATCGATGCACGTCGAAGTATTGCGTGCCGCGCCCGACTTCTTCGTCCGGCGTGAAGCCGATCCTGACCACGCCATGCGGAATCTCTGGATGGGTCATCAGATGCTCGGCAGCGGCCATGATTTCCGCGACGCCTGACTTGTCGTCCGACCCCAGCAGGGTGAGCCCCGATGCCGTGATGATGTCGTGGCCGTGCTGTTCCGCGAGCTCCGGATTGTCGGCCTCGCGCAACACCATCGACGGGTCGTCGGGCAGCACGATGTCGCGGCCGTCGTAGCTCCTGTGCACGATCGGCGTGACGCCCGCGCCGCTGACGTCGGGCGACGTATCCACGTGCGCGACGAACCCGATGACCGGCACCTCTTCCCGGCCGGGAGTCGCAGGGATCGTCGCCATGACGTAGCCGTACTGATCGATCGTCGCGTCGGCGACGCCCATCTCCTTCAGCTCGGTGAGAAGCTGAGTCAGCAGCACGAGCTGCCTGGCGGTGCTGGGATAGCTCTCGGACTGGTCGTCGGACTGCGTATCGAAGGTGACATATCGCAGAAACCGGCTGGCGGCGCTCGACGTAAAAGCCTGGGTCATAGGTGAGAGGGTACTAGATTACAATGCGATTTTCCTCAAGGAGATCGGCTATGCGCGCCATTCTCGCGGTGCTCGCTGCGCTGTCTGTCGCGACCGGATCGGGCGCGCTGCTGGCGCAGTCCGATCAGGCGCCGGTCTTCCGATCGGGCGTGGAAGTGATGGAGGTCGACGTCACGGTCGTCGACGCCAAGGGGATGCCGGTGCGCGATTTGCGCATTCCGGACTTCACGGTGACCATCGACGGCCAGCCCCGGCGGGTCATGAGCGCGGAGTTCATCTCCGCCAGCTACACGCCGTCCACCGAGCCCGCGCGGCCGCGCGATCCGTACGTGTCGAACAACACGGACCGGCGCCCCGGCCGCCTCATCATGGTGGTGGTCGATCGCAACAACATCGACACGCACACGATCCGCACCGCGCTGGCGGCGATGAAGCAGTTCGCCGCGAGCATCGCGCCCGAAGACCGCCTGGCGCTCTTCACGATTCCGGCCCCCGGACCGTCTGTCGATTTCACGATCAACCATGCGCAGGTGCTCGACGCCATCACGCGCATCGTCGGGTCGGACGACCGGATGATGTCGCAGTACAACATCAGCGACTACGAGGCCGTCACGTTCGAGACTCGATCGGATCCGATCGCGACGCAGCGGCTGCTGTATCGCGCGTGCGGCGACACCGACCCCAACACGATGTCGCCGTGCGATCGCGACGTCGAGCAGGAAGCGCTGGGCATCGCGGCGCACATCCGGCACCTGACGGCACAATCGGTGTCGGGCTATGCCGCGCTGCTGACGAACCTGCGCGACGTCGAAGGGCCGAAGTCGATGATCGTCATGTCGCAGGGGCTGATGCTCGAATCGTCGCAAGGGGAGGCGTCGACGCTGGCCGCGCTGGCGGCGGAGGCGCGTGTGAGCATCAACGTGATGATGTTCGCGCAGGCGACCGGCAGCGCGTCGCAGGCGCGCCTCTCGGACACGTTGTCGCAGGATCGCGATATGCGCGAGGCCGGGCTCGAGACGCTCGCCGCACGATCGCGCGGCTCGCTCTTTCGCGTGGTGACCAACCCCGAGTACGTCTTCGAGCGTCTGCGCCACGAGCTGTCGGGGCACTACATGCTCGGCGTCGAGCCGATCGAGCGCGACCGCGATGGCCGGCCGCATCAGATTCGCGTGCAGGTCGGCCGGCAGAACGTGCAGATCCGATCGCGGCGGCAGGTGCAGTACACGAAGGCGACGCCGAAGAACTGGTCGCGGGACGTGATGATGGCGCGCGTGCTGCGGTCGCCGGCCGCCAACACCGAGCTGCCGATGCGCCTGTCGACGTATACGTTCCGCGACAGCGCCCCGAACAAAGTGAAAGTGATCCTGGCGGCGGAAATCGATCCGGAGTCGATGGACAAGGAGCTCGATCTCGCGATCGGCTTCGCCCTGTTCGACGAGATGGGCAAGGCGGTGTTGAGCGGACAGGAACGGAAGATCTACTCGGCGAACGCCGATCTGCCGATCCGTTACGAGCTGGCCCTGGGCCTCGATCCCGGCACGTATCGCGTGCGGCTGGCCGCCGTCGACACCGCCGGCAAGCGCGGCAGCGTCGAGCGGGACATCGCGGCGTTCGGGATGGCGAACCACGAGTTCGCGCTCGGCGATCTCATCCTCAGCGCCGTGCGCGACGGACGCGGCAATGATTTACGCGCGCCCGTGGTGTTGCAGGTCACCGACGGCCAGCTCGCGACCTACACCGAGCTGTACACGAACAAGCCGGGATACTTAGACGATTCCAAAGTGGTCTTCGAGGTCGCCGATTCCGCCGACGGTCCGACGCTGCAGACCAGCGTGGCCGAGTTTCGAGAGGGTACCGATCAGACCAGGAGGCAGGCGTTGGCCGTGGTGCCGCTCGGCGCGCTGCCCCCGGGCCGCTACATCGCGCGCGCGATGATCTCGAAAGGCGAGAAGAACGTCGGCAAGCTCACGCGGCCGTTCGACATCACCGCGCGGTCAACGGGTGCGACAGGTGCGCCAGGCGCGGAGGCGACGAAGGTGGGGGCCACGCGCGCCGCGATGACCGGCGTGGTCGTGGCGGTGCGTCCCATGGTGTTCAAGCGCGAACAGGTGCTGACGCCGGAGATGCTGCGGGCGGCGTACGAGGTGATCGAAAAACATCATCCCGCGGCGAAGGCGGCGACGGCCCGAGCGCGGAGCGGGAAGATTGAAGGGACGGCGATGATGGCGTTCGAAGCCGGCGATCAGGCGGCCGGCTCCATGCTGCGCGGCATCGAGCTGCTCATGAAGGGGGACCTGAATCCCGCCGCGAACCAGTTCGGCGTCGCGCTCCGTAATCCCGCCGATGCGCCGATCGCGTCGTTCTTCCTCGGCGCGTGTTATGCCGCCGCCGGCCGCGACAAGGAGGCTGTTGGCGCATGGGAGCGCGCGCGCGCGGCGAAGGTGCCGCTTCCGGCGCTGCAGGTGATTCTCGCGGACGGATGGCTGCGCCTCGGCCAGCCCGCCGACGCGCTGGGGCCGCTGCGTGAAGCGATCGATCGCGAGCCGCAGAACGACGACATCCGGCGCAACCTCGCCGTCGCGGAATCGCACCTGGGGCTGCACGAGCGCGCGTATCCGACGATCGTGCCGTTTCTCGATCGCAACCCCAAGGACGCCGACGCGCTGATGATCGCCCTGCACGCGCTGTATCAAATCCACGTCGAGGGCAAGACGATCGGCTCGCCCGAAGAGGATCGGGCCAAGGCCGCCACCTACGCGCGCGCCTACGCCGACGCGAAGGGGCCGCAGGTCGCGCTGGTGGAAAAGTGGGCGGAATTTTTGAGTCG
>CAYHHH010000044.1:3326-24804 GCA_964356125.1 uncultured Bifidobacteriaceae bacterium | reverse complement strand
GAGTCGGGAAGAGTCGGGAAGCGTCAGGGAGTCGTCAGAATTGTTTCCAGGCGCCGCACGATGTCCTGCTTCGGCTGCACGCCGACCAGGCGATCCACTTCCTTGCCGCCTTTCAGCACGAGCAGCGTGGGAATGCTGCGCACCCCGAAGCGGGTGGCGATGCCGGGGTTCTCGTCGATCTTCACCTTCGCCACTTTCACGCGGCCGGACATGTCAGACGCGAGCTGATCGATCGTCGGCGCGAGCATGTGGCACGGGCCGCACCAGTCGGCCCACATGTCGAGCAGCACCGGCGTCGCGCTTCGCTCGACCTCTGCCGGGAATGTCGCGTCGGTGACCTCAATCGGGCCGGGATTCCCGGGCAGCGGAGATTTGCACTTGCCGCACACCGCCTTGCGGCCGGCCTGCGGAGGAGGGAGCCGGTTGTTCGTGCCGCATGACGGGCACGCGATCACACGCTCGGACATGGTTCACCGTGGAAACTTCACCTGCACGCACCCGCCAAGCGCGGGACGCCGGGTCTCTCCTCGATAATACACGCGTTCCAGGAACAGTCCCGACGCCGGCGCGGTCAATGTCGCCGGAATCGCCGAGTCCTCGCGCAGAAACCTCGCCGCCTCCTCGAGCGTGGTGCCGCCGATCGCGACGTCAACCATCACGCCGACCATCCGCCGCACCATCTTCCACAGGAAATGGGAGCCTTCGACGCGCACGAGCACCAAATCGCCGTCTTCCCCGATGTCGATCCGTTCGATACCGACGACGGTGGACTTCTCTTCCGCGCTGTCGTCGGTGAACGATCGAAAGTCCTTCATCCCCGCAAATTGCTCGGCCGCCGCGCGCATCTGTGCCAGGTCGAGATCGTCGCGCACCCACCAGACAACATTCTTCGCGAACGCCGACCGCCGCCTGGAGATCTGATACAGGTAGCTGCGCGAGACCGCGTCGTGGCGCGCATGAAACTTTCTCTGCGCCAGCTCCACTTTCAGAAGATGAATGTCGCTCGGCAGCGCGTCGTTGGCGCGCCGCCGCAGCGTCTCGGCGGGAATCGACGTGATGATGTCGAGGTGCGCGACCTGTTCGAGCGCATGCACCCCGGCGTCGGTCCGCCCCGAGCCGTACAGCTCGAACTGGTTCTGTCCGGTGACCACCGCGATGACGCGCGTCAGCTCGCCCTGCACCGTCCGCGCGTTGTTCTGGATTTGCCAGCCGCTGTACTTCGTGCCGGCGTATTCGATGAATAATTTGAATCGGGCCATGAGAACCCGGAACCGGAACCAGGAACCGGAACCCGGAACCCTAGTGTACCTTCAGGATTTTGACAATCGGAGCCGACTCGCCCAACCCGCGAGGTCGATCACCGTCGACGCGCCGGCCGGGTCCCGCAGGATCTGAATCCGCTCGCTCGCCGGCAGGGGAGGCCTCGACACCCGCCGCTTCGTCAACTCCACCGCGAGCGGCGCGGCAATCGGGAGCCGATCTTCCGGCACGTAGATCAGAAACAGATCGCGCGGCTCGATGTGCGGCGCCATGAAGAAGATGCCGCCGTGCTTCGGATTGTGATCGCCGTGGGCGCGAGCGGTATAGCGCGGCAGCGTCGCCGTGTTCTGCACGAGGTCGCGCGTGCGGATGCTGCACGCGCCCGGCTTCGCGTCCAGTGTAGCAAAGGCAACGGGCGCACGATCGGGTACAATGCCCGGAATCACCAATTTGCGGAGGCTCCATGGGCGTCATCGAGAACCAGTGGCGGTTCAGCTTGAGCCGGCGGCGGGCGTTCGCCAGCTTCGCCGGCATGTTTGCGGCATCGCCGCTGCTGAACGCGCAGATCGATCCCCACAGCCTCATCGGCCATAAGCGGACACCGCGCCTCGCGGAACTGGTCGACGCGTTCGACTTCGAAGCGCTGTGCTATCGCAACATGACGCTCGAGCCGTACGACTACATGGCGCACGGCGACGGCAGCGAGTGGAACCTGCGCCGGAATCGCCAGGCGTTCGACTGGGTCGACATCGTGCAGGGCAAGGCGGTCGATCCGGCGTCGGTCGACATGTCGTCGGTCGTCCTCGGCGTGCCGATGAAGTTTCCGATCTTCCCGGCGCCCACCTCGGGCCAGGGGGCGCTGCATCCCGACGGCGAAATCGGCATGTATCGCGGCGCCACTGCGGCCAACGCGCTCGTCTCGTTTGCGAGCGGGACGACGGTGCCGCATCAGAAGATTGCTCCGGCCGCCACCGGCCCGCGCTGGCAGCAGTTCTATCCGATTCCCGATCTGGGCGCATCGGCCAAACAGCTGCAGATGTTCCAGGACCTCGGCGCGAAGGCGATCATTATTACGGTCGATCAGCAGGCGTCCGTCTACGAGCGCGATCTCCACGATCGCCATCTCGGCGGCGTCGTGCAGACCGGCGGCGGGCGCGGCGGTGGCGGTGGCAATGCGGCCGCAGCCGCGGCGGCCGCGGCGCTGGCGTCTGGCGCGCCCATACCGACGACCGGAACCGGCGAGCCGGGCATCGGCAAATTCCCGTCGTTCACGAAGTACCGCGTGTCGAATCGCCGCCTCTGGTACAGCTGGGATTACATCGACGAAGTCCGCAAGGTCATCAAAGTCCCTGTCATTCTCAAGGGTATCATCACCGCCGAGGACGCCGAGATCTGCGTCAAGGAAGGGGTCGACGGCATCATTGTCTCGAACCACGGCGGCCGCTCGATGGACTACGGCCCGTCGACGCTCGAAGTGCTGCCCGAGATCGTGGCGGTCGTGAACAGGCGATTCCCGGTGATGATCGACAGCGGCTTCCGCCGCGGCAGCGACGTGTTCAAAGCGATCGCGCTTGGCGCCGACGCGGTAGCGCTGGGCCGCGCGGCACGCTGGGGCCTCGGCGCCTTCGGCGCGCCCGGTGTGCAGCGGCTGCTTGAAGTGCTGCAGGCGGAGCTCGTGCACGCGGCTGCCTACGCAGGGCGCGGAACATTGAAATCGATCGACAAGACCGCCGTCAAAGTAAATTTCGTGTAACGAGGGACACTATGAGCGACCACAAACTCAGCAGACGCCGCGCACTCGGAAGCGTGGGCGCCATCGTGGCGGGGACCGTCGCGGGCTCGAAGATCGCCAGCGGACAGGCGCCCGGTGCGCCGCGCGCGCGCGCGCCGTGGGAACCGCCGCTGCCGGTTCGCCTGGCACCGCGCGAAGAGCTCGTCAACATCCTCGAGTTCGAGGAAGAAGCGAAGAAGAAGCTGCAGCCCGCGACGTTCGCGCTGGTCGCCGGCGGCGATCGCGCGCTCTTCGATCGCATCACGCTGCGGCCGCGGATGAACATCCCGACGACCGACATGGACCTCACCGTGAACCTGTTCGGCGACGATCACTTCACGCCGATCATCGTCGCGCCCATTGCCGACCAGAAGCGCTTCCATCCCGACGCCGAGCTCGCCACCGCAAAGGGCGCGGCCGCAGGGAAGGCGCTGATGATTGTCAGCAGCCGATCCAGCGTCGCGCTGGCGGACATCGCCGCCGTGGCGAAGCCGTCGTTCTGGTATCAGGTCTATGCGTCAGACAACGCGGCGAAGTCGCAGGTGCAGGACGCGATCAAGGCGGGCGCGAAAGCGATCGTCATCACCGTCGGCGCGTCGCATGCCGCGAACGGCGCGCGTCCGGCGACGGCCTCCTCAATCAACTGGTCGGCTGTGGACGCGATCAGGCAGGGCGTCAGCGTTCCCGTCATCGTCAAAGGCATCACGACGCCGGCAGAAGCGACCGCGGCGCTGCAGCACAACGCGCAGGGCATTATCGCGTCGAACTTCGGCGGGCTGCTCGCGAACAAAGACGCCATGATTCTCGCGCTGCCGAACATCGTCGATGCGGTGGGCGGCAAGGTGCCGGTGCTCACCGACGGATCGTTCCGGCGCGGCACGGACATTCTGAAGGCGCTCGCGTTTGGCGCGAAAGGCGTGCTGCTCGGCCGGCCGGTGATGTGGGGGCTGGCCGCGTACGGCGACGCGGGCGTGCAGAGCGTCATCGAGATGGCGCAGACCGAGCTCGCGCGCTACATGGGCATGTGCGGCAAGCCGAACCTGAAGGCGCTCGATCGCACCGCCGTGAAGGTTCACGGGCCGATTTCGACGAAAGCCGCCACGAATAACTAATGGGAAACATAGAACGTCAGTGGGAACGGTCGCTGTCGCGTCGCAAGGCGCTCGCCGGCATGGCGACGCTCGTTGCCGGATCGCCGCTGCTGCACGCGCAGCTGGATCCCCGCCCGTACACGACGCACAAGCGCGCACCCGGGCTGAACGAGATGTTCAGCGCATTCGACTTCGAGCCGGTGATCTTCGCCAACGTGCCGCAGTCGGTGTACGACTACACGGCGCACGGCGACGGCAGCGAATGGAATCTCCGCCGCAACCGGCAGGCGTTCGACTGGGTCGACCTGATCCCGGGCAAAGCCGTGGATCCCTCGACCGTCGATCTGTCGCAGAAGCTGCTCGGGCTGGATCTGAAATATCCCATCATGATCGCGCCCACCGCCACGCAGGTGGCGCTGCATCCAGACGGCGAGGCGGGGATGTATCGCGCGGCGCAGCTGTCGTCGAACACGCCAGTGTGCCTGAGCAACAACTCGAGCCAGTCGATCGAGCAGGTGGCGAAGGGCGCGCAGGGACAGCTGTGGTGGCAGTTCTATCCGCGGCAGGACATGGCCGCGAGCCAGGAGCTGCTCGAGCGCGCGCAGGGCGCGGGCTATACCGCGATGGTCATCACCGTCGATCAGCAGGCGTCGTACTACGAGCGTAGCCAGCACGATCGGAATCTCGGCGCGAGGGCCGGGGGTGCCGGCCGTGGCGGACGCGGAGGCGCAGCAGGCGCCGCGGGTCAGGGAGGCGCAGGGCGTGGGAACGCTCCCGAAGCATTGGGCACCGCAACGGCGCGCCGCGGCGCGGTCGCGTATCGCGTCGGCGGCGGGCGCCTCTGGTACAGCTGGGACTATCTCAATCAGGTCCGGAAGTTCATCAAGACGCCCATCATCCTCAAGGGCATCGTCACGGTCGAAGACGCGCGCCTGTGCGTCGAACACGGCTTCGACGGCATCGTCGTGTCCAATCACGGCGGGCGCTCGATGGACTACGGTCCGTCCACGCTCGAAGTGCTGCCGGAGGTCGTGGCCGCGGTGAACGGAAAGATCCCCGTGATGATCGACAGCGGCTTCCGCCGCGGCAGCGATGTGCTGAAGGCGCTGGCGCTCGGCGCAGACGCCGTGTGGCTGGGCCGCGCGCAGCGATGGGCGTTTGGCGCGTTCGGGCCTGCCGGCATGCAACGGCTGCTCACCGAGATCATCTTCAAAGAGCTGGTCGATGCGACCGCGGCGATGGGCAAGACGACGCTCGCATCGATCGATGCGAGCATCATCAAACAAAACTGGCCGTAACCCTCTTCGCTGACCGGGAAGAGGGCAATCCCGGCCTTTTTTCGTCAGGAGGGATCATGCTGTCGAGACGAGAGCTGATTGCGGGTGGAGCAGTGGCGCACATGGCCGGCGGCGGCGCGGCGGCGGCGCAACAGGGAGGCAGCGATAGTGACAGCGCCCGCGCGCTTCGAGGCATCAGCGAGATTTTGGAGTCGATTCGGTCGCAGCACACCATTACGACTCCGGTGTTCACTCAGCTTCGGGATCGGCAGCGGCAGTTCTATCGCATCAACCAGCGGTTCCCGGAGTGCATCGACGTCGGCATCCGCGCCTGGGAGTCGATGCAGGAGTGGCACATCCGGCACCTGCGCCCGCTCACCATCAACCGCACCGGCGACGGCCGGTGGCAGATGGACTTCATCATGTCGGTGATCGTGCTGAAGCACGAGCTGCCGGAGAATGAAATCGGCCAGCCGTATGACCGCTAGCGGCTCGGCCGATGCGCAGCTGGTGCGCGCGATCGGGACGCGCCAACTGACGCTCAGCATCATCAACGTCACGATCGCTTCATCCATCTTTCTGATGCCGGCGACGGTCGCCGAGCGCCTCGGCGCGGCTGCGCCAATTGCGTACCTCGTGTGCGCGACGCTGATGACGCTGATCGCGTTGTGCTTTGCCGCCGCCGGGAGCCGCGTGTCGTCGACCGGCGGCCTCTACGCGTACATCGATACCGCGTTCGGCGGCTTCGCGGGTTTCCTCGGCGGATATCTCTATTCAGTCACCGCGTGTCTGTCGGTCGCATCCGTCGCCGCGGCGTTTGCGGGAACCGCCGGCGTCATCTGGCCGGCGTTCGCCACCGGTTCCGCCCGCGCACTGCTGCTGGCCGTGCTGTTCGCCGCGCTTGCCGCCGTGAACGTGCGCGGCATCAAGCCTGGCATTCGCCTGATCGAGGTCATCACGGCCGCGAAGCTGATCCCGTTGCTGTTTCTCGTCGTCGCGGGCGTGTGGTCGCTGAACGTCGACTTTCTGCGCATGTCGATGCCGACGGTGTCGCAAGTCGGGCAGGCCTCGATCGTGCTGCTGTTCGCCTTCGTCGGCGTCGAAGTCGCGCTGACACCGTCAGGCGAAATTCGCGATCCGGCGAAGACCGTGCCGCGCTCGATCCTCACCGCCCTCGCGGTGGCGACGTCGATTTATCTCGCCGTGCAGACGGTTGCGCAGGGCACGCTCGGCCCGGAGCTGCCGCTCTTCAAAGATGCGCCGCTGGTCGAGACGGCCGGGCGATTATTCGGCACGGGCGCGAAGATCATTTTCCTGATTGGCATGGCGGTGTCGATTTTCGGGTACATCGCCGGCGACATGCTGGGGACGCCGCGCGCGTTGTTCGCGCTGGCGCGCGACGGCGTGCTGCCGTCGGCGCTGGTGCGCGTGCATCCACGCTATCGCACACCGGCGCTGGCGATTGTGTTGTACGCCGCGGTCGTGGCGGTCCTGGCGATCTCGAGCTCGTTCGAGCGGCTCGTCGTCATGGCCAACGTGTCGGCGCTGTTGTTGTATTTGATGTGCGTCGCGGCGTCGTACCAGCTGCAGAGGCGCGACGTGAGAATAGCGGGCGCGCCTTTCAACCTTCCGGGCGGCATGCTGATTCAACTGCTCGCTGCGGCGGGCATCGTGTGGCTGTTGTGGCAGGCGACGCCCGAGGAGTGGACGATCGAAGCGTACGTGCTCGCCGCAGCGATCATCTATTACGCGGCTAAACGGTTCCTTCGGAGCCCTTCCGGCGCCGCGGCTTCGCCGCCCGCGCAGGACCGGTAGCGTCGCTCGGGCCGGGCTTGAGCTCGCGCTCTGCCGCCAGCCAGTCGTCCAGATCGGCGCCGTGGTCGCCACCGCGCCTCTGGTAGATTTCGTACGCGCGGCGTGCCACTTCATCAGGATTATTGAAGGGTTCTGCCGCCCCGTTGTCTTTCTTCGATCGGCGTGCGGGTTTGGGTGTGTCTGACGATCCGTTAGCAGGCTTGTTCGTTCGTGGCATCGTTGCCTCCGTCAAAATCAATATAACTCAGGTGCGGAGACGCGCTCCAGGAAAAGCGCTGCGGACTTCATCGACAGAAATGTCGCGCCACTTGCCGGGTGCCAGATCGCCGAGCTCGATCGCGCCGAAGGCGATGCGCTTGAGGCGTGTGGCTTCGTGGCCGGCGGCTTTCAGCATTCGGCGGATTTCGCGGTTCCTGCCTTCGTCGAGCTCCACAATCAAATGTGTCTCGCGCTTCGATCGCTTCAGGATGTCGATCGACGTCGCCCTGAGCCGCTCGCCGCGATCGACGATGCCTGTGATCAGTGACTGCGCCGACTCATCTGACAACTCACCACGCACGGTCACGACGTAGCGCCGGACAATGCCGGTGGCTGGATCGGTGAGCCAGTCGGCCAGCTCCGTGTCGTTGGTCATGAGCAGCAGACCCGTCGACGCGAGATCGAGGTGGCCGACAGGCACGACCCGTGCGTCGAGATCTGAAATCAGGTCGTACACGGTTGCGCGCCCCTGCGGATCGCTCCGTGTCGTCACGACCTTGCGCGGCTTGTTGAGCGCGATGCACAGCCAGTCGGCGCGTTCGGCCTCGACGCCAGCGACCTGAATGCGCGTGAGGCCTGGCGCCACCTGAACCGCGGGGTCGGTGACCACTTTTCCATTCACTTCAACTTTCCCGGTTCGGATCAGCTCGTACGCCTGCGAGCGCGAGGCGTAGCCGAGCTTCGACAGCGCGCGCACGAGCGCCACTTTCTTGGCTCGCTCTGCGCCTTTCGCACCCGCCTTCGCGCCGCGGCGCCCATCGCTTCGGCGGGGCAAGCCTTTCGCACCTGTCATGGCTTGATAATCTTCAGCCCCGTCGGCGCGGGCGGGATGGCCAGAGGCGCAGTGATGCGCACGATCCTGCCGGCCGAATAATTGACGACGTAGAGCTCGCCGTCGGCGTCGACGCCGAACGAGCTGATTTGCCCGAGCATCGCGTTGCCGCCGAGCTCAGCGGTATGGTCCCGGCGATCCGACGCGCGGGCTTCGCCGTTGCCATCGATGTTCAGCGCAAGCGACCAGAGGCGGCCCGAGTAGTCCGCGAAGAAGTATCGACCGCGATACGCGGCTCCCAACCGCGTGCCGCGATACACGAATCCTCCGGTAACAGACACGCCATCGCCGCGTCCGTATTCGAAGATCGGATCCGTCGGAGGCTGATAGGCAAGCGGTCGCGACGTCAGGTTGTCGTGGGCGCCTTCGCGGTTGCGCCATCCGTAGTTGCGTCCTCCGGCGCCGCGCGGCTCGTAGTTGATTTCCTCAAAACGGTTCTGCCCGACGTCGGCGATGATGAGCGCGCCGGTGCCGCCGCGCGCCACATCGTCGAAGCTGTAGCGCCAGGGATTGCGCAGGCCGAACGCCCAGATTTCGTCGCGGGCGTTGGCGTTGTTGCCGCCGAGAAACGGATTGTCTTTTGGAACCCGGTAGCCGAACGCGTCCAAATCGTGCACGTTGACGTCGATGCGCAGCATCTTGCCGAGCAGCTCGGCGGGATTCTGGGCACGGTGGTCGGGATCGTTTCCCGATCCGCCGTCGCCAAGACCGATATACAGATATCCATCGGGGCCAAACACCAGATGGCCGCCATTGTGGTTGGTAAACGGCTGCGTGATGACCCGCCGCGTCCCCTCGATCTGCAAATCGAATCGTGACCCCGGATCGGCGACGAAAGGATTCGTCGAGCGCGTGAATCGCGCGACGACCGTATCGCCCGCGTCGTTCGTGAAGTTGACGTAGAGGCGGCCGCTCGATGCGTAATCCGGAGCGAACGCCAGGCCGAGCAGGCCGCGCTCTCCGCAGCACGCGATCGCGCTCGTCAGGTTGAGAAAATCGGTCGTAAGGACCGTGCCGCTGCGCACCACGCGGATGCGCCCTGTCTGCTGCACGACGTACTGCACCGTGCGATCGGTGGCGTCCTGCACGAACGCAACCGGCGACTGGAACCCCGACGCATATGCCTGTCCCTGCAGCTGCGCCTCGGCCAGGTTGGCCACGAACAGGAGCAACACGCAAGCGACCGCCGCACATCGCATGCGATTATCCTAACGCACACTGGGCTATCATGCGGTTGATGGTGCGCCCGCTGGCGCTTCTCCTCGTCGCTTGCATGTGCGTCACCGGATGCAAGAGGAAAGAGCCGGAGACCCCGGATCCCGGTAATCCCGGTGAAGAAGTACGTGTGTCGCCCGGCGACCGCCTCGGCTGGACGCTGCAGGCGGCCGATGCGACCGAGGTTGCGGCGTATCAATTCGCGCTGTATGTAGACGGCGTCCGCACGACACTCACGGGAGTCACCTGCGCGAGAGCCGGCAGCGCGTTCGAATGCAACGCCACGCTCCCCTTCATTCCTCCCGGCACGCACAGTCTCGAGCTGGCGTCGTTTGTCGCCGACGGCACGTTGACCGCCGAGAGCGCGCGCTCGGCGGCGCTGCGGGTCGTCTCTGGCAGCATGACATCCAGCTTCTCCGCAGCGTCGGTGGCTCTCGTCACCGCCGAGCAGGTGCGATTGAACCTGGTGCCGGTTGCCGAAGGGCTGCAGCTTCCATCCGATCTCGCGTTCGCGCCGGACGGTGCGATCTTCATCGCAGAGCGCGGCGGCACCGTTCGCCTGATGCGAGATGGTGTGCTCGTCGACACGCCGGCGCTCGATCTGTCTCCGGAGATCGGGCGGGGAGACGGCGGGCTGCTGGCCATCGCGCTCGATCCAGCCTTCGACGAAAACGGGCTGGTGTACGCGCTCTACGCCGTCGATGCGCCAAGGAATGGACTGGAGTTCACGCTGGCGCGCTTTCGCCACGTGGATGGTGTGTTTGCCGAGCGCGCGGTGCTGCTCGATCGGACGAAAGCCTCGGTCAGCGGCCCGAGCGGCGCGCTGCGCATCGGACAGGACCACAAGCTGTACGTCGCCTTCGACAGCGCGTCCGACAGCCGCATCGCTGGAAGCTTCGCGACGTATAACGGCAAGGTGCTGCGGTTCAACACGGACGCGACCACGCCGGACGATCAACCCGGATCGAACCCCATCTATTCTCTCGATCATCCGCAACCGCTGGCGCTCGATTGGCAGCCCGACAGCCGCACCCTGTGGGTCGTGGATCGTGTCGGCATCGACGCCGGCCGCCTGAGCGCGGTCGTCAAGGACGGCGCACAGAGCCGCGCCGCATTCCGCACGTCTTATGTGCTGCCCGCGGGCACCGGCGCCGCGTCAGCGGCGTTCTATCGCGGCGACCTGATGCCGATCTTCAAAGGCAACCTGTTCATCGCGGCCGAGATGGGACGGCAGTTGATCCGTCTGCGCTTCGATCCGGACAACGTATCCAAGATTGTGTCGGTCGAGCGGATGCTGATCGATCAGATCGGCGGCGTGCGGGTCGTCGCCGAGGCGCCCGACGGCGGACTGTACATCGCGGCGGAGAGCGTGTTGTACAGGCTGGCGCCGTAGCGAAATACAAAGACAAACAAATGAACAGGAGATAAGGAGGTCAGGAGACAGTCTCGTCGCGTTCGTCGCGTCTTCGTGTTCGATTTCGCTCGTGTTTCGAGCCTCCTAATCTCCTGATCTCCTGTTCAAAATCCGCGTGGTTTATTTTGTCGCCAGCGTCCCCAGCGCCGCGAGCTGTTCGCGGATCTGTTTCTGCGCGTCCAGTGGAACGGTCCCGAGCGGCGGGCGGGTCGGGCCGCCGGCGTAGCCAATCTGATCCAGCGCGTACTTCAGGCCGGCGACGCCCGTCATCGCGCCGAGCAGGCGTCCGAGCGGCGTGATGCGTTTCTGCAGCGCGAGCGCCTCCGCATGTCGCTGCGCGCGCACCAGGTCGAAGATCTCAACGCAGATGTCGGGCACCACGCTCGAGATCGCCAGCACGCCGCCATCCACGCCGGCACACAGCGCGTGATAGAAGGTCGCTGCCGATCCGCCGAGCACGACGAAATTGTCGGGTGTGCGCGCGATCGTCTCGGCAAGCTGCACCAGATCGGCGTTCGACTCTTTCATGCCGATGACGTTCGCGTGCCCTGCGAGCCGCTCAGCGGCGTCCGGCAGCAGGTTCACCCCGGTGAACATGCTGACGTTGTAGAGCAGCACCGGCACCGGCGACGCATCCGCCACCGCGGTGTAGTACCGCACGAACGCATCGCTGGTCATCACGTTCTTGTAGAACGACGGCGTCCGCACGAGGACGATGTCGACGCCGAGGCGCGCGGCGCGTTGCGCGGCTGCGATGGTGGCGGCGGTCGATTCGCGGCCGACGCCGCCAATCAGCGTGCGGTTGCGCGGTACGTTCGCGCGCACCGTTTCGATGACGGCGTCCGACTCGGCGTCATCGAGGAGCGGCGCCTCGCCGTTCGAGCCGAGAATGACGAGCCCTGCCAGCCGCGTCTGCATCCAGCGCGCGACGTTGCCGGCAAGGCTTTTATGGTCGACCGACTCGTGGCTGAATGGGGTGGGAATCGGAGGAAAGACGCCTTCGAGCTTCACGCGAAAACTCTACCATGACGCACCGATGGCGACCGGCTCAGGAAAAAGGGGTCGGGAGGGGTTTTCGTTGGACTCGTGCGAAAACCCCTCCCGACCCCTTTTTCTAGATGCTCGGGAACTTGCGGAGGGTTTCCGTGCCGCTCAGCGTACCGAGGCAGTAGCTGCCGTTGTAATTCACCTTCATCGTCTCGTCCGCCTGGCGCGTCCCGGTGCCGGTCAGGTTGAACTGGCAGGGCAGCCCCATGGCCGTCATGGTGCCGGTCGCCACCAGATTGATGACACTCTCGCTCTGCATCGTGCCGGTCAGGTTCGCGGCCACGTTCACGCCGCTCGCGCAGTTGGCCGTCACGGTTCCAGCGACCGACGAAGCGGTCTGCGTGGTGATGAGCCACTTCACGTCCGCGCAGTTGCCAAGCGGAAGCCCGGCGATGCTGGGCGAGCCCCACGCGCCGGCGAAGGCCGACGCAGGCGAGCTCGAGGCGTTTCCGCCGGTCGACGATCCACCCGACGACGATCCGCCCGTGGAGGTGCTACCCGCGGCGCCGCTGTTTCCGGATGGCGCTGTGGGGCTGAAAAGCTTTGACGTCTGTTCGAATGCGCAGCCCGTTGCGAGCGTCGAGGCAAGCAGCAGGCTCAGGAGAGAAATGTTTTTCATGATAGGCCCTAACAGTTTTGTATCGGCACACACAGTTCTGGTCTGTACTTCAGGTCCGTCCGCTCAGAATTCTTAGACAATCGAGGAGAGCACCTAAGGCATTGCAGGATAAAGGCCAGAACGCCGTTCATGCGTCAAAAGCAGGTAGAATCCGACGGATGAGTCGCCTGCTGCTCGTGCTGTTGATGGCCGTGCTGACGATGGGGACCGGGTGCCGCCGCCGGGCCGCAGAGGTCAGCGAATACACGGATCCGCATCCGCTTCCGGAGGAGCCGCTCGTCATCGACGCGCCTTCAGTCGGCCGCCACGGAGGACGCTTCGTTCTAGGCAGCATTCAGAACCCCCGGACGTTCAACGCCCCGATGGCAAACGAACAGTCGTCCAGCGACATCACCGAGCGGACATTTGCGACGCTCACCGACTACGACAACGCCGCGCAGAAACACGTTCCCTGGCTGGCCAAATCGTGGGAGATGGCGCCCGATGGGCTGACGTGGACGTACCACCTGCGCAAAGGCGCACAGTTTTCAGACGGGCACCCGATTACCTCGGATGATGTCCTCTTCAGCTTTCAGATCTATTACGACAAGGTGCTGCATCCGTCGGCGCAGGATCTGTTGATCATGGGCGGCAAGCCGTTCGAGGTGACTGCGCCCGACACGTACACCGTCGTCATCAAGACCCCCGCGCCGAACGCGTCGCTGGTGGACGTAGCGGCCAACGTGCGCATCATGCCCAAGCACGTCCTCGAGGAGACATACAAGAAGGGGGATTTCGCCGCCGCGTATAACGTCGGCACGCCGCCAGACAAAATCGTGACGAGCGGTCCGTGGCTCATCGCGCAGTACGTCCCTGGAGAGAAGACCGTCCTCGCGCGGAACCCGTATTTCTTCGGCGTCGACAAGAACAATCAGCGTCTTCCCTATCTCGACGAGGTCATCTTTCTCATCGTTCCGGATTTGGACGCCGCCGATCTGAAGTTTCGCGCGGGCGAGCTGCACGGGCTGGATGACGTCAAGCCGGAGAACTACAGCTGGTACAAGGACAACCAGCAGAAGAACGACTTCACGCTCCACGACCTCGGCCCCGATCTGAACACGAACCATTTCTGGTTCAACCTGAATCAGGTGCAGAAGCCGACGCCCGGCAGGAAAATGGGGGAGCCGTTCGTCGATCCGGCCAAGTATGCCTGGTTCAACACCCCGACGTTCCGCCGCGCGGTCTCGATGGCGATCGACCGCGACGCGATGATTCCGTCGGTGTTCTACGGCGAGGCGGTCAAGAACTGGGCGATCGCCACCCCGGGTAACAAGGTCTGGCACACGCCCGACCTTCTGAAGTACGACTACAACCCGGACGAAGCGAAAAAGCTGCTCGCCGGCATGGGATGGAAGGACGGCAACGGCGACGGCATCATCGAAGATACGCGCGGCAAACCCGTGACCTTTTCGCTGAAGACGAACAGCAGCAACACCACGCGCATCGCGATGATGAACTTCATCAAGGCCGATCTCGCGAAGGTGGGCATCAACGTCATCACCTCCCCAGTCGACTTCAACACGCTCATCACGAACCTGCGCTCGGACTTTCAGTACGAGGCGATGCTCCTCGGACTCCAGAGCGGCGTGCCGCCCGATCCGGCCATGATGCAGAACGTGTGGCGCTCGACAGGACTCACGCACTCGTGGTTCCTGAGCCAGGCCAGGCCCGCGACGCCGCAGGAGGCGCGCATCGACCAGCTGATGGACATCATCGTCGGGACGCACGATCTTGCGGGGCGTCAGAAGGCCTACAGAGAGGTCGAGACGATCCACAATGAGATGGCGTGGATGACGTGGCTGCCGATTCGCGTCCAGAAGATCCCGGTGAGCAACCGGTACGGCAACCTCCGCCCCAGCGTGTTGCGCCACCGCATCCTGTGGAACTCGTACAACATCTACGTGAAATGAAGCGCGGGTTGCTTGCACGCGACAGACTGTGCGTCATCGCTCTGGTCGCCGCAATTGGGGTAACCGGCTGCCGGCGGCCCGCCGCGGAGGTGGCCGAGTACACCGATCCGCATCCGCTGCCTGAAGATCCGCTGGTGGTCGACGCGCCGTCGCTTGGCAAGCACGGCGGCCGCTTCGTATTCGCGGTCACGGGGAACCCGCGCACGTTCAACGCGATGATGGCGAACGAGACGTCGACGACCGACATCACCGACCATCACCTCTTCACGTATATGGTCCATTACGACAACGCGAAGCAGCAGCTCGTGCCGATGCTCGCGAAGTCGTGGGAGACGTCGCCGGACGGGCTGTCGTGGACCTTTCACCTTCGCCGGGGCGCGAAGTTTTCGGACGGACATCCCCTCACGTCCGAGGACATCCTCTTCAGCGCACAGGTGGCGCTCGACGAAGCGCTGCACCCGGCCGTGCAGGACCAGCTGAAGCTGAACGGGAAGCCGTTCGAGTTCTCCGCTCCCGATCCGTACACGGTCGTCGTCAGGACGCCGGCGCCGTTTGCGACGATGTTGATCGCAGCCGGGGCACTGAAGATCATGCCGAAGCACGTGCTGGAGGGCGCATACAAGAGCGGAAACTTTGCGTCGGCCTACAACGTCAGCACGCCGCCCGATCAGATCGTGACGAGCGGACCGTGGCGAGTGCTGCAGTACGTGCCCGGGGAAAAGACGGTGCTCGGACGAAACCCGTACTGGCTCGGCGTCGACAAGGCCAACAAGCGGCTTCCGTACCTTGACGAGCTCGTCTATCTCACCGTGCCCGACCAGGACGCCGCCGATCTGAAATTTCGCGCCGGCGAGCTGCACGCGGTCGACAACATCAAGCCCGAGAACTATCGCTGGTACGCCGACAACCAGAAAAAAGGCGGCTACACGCTCTACAGTCTCGGCCCGGAGGCCAGCAGCCGGTTTTTCTGGTTCAACCTGAACAAGGTTCAGCCGCCCGTGCGGGGACAGACGCTGCCTTCTGGCATCAAGGTCGGCGACAGCGTCGTCGATCCCGTGAAATACGCGTGGTTCAGCAATCCTGTATTCCGGCACGCCGTATCGATGGCCGTCGATCGCGACGCGCTCATCCGCAGCGTGTTCTTCGGCGAAGGCACGAAGGGCTGGTCGATTACCGGCCCCAGCAACAAGGAGTGGTACACACCGGATATTCCGCAGCACGATTACAACGTCGCCGAGTCGAAGCGCCTGCTCGCGAGCATCGGGTTCAGGGACGGGAACGGCGATGGCGTGCTCGAAGACAACCGCGGCAATCCGGTGACATTTCAGCTGAAGACCAACGCGGACAACACCATGCGCGTGGCGGCGGCGAATTTCGTGCGCGACGATCTCTCCAAAGTGGGCATCCGCGTCATTCTGACGCCCATCGATTTCAATTCGCTCATCACCAACATCCGGAGTGACTTGCAGTTCGAAGCGGTCCTCATGGGCTCGCAGCCCGGCGTGCCTCCGGACCCCGCGAATGCGCAGAACCTGCTGCGGTCGTCCGGTCTCTCGCATTACTTCTTCGTCAAGCAGCAGAAGCCGGCGTCGCCCGAAGAGGCGCGCATCGATCAGCTCGTCGACACGCTCGTCACCACGCTCGACATGGGCGAGCGGAAAGCCGCATGGAAGGAAATCCAGACAATCTGGAACGAGCAGGGCTGGTTTGTATGGATGCCGATTCTCAACGTCAAGCTGCCCGTCAGTGACCGGTTCGGCAACGTGCAGCCGAGCGTGATGGCGCATCGCATCCTCTGGAACATCGAACAGGTGTACGTCAAATGATGCGGCTTCGTCTTTTCACAGGCGTCCTTCTTATCGCGCTGACTGCGACACTCGGCTGCCGCCGCATGGCGAACGATGCGGTCGCGTATAAGGACGAGATTCCGCCGCCGGCAGAGCCGCTCATCAAACAGCTGCCGACGGTGGGCAGCTACGGCGGGCGCTTCGTGCTGGGAGAAACGAACAATCCCAAGACGTTCAACGCCATGATGGCGACCGAGACGTCGTCCACTGACATCACCGATCGCCTGTTCGGATTCCTCGTCGACTACGATCTTTCGACGCAGCAGTTCGGACCCGGAATTGCGAAATCGTGGGAGGTCGCGCCGGACGGCGTCACGTGGACGTTTCATCTTCGCAAGGGCGCCGCCTTCTCCGATGGCCATCCGATTACTGCGGAGGATGTGCTCTTTTCGTTCGAGGTCGTCTACGACCGCGCACTGCATCCGGTCTCTCAGGAGATGCTGCAGGTCGCAGGGAAGGACTTCGCCGTGACGGCGCCGGATCCCTACACGGTCGTCATCAATACGGGCAAGCCCCATGCGGCCCTGCTCGACGCGCTGTGTCCGGGCGGGCTACCGATCATTCCGAAACACGTGCTGCAGGAGCCGTTCAAGAACGGATCGTTTGCGGCGGCCTACAACGTCAGCACCCCGCCCGAGAGGCTCGTGACGAGCGGCGCCTGGCGCCTGGGCCAGCACGTGACGAACGAAAAGACCGTGCTCGTGCGGAATCCGTATCACTACGCCTTCGACCAGAACAACCAGCGGCTGCCGTATCTCGACGAGCTCGTCATTCTGGTCGTGCCCGATCAGGATGCGGCCGATCTGAAATTCCGCGCGGGCGGGGTCGACGCGGTGGACGATGTGAAGCCGGAGAATTACAAGTGGTACGAGGAGAATCAGGAGAAGGGCAACTTCACGTTGTACGACCTCGGCGCGTCGCAGGCGACTCATCTGATCTGGTTCAACCTGAACCGGGTGCAGCCGCCCGTGCGCGGCGCGAAGACGCCGCCCGGCAAGCGGATTGGTGAGCCGTTTGTCAGCCCGGTGAAATACGAGTGGTTCAATAACCGCGATTTCCGGCGCGCCATCTCGATGGTCATCGATCGCGAAGCCCTCATCACGGGGGTGTTCTTCGGGTACGGCGAGAAGAACTGGTCGCAGTCCACGAGCAGCAACAAAGCGTGGTACTCGCCCGATCTCGTGAAGCTCGATTACAGCCCGGCAGAGGCGAAGAAGCTGCTCGCCGGCCTCGGGTTTCGGGATACGAACGGCGACGGGTTCCTCGAGGATGCGCGCGGCAATCCAGTGGAGTTCACGCTGAAGACCAACAGCAGCAACGCGCTGCGCGTCAGCATGGCGAACTTCATGCGGGACGATCTGGCGAAGATCGGCGTCAAGATGATTCTCACGCCCATCGACTTCAACACGCTCATCACGAACATGGTCGCCGATTTTCAGTATGAGGCCATCATGCTCGGGTTCCAGAGCAGCGTGCCGCCGTCACCCTTCGCCGGACAGAACGTGTGGCGGTCGTCGGGCGAGTCGCACAACTGGTTCATCAAGCAGCAGAAGCCCGCGACACCGCTCGAAGCGCGCATCGATCGCGCGCTCGACGAGATGCTCACCACCCAGGACCGCCAGTTGCAGTCGGCGCGGTGGAAGGAAATCCAGAACATCATCAACGACGAGGCATGGTTCATCTGGATGCCCATTTCGCGGATCAAGGTGCCGGTGAGCAACCGGTTTGGAAACGTGCAGCCGAGCGTGATGGCGCACCGCATCATCTGGAACATCGATCGCGTGTTCGTGAAGCGGCGCCCGCCTGCGCTTGCTTCGCAAGCTTCGGCGCGGCAGGCCGAGAGCTGACGGACGGCCATGCGCACCTACGTATTGCGGCGTCTGCTGCAGACCATTCCACTGCTGCTCGGCATCTCGCTGATGACGTTTCTCCTGCTGCAGCTTGCGCCGGGAGACTTCCTCAATCAGATGGCGGAAAACCCGGGGATCTCTGCCGAGACGATCGAGGCGATGCGCGTGCGCTTCGGCCTCGACAAGCCGTGGTACGTCCAGTACGCGATCTATCTCAGAAACGTGATCTTCTATTTCGACTTCGGGCAGTCGTTCGCGCGTCACCAGCCGGTGTTCGACGTGCTGAGCGACGGCTTCACGAACACGCTGCTGCTGGCCGGGGCCGCGGCGCTCGTCACGTGGCTGCTCGCGATTCCCCTCGGCGTCATCGCGGCGGTGAAGCAGCACTCGTGGATCGATCGCACGCTGTCGTTCGTCGCGTTCATCTGGCTGTCGGTTCCGGAAATTCTCGCGGCGCTGCTGCTGTTGATGATGGCGGCGCGCACCGGATGGTTCCCGGTCGGCGGCATGCGCTCGCTCGACTACGACGAGCTCGACGGCATCAGCCAGTTCTTCGACATCCTGCACCATCTCGCGCTGCCCGCGCTCGTGGTCGGGCTGATTCCGCTGGCGAGCCGCATGCGGCAGATGCGCGGCAGCCTGCTCGACGTGCTGCGCCTCGATTACGTGACCACCGCCCGCGCCAAGGGGCTGAGCGAGCGGACGGTGATTCTCAAGCACGCGCTGCGCAACGCACTGAACCCGATGATTACGCTCTTCGGGTACACGCTCGGCGCCCTCGTCTCGGGCTCGTTCATCGTCGAGATCATCTTCTCGTGGCCGGGCCTCGGGCGCATCACGCTCGACGCCATCCTCACGCAGGACCAGTATCTGGTGATGGGCGCCGTGCTGATGGCGTCGCTCGTGCTGATTGTCGGCAACCTCATCGCCGATCTCCTCTTGGCCATTGCGGACCCGCGGATCTCCTATGACTGAGATCACGCCAGCTGATCCGATCGCCATCAAAGGCGATCCAGACATGCTCGAGGAGGTCTCTCCGCAGTCGCCTGCCGTCGTGTTCTGGACGCAGATGCGCAAGAGCCCGCTGGCGATCGCGGGCGGCGTAGTGCTGGCGATCTTCTATCTGCTGGCGCTGCTCGCGCCCTTCGTCGCGCCGTATCCACAGGAAGAGATGGATCGCGGCAAGTACTTTCATCCGCCGCAGGGGCTGCACTGGGTGCGGGCTGACGGCAGCGTCAGCCTGCGGCCGTACGTGCGCGACATGCGGGTGACCGACATGAGCAGCTTCACGTATGAAGCGGATCGATCGCGCGAGATGCCGGTGAGGTTCTTCGTGCGCGGCTATCCCTACGAGCTGATGGGGTTCCTGCCGTCGACCATGCATCTCTTCGGCGTCGACGCGCCCGGGCGCATCTTCCTGTTCGGCAGCGATTCGTTCGGCCGCGACGTGCTGTCGCGGCTGCTCTACGGCGCCCAGATTTCATTGACGGTGGGACTGGTCGGCATCGCGATTTCGTTCACCCTCGGCCTGCTGCTCGGAGGAATTGCCGGCTACTTCGGCGGCTTCGTTGATACCGCCATCATGCGGCTGACCGAGCTGCTGCTGAGCATTCCGTCGCTTTATCTGATCATCGCGTTGCGCGCGGTCTTCCCGATGGACCTGCCGAGCCATCAGGTATATCTCGGCATCGTCGCGATTCTCGCCTTTATCGGCTGGGCCGGTCTCGCGCGTGTCATCCGTGGCCTCGTCCTGTCGATGAGAAAGAGCGATTACGTGACGGCCGCCGAGGCGCTCGGCTTCGGCCGGCTGCGCGTCATCGCGCGCCACGTGCTGCCGAACACGATGTCGTACGTGATTGTGGCCGCCACGCTCTCGATACCCGGCTACATTCTCGGCGAGGTGATTCTGTCGTTTCTCGGCGTGGGGGTGCAGGAGCCGAGCGCCTCGTGGGGCAACATGCTGAACCAGGCGCGCAGCATCCGGGCGCTGACGTCGTTTCCATGGCTTCTGTTTGTGCCAGGGACAGCCATTTTCATCACCGTGATGGCGTTCAACTTCCTGGGTGATGGGTTGCGCGACGCGCTCGATCCGCGCCGAGTGAGCGGAGGACGCGCATGAGCGAGCCGCTCCTGTGTCTCGAAAATCTGAAGGCGTATTTCTTCACAGACACCGCCGTCATTCGCGCCGTCGACGGCGTCTCGTACGAAGTGAATGCCGGCGAGACGCTGGCGGTCGTCGGCGAATCGGGGAGCGGGAAGAGCGTCACGGCGCTCTCGATCCTGAAGCTGATCCCCCAGCCCCCCGGCCGCATCGTCGGGGGGCGCATCCTGTTCAAGGGGCGCGACCTGGTGCCGCTGACGAACGAAGAGATGCGCTCGATTCGCGGCAAGGAAATCTCGATGATTTTCCAGGAGCCGATGACCGCGCTGAACCCGGTCTATACCTGCGGCGAGCAGATCATCGAGGCGCTGGTCCTGCACGAGAAGATGACCCGCGCACAGGCGCGAACGCGAACGATTGAGATGCTCGAGCGCGTCGGCATTCCGGCGGCCGCGCAGCGTGTCGACCAATACCCGCATCAGCTGTCGGGCGGCATGCGGCAGCGCGTGATGATCGCGATGGCGCTGGCATGCCGGCCGGCGGTGCTCATCGCCGACGAGCCGACGACGGCGCTGGATGTGACGATTCAGGCGCAGATTCTCGAGCTGCTGAAAGAGCTGCAGCGCGAGATGGGGATGGCGGTGATTCTGATTACGCACGATCTGGGCGTCGTCGCGGAGACGGCAGATCGCGTGGCAGTGATGTACGGCGGGCAGATCGTCGAGTACGCCGACGTCCGCCCAGCGTTCCGGCAGCCGCTGCATCCCTACAACGCCGGATTGCAGTCGTCGCTGCCGAAGCTCGGCGAAGTGGTCGATCGGCTGCGCGTCATTCCGGGCACGGTTCCAAACCCCGCGCGATTTCCCGTCGGATGCCGCTTCCACCCGCGGTGCCCGGTGATGATTGACAAATGTCTGCAGGATCCGCCTCTCGAGGCGATCGTCGGCGACCTGGCCCGCCGAAGCGATGAGAGCGGCGGCGCGAAGGCGGCTCACCTCTCGCGCTGCTGGCGCGCGCACGAGATCGCGGCGGGCACGCTGGATCCTGTACCGCCTCCGGCGGGTCCAATAGGACCCGCCCTACATCAGCGCGGAGGCCCCGCCGTACGTAGGCCGGGTCCTATGGGACCCGG
>CAYHHH010000044.1:0-3226 GCA_964356125.1 uncultured Bifidobacteriaceae bacterium | reverse complement strand
CGTACGTAGGCCGGGTCCTATGGGACCCGGCGATCGATCATGACGACCATTCTCGAGGTCACCGATCTCAAGAAATATTTCCCGATCAAGAAGGGGCTGTTCTCGCGCACCGTCGGGCACGTGCGTGCGGTGGACGGCGTGTCGTTTTCCGTGCAGCAGGGAGAAGTCCTCGGGCTGGTGGGGGAGAGCGGGTGCGGGAAGACGACCACCGGCCGCTGCATCCTTCGCCTGATGGAGCCCACCTCGGGCAGCGTCAAGTTCGAGGGGCAGGAAATCACGGGCCTGCCGTTCCGCGAGATGCGTCAGCTGCGGCGGCAGATGCAGATCATCTTCCAGGATCCCTATTCGAGCCTCAACCCGCGGCTGAGCGTGCGGACGATGCTGACCGAGGTGTTGACGGTGCACGGCATCACGAAGAGCGGGCGCGAGGCGCGAGAACGTGTCGGCGAGCTGATGCGCATGGTAGGCCTGTCGCCGAGCCAGGCGGCGCGGTACCCGCACGAGTTTTCCGGTGGCCAGCGCCAGCGCATCGGCATCGCGCGCGCGCTCGCGCTGAGCCCGCGGCTGATCATCGCCGACGAGCCGGTGTCGGCGCTCGACGTCTCCATCCAGGCGCAGATCGTCAATCTGCTGCGCGATCTGCAGAAGGAGATGTCGCTGACATATCTCTTCATCGCGCACGACCTGTCGGTCGTCGAGCACATCAGCAATCGGGTGGCGGTGATGTATCTCGGCAAGATCGTCGAGCTCGCGCCGAGCCTCGATCTGTACCACGACCCGCGGCATCCCTACACCGTGTCGCTCCTGTCGGCGATTCCGCAGAACGATCCCGATGCGAAGAAAGCGCGCATCGTGCTGAAGGGGGACGTGCCCAACCCGGCGCACCCGCCGTCGGGCTGCCGGTTCCATCCGCGCTGCTTCATGGCGCAGCCGATCTGCTCGACCGAAGAGCCGCCCCTGCGCGAAGTGGTGCCGGGACATTGGTCGGCGTGTCACTTTGCGGAAGACGTGCCGCTGAAAGGCGTCAGTCGGTAGGCGTCAGTCGGCGGATGCGCTTCTGCGGGTGGTCACAAATTCCGACGTCAGACGACGCTATCCAGCAATTCATTCGACCATCAAGGTGCGGCTGCGCTGGCACGTTGTTCGCTCGCGGGACGCATCATGGCCGATTCGGCGATTCATCGTCTTTCACCACAAGAAACATCCTTCGACGCTGGGAGTCCAGGAGATTACAGCGTTCTTGTCATGGCTGGCGATTGGCCAACGTGTCAGTTCATCGACGCAGAATCAGGCGCTGAGCGCCTTATTGTTTCTCTATCGTCACGTGCTTCACATCGAGATTGGCGCGATCGACCAGGTGCCCAGGGCCAAGCTGCCGCATCGGATCCCAGTCGTACTCAGCCGAGAAGAAGTCGGCACGATCTTCAAGCATATCCAGGGAACGATGTGGATGGACGACTTTGACCGGCACGAAATTGTGGTTCGACGGGGTAAAGGCCAGAAAGACCGGCGGACGATGCTGCCAGTGGCGATCGAGGAACGGCTCCAG
This sequence comes from uncultured Bifidobacteriaceae bacterium, assembly GCA_964356125.1. GTDB lineage: Bacteria > Acidobacteriota > Vicinamibacteria > Vicinamibacterales > JAMQPK01 > JAMQPK01. Next base: position 1,677 of record CAYHHH010000044.1, on the reverse strand, counting down.
GGACACTTGCGGGAGGTGAAACGACAGCACGAGAGGGATCTCGCCGACGGTGTGGGGCGGGTCGTGCTTCTCTTTGCACTGGATCGCAAGTATCCCAACGCCGCCACGGACTGGGCCTGGCAGTTTGTGTTTCCTGCCGCACGGATCTGTCGTGACCCGCAGTGGGGTCCACCCTCTCGCTTTCATCTGCACGAGTCGGCGGTCCAGCGGGAGGTTGCGAATGCGGCGCGCCTGGCGGGGCTTACCAAGCGTGTCGGTCCGCACGTGTTTCGTCACTCGTTTGCGACGCATCTGCTGGAGGACGGCCATGACATCCGGACCGTTCAGGAGCTGCTCGGCCATTCGGACGTCTCCACGACGATGATGTATTTACATGTGCTCAACCGCGGTGGGCTTGGCGTTCGCAGTCCGTTCGATCGGTTGTGACAGCCGGTCGCAGGGTGAGCCGCAAGTCGTTGCGGCTAATCGCGTCAGGGTCGCCCCACACATTGATTCTCCAACCGATTCATGCCACGGCAGTTGACGCGTCTATCGGCGTGGGCTGGCTTTCGGCGTTCGCTGCGGCCGGCCGCAGCGAACCACACAGTGTGCAGCGAATCCCGCCCGGGCCTGCACCATCGAAATCCCGCGCGGTCTCTGATTCTTCAGCACATCGACGCGAGGCTCAGTGCGGGAGATTCCAGCGTTAGCCGCAAGCGGGAAGCGGCGATCGTTGGCGCGCGGCGGACCGGGTTTGCCGGTGATCGGGTTGACGTCGTGCGGGTTGACGTCTCGTCCCCGCGGTCTCATTCCGGGCGTTGGCTGCATATGGATTCAGGTTTTACACGCAGCCTGCAGCCACGCGTATCGGATGGGGGCCGTCGGGAGTCGTGGCGCCTTGATTTTCGAGGGCTTTCGAGCAAGACTGCCGGCGGAATCGCTCGCGATGGCTGCAAGCAGGGCCCAGCGGTCTACTCAGTAAGAAGTTAGACAGCCAGGAAGCAGCTCGGAGATGCATCCATTCGATGTGATTTTTGTCGGCCTGGCTCTTGACGTCGCCGGCGCGCTGGTACTGGCCAAGAGTTTCATGCTCAAAGACCCACAGGATGCGTACTACGAAGGCCTTCCTGTATTCGGCGGGAACAATGGCCTCTTGAAGAGCGCGTTGCTGCAACGGGGCGAAGCGCGGGTGGGTGGCAGTCTCCTCGTCGTGGGCTTCGTCCTACAAATGTGGGGCAATCTGCACGGCGGTATCGCGGCCAGCGAGCCTGGCTGGATCAACTCGACCGGGCGCATGATTCTTGTCGGAATCCTGGTTGGTATCGCAACAGTCTGCTTTGTGGCGTTTGCAGGCCATCAATCGCGACGCGCCTTTTACCATGTCTTCTTTCGTAATTACGCGGGTCAAACCAAACTTCATCCCGCCGATGGCGATGCAACTTGGTTTGATCGCACCGGACGACTGTACGATCTGAAACGAAGGACAGAAGAACCGAATGAGGCGTTCCTCGGCCGTCTCGAGCAGCGGCGAGTTGAACTTGGAAAACGTTACGGTGGCCAAGCCAAGGATTTCATCGTCGATGCATAGCTATGGCTTCGGCACCAGTTCGTTGTTCCATAGACGTGCTGTCTAACACGCATTGCACCAGACGGCCGCCCCTGCGATCGTGCGCGGCCGCTGGTGAACGCAGGCGTTAG
>CAYHHH010000043.1:10330-32706 GCA_964356125.1 uncultured Bifidobacteriaceae bacterium | reverse complement strand
GGCTTCGAGCACTGGCTCATCAAGTTCGACGGCGTCGGCGCCGACGAGCGGCTCGGCGTCAGCCGCGACTACGGCCGCATCGAGTATGCGTATCACCTGATGGCGAAGGCCGCGGGCATCGCCATGTCGCCGTGCCGGCTGCTCGAGGAAAACGGCCGCGCGCACTTCATGACGAAGCGGTTCGACCGCGAGGGCAACGCCAAGCATCACATGCAGACGCTCTGCGGACTGGCGCATCTCGACTACCGGCAGAAAGCGACCCACGACGTCAGCCAGTTGATGATGACCATCGATCGCCTGCAGCTCGAATATCCTGCGCGCGAGGAGGCGTTCCGGCGCGTCGCGTTCAACGTGATGGCAGCCAATTGCGACGACCATTCGAAGAACACATCTTTCTTGCTGCGCGATGGTGGCGCCTGGGAGCTGGCGCCGGCCTACGACGTCACCCACGCCTACAATCCCAACGGTGAATGGACCTACCAGCATCTGATGTCGGTGAACGGAAAATTCGCCGATATTTCCCATGACGATCTCATGGTTGTGGCCGACGAGTTCGGCATCGGCACGTCAGAGAGAGTGCTCGATCGGGTGTCCACCGCCATTGCGGCGTGGCCGGAGCTTGCCGGAGAAGCGAAGGTGAGCGCCGCGGAGGTGAAGCGGGTTCGGGCCCATCATCACCGATAAGGATGTGACCAGAAACCGGACAATTCGTGTCCGGCCTCTGACCAGTCGTCGATCTTACTTATTCGGCACCACAGCCAGACGGTTCTCGATTGTGTAGCCTGTTGCGTGGTCGCGGGCGATCTGCTCAGCCTTCATCTTTTGAGCATTGGTCGGCACTGAACCGCGAAGAACAACGACCTTCTTGTCCCCAAACGTGTCGACGTCGATTGCGCCCGCGTCGATGGTTTTGTCAGCAATAATGGCCGATTTGACGTCCATTGTCTCGACCGCCCCTTTGACCGCGGCCGTATTGGCTTTGGTATCGGTGACGACGCCTTGCATCGTCCGTCCGCAGGCGGCGGAGTAGAGTGAAAGAGTGAGTGTCACCAGAGTGAATGCGAGTCTGCGCGTCATGATATTTGCCTTCCGCTGATTGAGGGTCCCCTGACTGAGGTCCTCGGAAAACAGAAGCAAGGAGCGGTCCAGATTCTTGGCCGCCAGGCGTGCTACTGCCGCTTGGACGTTCCTGAAGTGGCGCGATACGGGGCAAAATCATTCCAGAGCTGGTCGACGATCGTACGAGTGGGCGTGATCGTATCGGCGCGTTCCGGCTGCGCCTCTGAATAGAGGGACAGTGTCACCGTCCCGCAGTGCGGACCGATCGCGTCGGCATCGAACACGTACACGCCCTCACGGATCACGGTCTTCTCGTTCATGCGGTGCTCGAGCACGAACGGGTGGATGGGTGTGACCTCGACCCCGGCGCAGGTCGCGCGCATGTGCCGGAAGCTGGTCTTGAAGTCCTTGAACGCCGGCAACACCGCGCCTTGCGTGCGCGCCGCTTCTCGTCCCAGCCGCTTCCAGAATCCCTCCGCCATCTTCGGGGTCGCGCGCACGATCAACACGGCCGGCAGGCTGCTGAAGTAATCGGACCACGCGCCGAACTCGGTGAGTCGCCCAAGGCGTTCCTCGGCTTCAGGCGAACGCCCGCTTGGAGGGCCGCCCGTCCAGCCAGACTTCTGCCGGGCGCGGTGCACCATCGGCGGCGTCATGAAGGCCACATCGAAGTCCGATGACGACATCACAGGCACAGCCGCGCTCGGCGTCGTGCCTCGCCCGGCATCATCGAGCGCGCCGGCGGGATAGGGCCGTGCCGGATCTACGGGGAGCCGGGTCGCCGCGAGTGGACCGGCGCCCGACAGCAGGGGCAGAGATGCCGCGAGGGCCTCGCAGATTTGCGGCACCGTGATACTGACAATCGCCTGACCATCGTCGAGGGACAGCGCCCGCGACGGCGGGCAGGCAAGTGCCAGCGCTGGACGGGTGGCAACGAGGCTGGCATCGACCCGGACAATTGCGACATCTCTCGAGCGCCCTGAGAGCAGCACGTTCCCGGGCACCTTCACCGTTGGCGTGAGCTGCACCTCGACGACTGTCGCCGTGCCGATCGCTCGGCCGTCTGTCGCGATGAGCCCACGCGAGTCCACGACAAACCCCGACGCCCGCGCGGTTGGGGACCACACGGCGACAACACTCTCCTGATACGTGCCCAACAAAGGGTCGTCGCGAGGACCGCTGGCAGCCGTCGGCGATGCCAACGTGGACAATGGGACAATCTCCGCGTTGTCCGCAGTGAGATCGAGGGTGAGGTCACGGCCGGCGACGATCTCGACCACTTGCGTCCACTGGTACGCGCGGCCCCCGAACAAGACCGGGCGATCGGATTCCACGATGTACGAGCCCGGCCGTAACCTGAGAACGACGGTGCCATCGGCCGCCGTGAAAATCTGCCGCGGCTCCGCGCTGGGCGGGTTGTCGCTGACGAGTAGCGCGTGACGGCGGATGGGCGTCGACGCTTGCGCGTCGTTCGCCAGCGTCACCTTGATTCGGAGCACCCCCGGTCCCGGCTGCGCCGATACGGCGGCGACGGCGAAAAGCGCGAGAACCACCGATGCGGGCCGCATGGTCATTCAAACAGTATGCGATAGTATCGGCTTACCTGGAGGCGCTATGAGAACCGTCGTTGCCGCCGTGATGTGCGGCCTGTTCGTATTCGTGAGTGTAATCGCGCAGGATGGACCCGAGACCGTGGTGCGTGGAACGAAAGAGTTCCGCCAGACCGAGGTGGTGACGGGACTCGACTGGCCGTGGGAGGTGACGTGGGGGCCGGACAACATGCTGTGGGTGACGGAACGTGAAGGCAAGCGCATCACCCGCGTGAATCCGGCAACGGGCGAGCGGAAAGTCGCGATCACGATCGATGAGGTGAGCGCGCCCGGCGGGCAGGACGGTCTGTTGGGATTGGCGCTCGACTTCGGCAATAACCTGGTCTATGCGGGCTACACGTACGTGGACAAGAGTATGCCGCCAATTGCGACGAGGGCCGCCACGAGCCCGTATCGGTTTCTCTACACGAAAATCGTCCGCCTTACATACGACCGGGGAACTGAGACGCTGAGCAACCCGGTCACCCTCGTCGCGGGATTGCCCGCGGGCAACGACCATAATGCCGGCCGGTTGAAGATCGGGCCGGATCGCAAGCTGTACTACTCAATCGGCGACCACGGAAACGATCAGCTCGGCAACTACTGTGTTCCGATCGAAGCGCAGCGGCTGCCGACAGCGGCGGAACTGCGGGCGAAGAACTACGCGTCGTACGTGGGCAAGGTGCTGCGGCTGAATCTGGACGGCTCGATTCCCAATGACAATCCGCAGATCGCCGGCGTGCGGAGCCACGTCTTCAGCTACGGTCATCGCAATCCGCAGGGCATCGATTTCGGCCCGGATGGTACGTTGTACGATGCGGAACACGGTCCGAAGACCGATGACGAGATCAACATTGTGAAGGCAGGAGTGAACTACGGCTGGCCGCATGTGGCGGGACTCAAGGACGACAAGGCGTACGAGTACGCGCGGTGGGCCGAGTCGACGATCCCGTGCGAGCAGCTCAAATTCAGTGACCTGGCGATTCCCCCGTCGGTGCCGAAAGAGCCGGAGTCGGCGTTCACTCGGCCGTTCACAGAACCGATCGCGACGATGTTCACGGTGCCGAGCACGTACAACTTCAGCGATCCCGTGTGCAAAGGCATCGATTACATCTGCTGGCCGACAATCGGTATATCGAGCATCGAGTACTACGGAGCTCCGGCCGAAGGCGGCATCCCCGGCTGGGAGAAAATGCTGTTAGTGCCGACACTGAAACGCGGGTCGCTGTATGTGATCGCGTTGAGCCCCGATGGGCAACGCGTGCGCGGAAATTTCTCGCGCTACTTCCAATCCGATAATCGCTATCGCGACACAGCCATCAGTCCAGACGGCAAGACCATCTACATCGCGACCGATTCCGGCGGGCTCGCCGAAGCGACCGCGGGCGGCACCACACGCTCGATGGCCAACAAGGGATCGATCCTCGCGTTCACCTACGTGGGGGAAGGAACGGGCGCACCGATTGAACCGCAGCGCACGGCCACTGTCGCTCCGGCGAATCCAGCCGCCCCGGCTGTGGCGGGCGCCGCTCCACAATACACCGCTGCGCAGGCCGACGCGGGCAAGACGGCATTCGATGCCGATTGCGCGGTGTGCCACGGCAATACGTTGAGAAACGGCACGATGGCGCCGCCGCTCGCCGGCGAGTCGTTCCACACCGCATGGACTGGGCGCTCGGTTCGTGAGCTGTTCGACATCGCGAAGGCGATGCCCCCGGCAAATCCGGCGTCGCTCCCGGATGCCACGTACGCGAACCTTGTCGCCTACATCCTCCAGATGAACGAGTATGCAGCGGGCGAGACGCCGCTCACGACGGGAGACGGGACGACGCTGCGGTAGCGCGATTCTACTTTACGATACAAAGTTATTTGCGTTAGTGGGCCCAGGCGAGTATGCTGGAGCCGTGAGAATCATCCGGGCAACGCACCTGGGCATGTGCTTCGGCGTGCATAGGCATCTCCGCGCAGACGACGCAGTCAATCGAGGAGGTACGGCATCTGGCCGCGATAATCCGTAAGCGGTTCCCCCGCTCGGATGTCCGCTTCATCGACACGGTCTGCAAGCCGACCAAAGAGCGACAGGACGCCGCCGTCGAGCTGGCGCGCGCATCTGACGTCGTGATCGTCGTCGGTGGGGAGACCAGCAACAACACGCGACGAGCGCGCTGGGCGATCGTCGTGGCCTTCGCGATCGCGATGGCCTGGGTCGAAGCCGCGAGCGTGTTTTACATCCGCGCGCTCGTCGATCGCATCGAGCCGTACCAGGCAACCCCGCTGCCCATCGACGCTGCGCTCGGCTACGTCGAGTTGTGGCGCGAGGCGTCGACGCTGGTCATGATCGCCACGCTGGGGATGCTCGCGGGGAGCACGTGGCGGCGTCGCGCGGGCTACGCGGCCCTGGCCTTCGGTGCGTGGGACATCTTCTATTACGTCTTCCTTCGCCTCATGTCGGGCTGGCCGAGGACGCTGCTGGACTGGGACATCCTGTTCCTGCTTCCGCTGCCATGGTGGGGGCCCGTGATCGCGCCAGTGAGCATCGCGTTGCTGATGATCCTGTGGGGCACGATCGCGACGCAGTCGCGTGAAACTTCGGCCGACGGCCGCTGGGCGTGGGCGCTTGGCTCGGCCGGTATTGCGCTGGCGCTCGCCGTCTTCATGAGCGACGCCTGGCAGGCGCTGCCGAATGGCCGTGATGCGGCGCTCCAGGTGCTGCCAACGACGTTCAACTGGCCGCTGTTCGGCGCGGCACTTCTGCTCATGGCCGCGCCGTTAGCACACACCGGATGGTCCGCTTTCGCCGTACGGCGATCTATTTCTTCCGCGTCGCTTTGATGAGCGCGTCCATGTGCTCGAGATACTTCTCGAACGCGCGACGCCCGGCCGCGCTCAGCCGATATTCCGTCCGCGGGGTGCGGCCGGCAAACGTCTTCTCGCACAACACGTAGCCGGCATCCTCGAGCCTGCGCGCGTGCACGCTCAGATTTCCGTCGGTCGTGCTGGTGATGGTTTTCAAATCTGTGAACGACAGCGTCTCGCTCGCCGCAAGCGCGGCCAGGATCGCCAGCCGCGTCCGGTCGTGGACGATACGATCGAGGCGCTCTGGCCGCGGCCGCGCCTGCCGCTCGCGCGAGACGTCACGCGATTCCTTCATCGTCCCGGCCTTCATCGCCACCGCACTCCCTCGCTTAGCCCCCATGTTTCCTCGCTATGTACACGCCGAATATCAGTTGCAGCCCACCGAAACCGATCCCGAGCCAGACATTGCCCCATGCCGGGGGCGTCGCGAGGGCCGTGATGCCCAGCGCCATGAACGCCACGCCGAGCAGCCGTACGGCTACGACACTGAAGATGCCGCCGGCCAGCACGCCGGTGCCGTAGAGCAGAAGCCAGACGGCAGGCATCACATTCCAATCGTCGTGTCTCCAGGCGCCCCAGGTCAGCGCCGCGCCGGCGACGAGCGGCGCGACGAAGCCGATCGCGAAGCGGCGTCCGACGGCACCGGCCAGCGGTGCGCCGAGGCGAGCGGCCTTGCGCAGCATCGCGGTGACGCCGATGGTCACGGCGACGGCCGCTGCCACGAGCCAGACGAGGAGCCCTCGTTCGGCCGAGGTCTGGTTGGCCGCGAGGGCGGCCGCGGCCACGCCGACGGCGCCCATGCCGGCGCCTCCCAGGCCTGGCACGGCCGTGAATGTCGAACTGCGCTCCATCGTGTGCCGGATGAACCGCAGATGTTCTTCGGCATGCTGCCCGACAGAGGGCACGGCCGTCGGCTCGCTCACTCGGCGCGACATCATGGTGCAAGCGTACCGCGCATCCGGACAACTGTCAAAGAACTTTGCAAAGTAAAGACGATGGGTGATATACAGAGAACCACAATATTTCCCTGAAGGGAATCTGGATGCGAGCGGTCACCGTATGACGACATTCGCCGATCAACCACTCGAGGAACAAATCGCGCAGTGGCGCGCGTACCTGCGCCGCCATCAGGCCGTTCATGGTCCAGACGTGGAAGAGCTCGAGGGCCATCTTCGCGATCAACTGACGGCGCTCACCGAATCCGGGCTGACAGGGGACGAAGCGTTCCTCGTCGCGGTCAAGCGCATGGGCAGCCTCGATGCGCTGTCACGCGAGTTCGCACGCGCGCACTCCGAGCGGCTGTGGAAACAGCTGGTCATCGCCCCCGACGCGGCAGATGAGCCGGCCGACACGAAGCGCAGCGAGTTCTTCGTCGTCCTCGCCCTTGCCGTCGCTGCGGCAGTGGCCGTCAAGGTGCCGGAGCTGTTCGGTCTGCGGCTCAGCCCCAACGAAGAAGTGCCGCAGTTCTACTTCCGCAACGCCACCCTTTTCGTCTTTCCCCTCCTCGCGATCTATTTCATCTGGAAGCGTAGTTGGAGCGTTGCAGGCGCCCTTTGGCTTGCGCTGCCCTTCGTGGCCGGAGCCGTGTTCGCCAACGTCTACCCGTGGAGGGGCGTCCTCGCCGACACCGGGCCTAAGGGCAGCGACACCCAAATATTGAGCATTCTGCATCTGCCGATCGCGTTATGGCTGGCCGTCGGCTTCGCGTATGTCCGAGGCCGCTGGTTCGAAGATGGTGGGCGCATGAACTTCGTGCGGTTCTCGGGCGAGCTGGCGATTTACTACGTGCTCATCGCGCTCGGCGGCGGCGTTTTCACCGGCTTCACGGCCATGATGTTCGCGTCCATCGGCATGAGCCCAGAGTGGTTCATAGGCCCCTGGCTGATCCCGTGCGGGGCAGCGGGGGCCGTGATCATCGGCTCCTGGCTGGTGGAGGCGAAGCAGAGCGTCATCGAGAACATGGCCCCGGTGCTGACCAGGCTGTTCACGCCGCTGTTCACACTTCTCCTGCTGGCGTTTCTCGCGACGATGGTGTGGACAGGCAACCCCCTCAACGTGGAGCGGGAGCTGTTGATCGGGTTCGATTTGCTGCTCGCCGTCGTCGTTGGGCTGGTGCTCTACGCCGCCTCCGCCCGCGACCCGCAGGCGCCGCCCGACTTCTTCGACGGACTGCAGCTGCTGCTCGTGGTCAGCGCGCTCGCCGTCGATGCCGTGGCGCTCTGGGCGATCGCCGCCCGCATCTCCGAGTTCGGCTTCACGCCGAACCGAGTGGCCGCGCTTGGCGAGAATCTTATTCTGCTCGTCAACCTGGCGTGGACGGCGTGGCTCTACGCGCGCTTCGTGCGTAATCGCGGATCGTTTGCGGCGTTAGAGCAATGGCAGATCGCGTACTTGCCCGTCTACGCCGTATGGGCGGCGCTGGTGGTTGTCGTGTTTCCGCCGCTGTTCGGCTACCGTTAATGCACCACGCCCGCCGGCTACTGTTTCACGAGCTCGACGCGACGGTTCTTCGCGCGTCCTTCCTCTGAGTCGTTCGAGGCCACAGGCGCATAGGGACCGTCCCCATAGGCCCTGAGGCGCGCCGCTTCAATGCCGGACGTGCGAATGAGTGCCTGCGCAACAGACTGGGCGCGGTCCTGGGAGAGTTTCATGTTCCCCTCCAACACGCCCACGTTGTCGGTGTGGCCGACGACGTAGAGCTTCAGGGTGGCGTCTGCCTTCAGGAGTTTCGCCACCTCGGCGATCGCCGGCGCCGATTCGGGCTTGAGCTCGGACTTGCCGGTCTCAAAGTAGATCCCTTCGATCGCCACGTGGCCCGTCGTCTTGAGATCACTGGCGAACGCAGCGGCGTTGGCGACGATCTCCTGGGCCATCCCCGCCTTTTCCACGAAGGTCAGGATGTACTGGCCCGTAAAATCTGCCCAGACTTCGATCCACAGCTCCTTGCCGTCCTTGGTGAACTTCAGGGTCTCCTTGCTTGCCTCGGTCGCAACGACCGTACCCCCGATCTGCTTCACGGCGTTTTCGACGTTCCGCAGCACCTGCAGCGTGCTTGGCTTGGTCGTGAGACCGGCCGGCGGCTGGTATCTGATGTTCGTGAACTGGCCTTCCACCCGGGCCGTCTTTCCCTGGCCGATGCTGAATGCATATCCGTCGAACTGCTTCAGCGTGCACGCCTGAATCCAGTAGTCAGGTATCCGGGTGAGGAGCGCATGGTCCTTGCAGTTGGCGGCGTCCTTCTGTTGCGCCGCGGCGGGGGCGGCCGAGGTCAACAGGGCGAGAACGCCCAGCAGCACAAAGAATATGTGTTTCATTGAGTCCTCAATCAGGGTTTCATAGCGAGCGCGCGCTTTGCAGCCGCGGCCACAGGGGCCGCCGGATCTTTCAGGAGGCGGGTGAGTTCAGGTGTCTCCTCATCAGTCGGGCCGATGATGCCGATCGCATCGGCCGCCGCTTTGCGCAGTTCCGCGTCGCCGCTCCGTAAGATCGGCACCAGAATCGGCAGGTAGGCCGGATCGGCGGTGGAGCCGATCATCTCCAGGTCCTCTTTCAAAATGCGAACGGCGTCTGTGCGCAATTGCGGCCCGCTCTCGGTGCCCATCTGCGCAAAACGGTTGACGACTTCGGTCCTGGCCTGTTGCGTGTTGGCGGGCGGTGATGCCGGCGCGGGCGATGTCTGCGCTGCGCGATCAGATTCGCTGGCGGTGAGATCCTCAGCGGGTGGATTCGCCAGGCGATTCGCGATCGAGGCCAGGACGATCACGAGCACCGCCACGCCGGCGGCCGCGCCCCAGAACTTGCCCATCGTTCCCGGCGCGAGCGTTCGCGACACGTCCAGCGAGCGCTCGAGCGCGGCGTCGGTGTCGGCACGTGCCCGATCGATCGCGGCGACGCGCGCCGTCTGCTCGGCTAGGACGGGCGCGTCGACCTGCGCATCGTACAGGCTCTCTCCGAGCCGTCCGAAGTGTTCGCTGCGCTCCTGCTGCGTGGTGTTCGCCTGCTGTGCGGCGCTATCCAGCTCGGATCGCACACGGCCCAGCTCGCCGTCGATCCGCCCGAGCGCGGCTTTCTCGTCCGTATCGATGCCGGCGATCTGCGAGGCGTATTCCTGGCTCTCGCCTGACAGCCGGCGTTCTTCGGCCGCAAGGCCGGGCAGCTCGGCACGTGCTGCGGTCAGCTTCGGTCCCAGCTCGGCTTGTTCCGCGGCGAGCCGTGACCGCCGTTCCGTTGCAGTCTGTGCCTTCGCGGGATCCGCGCCGCCCGCAGCCCGGTCGCGATCGACCGCCGTGAGCTCCGCGGGGATTGCGGCGAGGCGAGCGTCAGCATGGGCCATCGTCCGCTCGCACTCGGCTTTGCGCGATCGGGCTTGACCGAGGGCGGCGTCTATCGGATTCTTCTTGTCGAGCACCGCCTGCCGGCGGCTGGTGAACGTGTCCAGCTCGGCGCGCCGTTCCTCGTCGAGCGATGCCTTCCTGCTCTCGAGCGCGCTCTTGGTCTCGGAAATCTCGCCGACGCGCGCATCGAGCGAGGTCAGCCGATCGCGCAGCTCGGAGAACGACGAGAGATCGATCTTTTCTTCCCACGCGCGTTGTCCCAGCGCCGTCAGCGCCGCCGCGCGCTCTGCGGCCTGCTGCCGAACCGTCCGGCGCATCGTGAAGCGGGCATAGCGGCGCTGCAGCTCGTGAACGCCGGCGGCCAGGAAGTTGTCGCTCATGCGTGTGTCCTTCAATGAATCGACTGGCCGTAGGTACGGACGCGATTCACTCCCTGCTGCACGCGCTCCCGCCGCGCGTTTCGTTCGGCCTCATCGTCTTCGTCGGTCGACTCTTCCTCGGCGCACGGCTTGTAGCAGCGAGTGCGCTTTTCGGCGTCGCAGGTGTCCGGATCGTCGCAGTCGGTGTCATCGGGGCCGGTAGGCGGTCCGCCGTCGCATCTGTCCACGCCGCCGCCGCCGTTGCACTCGTCAACGCCGTCGCCGCCGAGCAGCTCATCGTCGCCCTCGCCGCCGTCGATCTTGTCATCGCCCTCGCCGCCGTCGATGCGGTCTGCTCCGGCCTCCCCGGACAGGCCGTCGTTTCCGGCTTCGCCGAAGATCAGATCCATCCCGGCGCCGCCGTGAATCTCGTCGTCACCCGGCCCGCCGTGCAGGCCACAGCTAACGGCTAGGCCGCATCCCTTGTCGTCGCCCTCGCCGCCGTCGATGAAGTCGTCGCCCACGCCGCCGTCGATGGAATCCCAGCCGGCTTCACCCAACAAACGGTCGTTTCCCTCCTCGCCGTAGATGAGATCCATCCCGGATCCGCCGCGGATCTCGTCATTGCCAGGTCCGCCGTACAGACCGCACTGCGAGTCGCCGCACCCTTTGGCGTCGCCCTCGCCGCCGTCGATGAAGTCGGCGCCCTCGCCACCCTCGATGGAGTCCCACCCCGTGCCGCCGAACAGGCGGTCGTTGCCTGCGTCGCCGGATATCAGATCCATGCCCGGGCCACCGCGAATCTCGTCGTTGCCGGGCCCGCCGCGCAGGCCGCACGTCGCGCTGGAGCAGCCGTTGCCATCGCCCTCGCCACCATCGATGAAGTCGTTGCCGTCGCCACCGTGGATTCCGTCCCACCCCGCGCCGCCGAACAGGCGGTCGTCACCGGCGTCGCCGAAGATCAGGTCAATACCGGGGCCGCCGTGAATCTCGTCGTTACCCGGCCCACCGCGCAGGCCGCACTCGACCGTCGTGCGCGTGATGACGCCATTGGCATCCCACGTGAAGGAGCCGCCGCACGCATTTGCGTTCCCCTCGCCGCCGTCGATGTAGTCGTTGCCGTCGCCGCCGTAGATCGCATCCCAGCCGGCCTCGCCGAACAGCCGATCTTCGCCGGCGTCGCCGATGAGAAAGTCATCTCCGGCGCCGCCGTAAATCATGTCGTTGCCATCTCCGCCGCAGATGACGTCGTGGCTGTCTCCGCCGCGGATGACATCGTCGCCGCCGAGTCCGAGGATGACGTCGACGCCGGGCGTGCCGGCGAGGACATCGGGCCCCTCGGTGCCGACGATCGTCGCAGGCTCGCCGTTGCACGCGGGCTGAGCCGTCGCGCGATCGGCGCCCACCAGGAGCAGACCGGCCGCCGCACACACAACGAGGAGAGGTGTCTTCATAGCAGCTTGCCGAATGCTACACTCATCGGTGGTGCTTAATAGAAAATTTCATCTGCCGACAGTGCTCGGTCTCGTGCTCGTTGGCCTCGCGATGGGGTCATGCTCGAAGGCTCCCGCTACGGCGGATCAGCCCCTCATCGGGCATTGGCGCCAGACCTCAGAGCAGATCGCGGCTGCAGAGCCCGGCTGGCGTCACTCCGCTGCCGGCGGTGCCACTGCCGCCGCTCAAGACGGAAAGGCCGGCGCCACGCGTCAGGTCGATCTGTACTTCGACACGCAGACGATATGGACTGTCAGCCCCGATGAGCCGACGCGCCAGGAGGTGTACTCGACGTCCAATGTCGACCAGCAACGCGGCACGCTGGTTCTTCAGGTCGGCCCGCCAGGCGACGCGGGGACAGCCGCGATGGTGGCGTTCTCCGAGGACCACAGGCAACTGCGGCAGACCCGGACGATCGCATCACCCTCCGGAACCCTCAGCGTCACGACCGCCTACAGTCGCGTGGACGACAAGACGGCGCCCTAGTTCTTCCGCGGATCGTGCCGATGTCTTCCGTTGTCTTGACGCCGCGGCGGGTGGCCGTTCTGATCGTCGTCGGAGCGGCGCTGGTCTACGCCAATGCGTTTCAGGGTCTGTTTCACCTGGACGACGCGGCGATCCTCAGAGATCCGCGGATCTCGAGCGTGACGGACTACGTGGCCCACCTGCCGGGAATGATCCGCCCAGCGCTGCGGTTCAGCTTCCTCGTCGATCGCGCGGTCTGGGGCGAGAACCCCTCGGGCTATCACCTGCAGAACGTGGTGTTCCACATCGGCAGCGTCTTCTTCTTCTATTTGATCGCGCGGCATCTCGCCGGGGACTATCCGGGTCCTTCGCGTCGTAGGTCAGGGGAGATGGTCCCCGTCTGGGCGGCGCTGCTGTTTCTCGTTCACCCGATCGCCACCGAGACCGTCACGTACGTATCGGGACGCGCCACCGGCATGATGGCGTTCTTCTATCTGGCAGGGTTGTACTGCTATCTTCGCGCGACCGCCGCCACGAGACCATCCGAGGCGCGTGTCGCGCCCTGGCCGTACGCGGCTGCGATCGCGTGCTTCGCGCTGTCGCTCGTCTCGAAAGAGATCGCCATCACCTTTCCGCTGGCGCTGCTGCTCGTCGAGTTCGTGGCGCGACGACAGAGGGGTTCCCAATTCCGGCATGCCGTCTGGCGCTTCCATCTTCCGTTCTGGGGAGTGCTGGCCGGCTTCCTGTGCGCGGCCGCGCTGACGCCGCGCTACCTGTATCTGTTCAGCGTCAGCCGTCATATCCGTCCGTTGTCTGAGAATCTGATCGCGCAGGTCCAGGCGGTGGTCTACGCGCTCACCCTGTTCGTGCTTCCGGGCCGTCTCAGCATCGAGCACGACCTCGCACCGGCTGGTTCCATCTTCGCGTGGCCGGCGTTCGGCTCGCTGCTGCTCGTTGCGGCGCTTGCGGCGGTGGCGGTTGCGTGCGTGCGCAGAAACCCGATCGTGGCGTTCGGCCTCTTCTGGTTCCTCATCCAGTTGCTGCCCACGAACAGCGTCCTGCCTCGCTACGATCTGTTGAGCGAGCGCAACCTGTATCTGGCGGCGCCGGGCCTCTTTCTCGCGTTGGCCTCCTCATGGTCGCGCGTGCCGAGCGCCTCCGCGTATGTTCTTCCGTGTGTCCTCGTTCCGCTTCTCGCGGTGGCGACGGTGAACCGCAATGCCGTCTATGCGTCGCCGGTCCGGTTCTGGGCCGATGCCGTGCGGAAGGCGCCGTCGAAAGCGCGGCCGCACGTCAATCTGGGATATGCGTACTACCTCGCGGGCGATTTCGACAACGCGATTCCGGAATTCCGACGGGCGCTGGCGATCGACCGCGACGATCCGGTGGCACAGGCCAATCTGCTCGCTGTCTGGAAACTGCAGGAGACCAATCGATGAGACGTCTCGCTGCTGCGGAACATTCGGCCTCCCTCTGACGTCTTTGTCCCGTATGGACATCGACGGACTGATGCGAGACGTCCGTTACGCCTGTCGCTCGTACCTCCGGACACCCCTGGTGGCCCTGACGATTGTGACGACAGTGGGGCTGGGCCTCGGGCTGGTGGCCGTCGTGTTCACCCTCCTCAACTTGATGCTCTTTCGCCCGGACGCGGTGCGCAACCCGCACGAGCTGTTCGCGGTCGAACGTCAGCGATCGGCCAACGCGGAGCCTGAGCTTTTCACGCGCGCGCAGTATGACGCGCTCGTCCGCGAGACGGACGTATTCTCCGAGACGTTTGCGAGCACGCCGGAAATCGACGCCTGGATCGACGGCCAGCGGATGGAGGGTCCACTCGTTACGGGGAACTTCTTCCAGCTCCTTGGCGTGAGCGCCGCGCGTGGACGGACGCTCACACCCTCAGACGACGAGCCGGGTGCCCCTCCGGCGATTGTTCTCAGCTATCGCGCCTGGTCCCATCGCTTTGCGGCCGATCCGAACATCCTGACGCGCACGGTCCTTCTGAACGGAGGGCAGGCGCACGTTGTCGGCGTGATGCCGGAGAGTTTTCGCGGACTCACGGTCTTTCCGCCGGATTACTGGGGGCCGCTCTCGCTCATTGACCGCGTCCGTCCCGTGCGGCGAGGACGCGAAGACGGCGCCGGTGTCACCATCGTCGGGCGGCTGAAACCCGGTGTGCCGCGCGGTCAGGCCCTCGCGCAGCTCGTCGTATGGGACTCGCGGCGTGACGTACGACCAGCCCCCGCCCGAGGCGAGGGGGCCGCACCAAGCCTCGTGCTCGAGCCGAGGCAGGGCACGGTCCCGCTGTCGGCGGACGTGATGGTGATGTTCACGCCGCTCTTTTTTGCGTTCGGTCTCATCCTCGTGATCGGATGGGCGAACGTGGCCAACCTCCTGCTCGCACGAGCGGTCGCACGCCAGCGTGAAATCGGCATCAGGCTGGCGGTTGGTGCCTCGCGGCGCCGCATCATCTACCAGTTGCTCACTGAGAGCCTGGTGCTCTCACTCGTGTCCGCTGGGCTCGGCTTCGGGATTTCACGGCTCGTACTCAATGCGACGATTTACGCAGTGACGAGCACGTGGGATTCAGGGTTCGGCGACCTTCGCGTCGCGGTGCCGCCGGCGGACTGGCGCATCGCAGTGTTTCTGGTCGCCGGCGCGATGGTATCGACGCTGTTCTTCGCGCTGGCGCCCTCGATTCGGGCCACGCGACTCGAGCTGGTGCGGGCGATGCGCGGGGAAGTGGCGCGCGATGCCCGACCTGGCCGCGCGCGCAATGCGCTGGTCGCGCTTCAGGTGACCGGGTCCGCGCTGCTCCTCATCTGCGCCGCCGTGTTTCTGCGCAGTGCCTGGGCAGCGGCGGCCTTCGATCCCGGCTTCAACACGGCCGACACCATCAATGTGAACATCCTGAACGAGCAAAGGCGCGGCACCATCCTCGACGTGGTGAGGAGCGAGCCTTCGATCGAATCATTTGCGGCGTCGTGGCCGGGTGTGCTGGGCGGGCGTTCGGCGCTTGCGGAAGGCGCCGGCGGCACATCGGCCGTCACGTACCAATTCGTCTCGCCGGAATTCTTCGGCGTCTTCGACATCGATCTCGTGCGCGGACGCGGCTTCACGCCGACCGAGCGGAGCGCGAGCGCCGCGGTGGCCGTCGTGTCCGAACGCGTCGCACGCGACCTGTGGCCCGGCGCCGACGCTGTCGGGCACGCTGTGCGAATCGAGCCAGATCCCAAAAGCGGCCCGCAGAACCCGGACGAACCTCCGGTTCTCTCGCGCACATTCACCGTCGTCGGCGTCGCGCGCGATGTGCCGGGCTTTCGATTGGGAAGTCAGGGGGCGGCGGGCGCTGGTGTCTACGTGCCGATCAGCGCCGACATTGGCAAGACATCGCTGACGCTGCGTGCGCGCGTCGACTCCTTGCGCTCGCGCCAGGCGCTCGTCGATCGGCTCGCGGCGATCGATCCCAACATGGCCGAGGTCACCGCACTGCGGACCATCATGCGCATCGCCACGTACGTTCTGGGCATTCCGTTCTGGCTGACGCTGGTGCTTGGGGCGCTCGCACTGCTGCTGACGTTGTCTGGACTCTTCAGCGTGCTCTCGTATCTCGTCGAGCAACGCACCAGGGAGATCGGCGTGCGGATGGCGCTGGGCGCGACCAGCCGAGGCATCGCCGCGCTCGTGCTGTGGCAGTCGGCGCGTCCCGTCGGCATCGGGCTGCTGCTGGGCGTCACCCTCACGATCGGGCTCGGCGCAGCTCTTCTGGCGACGCCCGCCGCAGAGCTCATCGGATCGACCGTGCGCCTGTTCGATCCGGTCGCCTACGCTGCCGGCGTGCTGTCCATCATCGCCGCGTGCGCGTGTGCGGCGCTGATTCCGGTGCTGCGCGCCGCGCGAATCGATCCGGTCGCGGCGCTCAGGCAGTATTGATCACGTCGCCGCACGGAAAAATATCATCATCTGCACGGGAGCTCCGTGCCGACGTCCAATCTCTGCGGCCAGGTCGTCCCGAAGACAGACATCTCTTCGCCATCCGGCGTGCGAATCTGCGTCGGAAGCTCTCCCAGGCCATCGTCTTAGCCACGGGAACTCGCTGCGGTCATCGATACGCCGCAATGCCAGGCGTCTGTCACCGTCGAGCCACATGTCCGATTTCTATGACCATGCTTGATCCTAACCGGCTCGCTCGCTGGATGATAGAATCCGACGCTTCACGAGGGAGCCATCATGAAACGCGTCCGGCTGTCCGTACTGCTCCTCGCGCTGGCGCTTGCGCCCGTCATTCTTACCGGCCAGGGGCTTATCGGCCAGGGGCACGATGGGCCCGATCTGGACGCCGTCTACAAGATCAAAGACGAGGGGTTCCAGCGGTCGGCCGTCACGGAGCTACTCGGCTATCTCACTGATATTCACGGCCCGCGCCTTACAAACTCGCCCAACATCAAAGCTGCGGCAACATGGACCACGACCAAGATGCTGGAGTGGGGTCTTGTCAACGTGAAGCGCGAGCCGTGGGGCCCGTTCGGGCGTGGCTGGTCCAACGAAAAATTCTATCTGCACGTAACAGCTCCGCAGAGATATCCGATCATCGGTTTCCCCAAAGCGTGGACTCCGGGGACAGGCGGGCTCGTGAGCGGAGAAGTGGCTATCGCCGTGATCGCCTCGGCCGGTGACACAGAAACTCATCAAGGCACGCTGCAGGGAAAGATCGTGATGACGGCGCCGGCCGTGGCGCTCGCTCCGTCGACCACGCCCCTTTCGACCCGGTACGACGACCGCGGGCTCGAGCAGCTGTCCCGCGAGCCTGCGCCGTCGCCCGCCCGCGGCCGTGGCGTTCCACCGCCCGGTGGGACACCCGCACAGGAGAACATGAATCGACTGCGCGCCGAGTTCTTCGCACGGGAAGGCGTTCTCGCGACGCTCGAGCCGAGCCGCGGTGTGAACGGCGGCACGATCGTCGTACTGGGGCCTCCTGGCATGGGCCGGGCCGGAGGAGCGAATCCCATGGGCCCGCGCGATCCGAAGGCTGCAGCGAGTTTCCCGCAGCTGGTGATCGCGGCGGAGCACTACAACCGCATGTTCCGTACTCGCGAGAAGAACATTTCCGTGTCGCTGGAAATGGACGTGGACAACAGGTTTTATGACGACGATCTCAACTCCTTCAACATCGTCGGTGAGATTCGTGGCACCGACCTGGATCACGAGGTTGTGATGGTGGGCGCGCATTTCGACTCATGGCACAGCGCCACGGGCGCCACGGACAATGCGGCGGGATCCGTTGTTATGCTCGAGGCGATGCGAATTCTGAAGGCAACCGGACTCAAAATGCGTCGTACGGTCCGCATCGCACTTTGGACCGGCGAGGAACAAGGCCTGCTTGGCTCGCGAGCCTACGTTCGTGATCATTTTGCAGACCGACAGTCGATGACGCTGAAGTCTGAGCACGCGCGGCTCGCGGCATATTTCAATGTGGACAACGGAACGGGTGCGATCCGAGGGGTGTTTCTCCAGCGCAACGAAGCCGTCGCGCCTGTGTTTCAGGCGTGGATGGAGCCGTTCAGGAATATCGGGATGACCACGCTGGCGATCCGAAACACGTTGTCGACCGATCATGTCGCGTTCGACGAGGTGGGGCTGCCCGCGTTTCAGTTTATTCAGGACCCGATGGAGTACGACACACGGACGCACCACACGAATATGGACGTATACGACCGCATGCAGCCTTCAGACCTCATTCAGAATGCTGTCATCGTGGCGTCCTTTGCGTATCACGCCGCAAATCGTGATCAGAAACTGCCGAGAAAGCCGCTTCCGCGACCATCGCCGCCGCCAACTCCGTAGCGTTGGGCTAAGAGCACGATGTTTCCATATCACGACGAGAACGCGACCCAGCGGACGCCGGTGGTCACGATGGCGCTCATCGCGCTCAATGTGGCGGCGTTCATCGGCATTCAAGGTGCCGGCGCCAGAGAGGCGCTCGCGGCATCGGTGTGCAATCTGGGATTGATTCCCGCGGAACTGATGGCATCGGTCGCGCCTGGCGCACGATTTCCGATTGACGAGGGGTTGGTGTGCGTCACCGACCCGGGACGGCAGCCGCTCAACGTGTTGACCTCGATGTTCATGCACGGCGGGTGGATGCACCTGCTCGGCAACATGTGGTTTCTGTGGCTCTTCGGCAACAACATCGAGGATTCGACGACGCGGCCGAGATTTCTGGTGTTCTATCTGCTGTGCGGGGTGGCGGCGGCGCTGGCGCAAGTCATGGCCGATCCGCAATCCATCATTCCGATGGTCGGTGCGTCTGGCGCCATCAGCGGCGTGATGGGGGCGTATCTCGTTCTATTTCCGCGCGTCAAGGTGTTCACGATGGTGCCGCTCGGGTTCTACGCGACGACCGTCGCGTTGCCGGCGTGGGTGATGCTCATCTACTGGATGGTTCTGCAACTCCTGAGTCAGGCTGCGAGCACCGTGAGCGGACAGAAAGGCGGCGTCGCGTACCTCGCGCATCTCGGCGGCTTCGCTGCCGGTGTGGTGTTGATCAAAGTCTTCGAGCGCCGCGACCGCGTGAAGGCGCACGCGGTGCACCATTGGGCGCCCCGCCGCACCGGCTGAAATTAGCGCGGTTGACGTCGGTAATGACGCCGGCGCAACCGATCTCGTAGATCGGCGGCCGTCCCGCGTAGTCTGCCTCGAATCCGGGCTTGAGCGTCGCCATGCCGATGATGCGATCCCCCCTTCAGTGCATCTGCCACCATCGCGCGGTACCGCGGCTCGAAGATGTGCAGCGGCCGCGACACACCGGGGAACAGCATCGTCACTTCGAGCGGGAGGGAAGAATGTACTTCATTCTCGATCTGGAACGAGCCCACGAGGCCATTGGTGATCCGCTGGAAATTACCGAGGTCCGTCATCTCGTTCACGACCGGACCATCGTCAATCGTGATGGAGACACGCCGCCCGGCCGGCGTTTGTGCGTCGAGGACCGGAAGGAACAGCGCCAGCGCCGCGACGACCGAAAGAATGTTCCTGAACATCGTGTGCTCCTCTTTAACGCCGGGCATGCAGGACCAGTGACAGGGCGGTGTAATACACAGGGAAGAAGAGCGACACCCACGCAATCCATCGTGGCGGCGTCGGCAGCTGCAGGATGAGCGCCAGCATCATGAGGCCCCACACCGCTCCAAGCGCCAGCGTCAGCGCGCGCGCCGTCGTCGTTCGCGTCGGGTAGATATAGCCGATCCGGACGAACACAAGCGCGCTCAGGGCCAGAAGAATGACAGCATTCAGCACTGGTGACAATTGCAGCACCACGAGATACACAGCGACGATATTCCAGTATGAGGGAAACCCCGTGAAGAAGTGGTCGTCGGTTTTCGCGTCGTCACTGACGAATCCATATAAGCTCGACAGCAGCATCGCCGCGACGACGGGAATCGTCCAGAGGCCGATGACGGCTTCTGCCTGCCACAGGATGACGGCCGGCACGAACACGAAGGTGAGGTAGTCGACGATGTCATCGAGCTTCTGGCCGGAGAAGTTCGGCAGCCGCTCGTGGACGCGCGCCAGGCGCGCAAGGAATCCGTCGGTGCTGTCCACCAGCACCGCCGCGAACAGCCATAGGAACGCCGTCCGGAAATCCCGTGCCGCCGCCGCCTGGATGGCCAGAAACGCCAGAAGAGCGCCGGTCGCGGTGTACGCGTGCACGAGCCAGGCGGCTGTCACCGTTTCAGCTTACACTTTCGTGCATATGCGAATCCTGTCGTGCTGGCTGGCAATGGCGCTCGCCGTCCCTGTCTGCGCCGGCGCGCAGGTCACCGTGCCGATGTCGCAGTACGACCGAGAGCGCACGGGGGCCAACCTGCAGGAGCGAGTCCTCAACCCGTCCAACGTCGACGCCGCGCACTTCGGCAAGCTCTTCTCGCGACGCGTCGACGACACGGTCTACGCGCTTCCGTTAATCGTTCCGAACCTCGACATCGCCGGCGGGCGGCACGACGTCATGTTCGCGGCCACGATGGGCAATACCGTATATGCCTTTGACGCCGACGACCCGGCGCAGTCGGCGCCACTCTGGTCGCGGAACCTCGGCACGCCGGCTCCCGGTGACAGTTGGATCGGGCCGGTGCATCACGGCATCCTCGGCACTCCCTTCATCGACGTGTCCACGGGCACTCTCTACGTCGTGGCGCTGCTGCAAAAAGACGACGAGTCTCAGTTGTGGGTGAATGCGCTGGACATCTACAACGGCAACCTCAAGTACAACTCTCCACAACTCATGTCATTCCCGTTCGCCGGCGCGGAGGGAACGCTCACGAATGTGAAAGGTGCATTGCAGCGGGCGGGACTGCTGGTGGTCGGCGACGTGCTGTACATCGCCGTCGCCAACGTCGTTCCCGATCCGCGCGACCAGCACTGGTCGCAGGAAGGCTTCGTCGAAACATTCAACGCGCGCGATCTCTCGCAACGGCTGGCGGTTTTTCAGACCACGCCCACGGGACGCAAAGGCGGCATCTGGCAGGGAGGTCGCGGCATCGCCGCAGATGGTGCGGGCAACATCTATGTATCCACTGCCGGCGGCTACTACGACGGCATCAGCAATTTCGGAAGCAGCACGCTGAAGTTTGCAGGACCGCGCCTGACACTCGCCGACTGGTTTACGCCTCACAATCACGATTTTCTGTTTCTTCAGAACATCGATTTGAGCGCGGGCGGCGTCACCGTGATTCCGAATTCGCCTCTGATGTTTTCGGGCGGCAAGGAAGGCGTCATCTTTCTTCTCAACCGCGACGACATGGGGAAGCTGGAAGGCGTCAATCGCGGGCCGGTGCAGCGGTTTCAAGCGGGACACGGTTGCGGCCAGACGGACTGCGCGAACACGCTGGGCACGGCATTCTGGCGCCGCGAACATGACGGCGTGCTGTACGTCTGGGATCGAAGGGACGCGCTGAGGGCGTATAACTTCGTGAACAACCGTTTTGTGACGACGCCGGCCGCGGTGAGCGCAACGGCACCTCCGCAGACCGGCGGCCCGAGCGTGTCGGCGAACGGCTCCGACCGAAGCAGCGGGATCGTGTGGGCGGTCACGACCGACTCTCCGAAGAGCGGCGGTCAGGTGCCGGGCACGCTGCGCGCCTTTCGCGCGTCCGACGTCAGCCAGGAGCTGTACAACTCCGACATGAACAGCGCACGCGATGCGCTTGGCTTCTTCACGAAGTTCGCGCCGCCCGTCGTCGCGAACGGCAAGGTGTACGTGCCGACCCAGAGCAACGAAGTGGTTGTGTACGGTCTGCTGGGCGGCACCACGGGTCGGTAATCACTGCAAACCGTCTAACGCTGTCTTTTGCTATCTCAACACGGAGTCACGGAGACACAGAGACGCGCAGAGAAAATGCATTTCTCTGCGGGCAGCGTCAGGGGGCTCCGTGGCAGCCGTCGACGCGCGCCTTCGGCGCGCCCGCGAGAACGCAAGAGCGGAAATACAAGACGTTCAGCGATCGAGAGTGTCTTGTATTTCTGCTCTTGTGTTCTCGCGCGTTGGCCGCAAAAGCGGCCAACGACGTCGACGGCTGCCCGTGTCTCCGTGTTCGAATTTCGTCGTGTCGTCGCGTCGTCGCGGTGTGACGACTGCTACGACGCCGGAATCGGCGTCACTAGCGGGCGCCTCGCAAAGTGCGCTTCCAGATTGGCGAGCACGAGATCGGCCATCGCCTGGCGGGTCGATGTCGTCGCACTCCCAACGTGCGGTGTGAGCACCGCATTCGGGCACTCGAGCAATGCGGGAAGGACGTGCGGCTCGCGCTCGAAGACGTCGAGGCCGGCGCCCGCCAGCTTTCCATCGCGCAATGCGGCGGCGACTGCGGCTTCATCCACGATCGATCCCCGCACCACATTAATCAGGATGCCTGTCGGCCCGAGCGCCTCGATCACATCGGCGTTGATGAGGTGCCGCGTCTGCGCGACGGCAGAGCCGATGCGCCCGAGACCGACGATGCCAAGGCGCGAGCCGCTGACCTTTCGGGTGAGTGGATAGGCGCCCGACGGCCAGCGGCCGTCGCGCACGTACCGATCGGCGCGGTGCAGCTGCCGGGCCGCGGCGATGAGCAGCCCGATGGCGAGGTCGGCGACGTCATCGGTGAGCACGTTTGGTGTGTGCGTGACGTGAATCCCCTTGGTTCGCGCCGCCGACACGTTGACGCCGTCGTAGCCGACGCCGA
>CAYHHH010000043.1:0-10230 GCA_964356125.1 uncultured Bifidobacteriaceae bacterium | reverse complement strand
TACAGTCCGAGCGCACCCCCCGCCAGCAGCGCCGCAGCGACCAGCAGCAGCGCGTAATCGTACGTGCCTGTCGTGTCCTTGATGTATCCCATCAGCGGCGGCAATCCGACGCCGCAGATGTTTGCAATGCCGTTGATCAACCCGATGGAGACGGCGGCCGCGGTGCCCGACAGATATTCGGTGGTGACGGCCCAGAACACCGGTGTGGCCGCCCAGCTCAGCGCGATCGTGACGACGAGCAGGGCGTAACTGGCCATGTGGTTCCCGCTGTAGACGGCTGCGATCAGGAGCGCGCCGGCCGCAAGCAGCGGGCCGCCGAGGTGCAGCCTGCGCTCGCCGGAGCGATCCGAATGGCGGCCGTTGAGGTACATGAACACACACGCAAACATGAACGGCAGCCCGGACAGCAGCGTGACGACCAGATTGCTCTCGGTGGACACGGACCGGACGATCAACGGCAGGAAGATCGTGATGCCCAGCGTCGCGAACGCCTGCAGGAACCAGAACAGGCTGAGCAGCCACACACGGCGGCTGCGCAGCGCATGGTGCCACAAGGTGGAATGCGCGACCGGCGAGCTGTCGGTTTCTTTGCGCATGACGCGGATGAGCCATTCTTTTTGCGCATCGCTCAACCACGGGGCCTTCGCCGGCGTATCGGGCAGATAACGGAGCACGACCACACCGAGCGCGACCGCTGGCACCCCTTCGAGCAGAAACAGCCAGCGCCACCCGGCAATCCCCAGCGCGCCGTCCAGGCCCAGTAACAGTCCAGACAGCGGCACGCCGATCATCGATGCGAGCGTCGCGCCGATGTAAAAGAACGACATCGCGCGCGCCCGGTCGCTGCGCGGATACCAGCAGGACAGGTAATAGATGATGCCGGGCGTGAAGCCCGCCTCGGCCGCGCCGAGCAACAGCCGCATCGCATACAGCTGCGTCGCGCTCTGCACGAGGCACATGCCTGCGGCCACGATGCCCCAGCTCACCATGATGCGCGCGATCCAGCGTCTGGCGCCGACGTGCGCCAGGATCAGGTTGCTGGGCACTTCGAGCAGGACGTAGGTGACGTAGAACAGTCCGGCCGCAATGCCATACATCCGCGTGGTCAGCCCGAGGTCGGCGTTCATCTGCAACGCCGCGACCGAAATGTTCGCGCGGTCGATGTAGGCGACCAGGTACAGCAGCATCAGAAACGGAATGAGTTTCAGATTCAGCCGCGCGATTGTGCTGGCGCCCAGCGTGTCGGTGGCAGAAGATGGTGGTGTGGGCAATTGGAAGGCACAGTGTATACCGCAAGGAGGGCGAGATGGCCGTAGCGAAAGTATCTGAAATCAGCGCGACGTCGACCAAAAGCTTCGAGGATGCGATCCAGCAGGGTCTGACGCGCGCGGCCAAGACGTTGCGGAATATCCGCGGCGCCTGGGTGAAAGAGCATCAAGTGCGCTGCGACGGCGCGCGCATCACCGAGTATCAGGTGAACATGATGGTGACGTTCGTCCTGGACGACTAACGTGGATTCACCTCAGAACGTTGCGCGCCCGGGCCGCAACGAGCCGTGCCGTTGCGGCTCGGGCAAGAAGTACAAGCACTGCTGTCTCGAGAAGGACGACAAAAAGGCCGCGGCCGCGCGCGCACAGGCCGCGAAGGCGGAACAGGCGCCGCCTGCTCCGCCCGAAGATGCGGCGGCCCCGGCCCCGGCTGCAAAGGCGCCGAAGCCGAAAACCGATCAGCCGTGGAAGGCCGGGGGCTCGAGCTCGACCCGCGGCTTCGTGCCGCGCTCGCGCACGCCGCGGAAGGTGGGCGGCGGGTGAGAGGCAAGACGCATGAAGGGTTCGTCGCACACTCGTAGCTGGTCACCTCTTCCTCCCCTCGTTTGACAGCGGCCGCGGGAGGCACGACAGTCTCAGCAAAGGCAGCAGATGATGATATTGAGCTTCACGGGATTGTTACGTTTACGGTCGCAGGCACCGGGCACCGCCACGCGGATGCGCAGACGCTGCGCCGCGGTTCTCGTCCTCTGGCTCGCGCCCGGGTTTCACGCGGCCGCGCAGACGCCGCCCCCCGATCTCGCCGAAATAGAATTCGAAGATCTCATCCAGTTGCGCGTGCAGGAAGTCTTCGGCGCATCCGACAGGCTGCAGCCCGTGACGGAGGCCCCCTCGTCGGTCTCTATCGTCACCGCGCAGGACATTTCTCGGCACGGCTACCGCACGCTGGCCGACATCCTGCGGGGTGTGCGCGGGTTTTATGTCACCGACGATCGCAATTACAGCTACGTCGGCGCGCGCGGCTTCAATAGGCCGGGCGACTACAGCACGCGCGTGCTGCTGCTCGTCAACGGCCATCGCGTGAACGACAACGTGTACGACCAGGCGAACGTCGGGGCGGAGTTCCTGATCGATGCCGCGATGTTCGAGCGTGTCGAGATCATCCGTGGCCCCGCGTCATCGCTCTACGGCACCAACTCGCTGTTCGCGACCGTGAACGTCATCACGCGGACCGGCGCATCGCTGAACGGCGCCTCGATTCATCTGGGTACCGGCACCCTTGGCACCCAGCTCGTACGAGCAGCGGGTGGACGGCGGTTGAAGAACGGCATGGACTTCGTCCTGTCTGGCACTCACGAGCGAAGCGCCGGGGTGACGGCTTTGTACCTGCCGGAGTTCGACACGCCGGGCAATAACAGCGGCCTGGCTGAGAACCTCGACGGCGAACACGCGACGCACCTCTACGGGCGGTTCGGCTTGAAGGATCTGACGGTGACGAGCGGATTCGCGTGGCGCAACAAGTACGTGCCGACCGCGTCGTATGAGACGGCCTTCAATGCGCACGCGCCGCCAGAGGAGACGACAGATCGGAAACTGACGGTGATGGCGCAGTACGTGCGCCAACTGGGAAAGTCCCGCGTCACGACGGAGGCGGCGATGGATTACTTCCGCTACGACGGCGTGTACCCCTACGGCGGCGACGCGCCGGAGGACGCGCTCGTCCCATTCCGCGACGGCGGCAGCGGCTTGCGCTGGAGTGCACGCACCATCGCGACCAGGCCGATGCCAGGGCGGCAGATGTTGACGTTTGGCGGTGAATTCGTCGACAACGTCAATCAGAATCAGTGGGGCGCGTACCCGTTTCCGTCGGACGAGAATTTTGTGCTCGATCAGTCATCGCGGCAGATCTCCGGATACGTACAGGACGAAATCAAGCTCCGGCCGTGGCTCCTCCTCAATGGCGGCCTTCGTCACGACCAGTTCTCTGAGTTCAGCCGAACGACGCCGCGGGGCGCCGTCATCGTGATGCCGTCTTCCAACCACTCGCTCAAGTACTTGTACGGCCAGGCGTTTCGCGCGCCGAACGTGTACGAGTTGTACTACTACAGTGCGACCGAGTCACTGGAGCCTGAGTCCATCGGCACCCACGAGTGGGTGTGGGAGGCCTACTTCGGGGAGCGACTCCGCACTGTCGTGTCGACATACCGTTACAGGGCCCTGCAGCTCATCGACTTCAGGGCGACTGATCCCGACTTCCAGAGCTTCGAGGGTGTGGCCTTCGCGAACAGCGGCGCCATCCGCGCGGCCGGACTGGAGCTCGAGAGCGAGTTCCGATTGAAACGGGGCGCGCAGGCCCTCGCAAGCTACACGCTGCAAGACGCAAGGGGCATCGATCCGGATAGCGTGCGGCTCACGAACTCACCGCGCCATATGGCGAAGTTGAGGTTCACGATCCCGGGCCCTCGCACTGGCTCGTCTGCCTCGTTCGAATGGCAGTACATGAGCAGCCGGACGACCCTTGCGGGCAGCACGGTCAGCCACGTGTCCCTCGCGAATGCGAACTTCGCCTTGCCCGTCGGACGCGCGGTGACCTTGACGGGCCAGGTTCGCAATCTCTTCAACGCGCGCTATGCCGATCCGGGCTCGGATGAACATCTGGGCGATTCGATCGAACAGAACGGACGGACGGCTCGAGTCGGAATCCGATGGTCGTTCTGGGATCCGCGGTGAGAGCGAGGTCTCGCGGGCGCAGTAGGTGGACAGCGGCCCTGACACTCAGCGCCCTGATGGGTGTGCCGGCGGCGGCGCAGTCCGTTCCGGTGCCGCGTCTCAAAGCCGCGTACCTGCTCAACTTCGTGCGGTTTGTCGAGTGGCCCCACGATGCGGCACCAGTCGGCGGGCCTCTGACCGTGTGCATCATCAACGACGACAGCGTCGCCAGGGAGCTCGAAATGACGCTTGAGGGGCGCTCGGTCGATGGGCACACCGTGGCCGTGGTTCGCCTCGCTGCGAGTGCGCCGCTGCCGATGTGTCACGTCGTGTATCTTGCGGCGTCGGCTCGCGCGCGCTCGCCCGGCGTCATCGGGGAGCTCAAGCGGAAGCTGGCTCTGACCGTGAGCGATATTCCAGACTTCGCGGAGACCGGCGGCATGGTGCAGTTGTCCGTTGAGGGTGGGCGCATTCGCATTGCCGTCAACGTGGACGCACTCCAGCGCGCGAACGTCCGATTGAGCTCGCGAGTCCTCGCGATTTCGAGGATCGTGAAGGATGCCCCCACTCAATAGCGCTTGGGTGCGCAACCGACGCCGGTATGGAAGATTTCCCACGCAGCGGAAGAATTCGCACTTCGTCGGTTTCACACGGTAAAAGCTCACGCAAAAAGCGAGATCCCTCTGGTACTGCCCTTGCCTGAGGCAATCGCAGGAGAATGCTATGAAGAGCTTCGCAACGCGTCTGTTCATTGCCGCCGGGTTCATCGCCATCATCGCCGCGACAACCCGAAGTGCCGGGCAAACCCCCACTCTACCGGCGCCGGAACGATTCTCAGGGTCTGAGATGTTCGGCCTGTATTGCGCAACCTGCCATGGCACCAGCGCAACAGGCGATGGACCTCTGGCCGCGATGCTCCGCAAGCGGCCGGCCAATCTGACGCTGCTCGCGCGCGGGAACGGCGGCGTCTTTTCGGCGGCGACGGTTTTGCAGATTATTGACGGCCGCAAGCCGGTTGCGGG
The DNA here is from genome assembly GCA_964356125.1 of uncultured Bifidobacteriaceae bacterium. Classification (GTDB taxonomy): domain Bacteria; phylum Acidobacteriota; class Vicinamibacteria; order Vicinamibacterales; family JAMQPK01; genus JAMQPK01. Next base: position 5,231 of record CAYHHH010000043.1, on the reverse strand, counting down.
GCATGGGGGCGGCGACATGCCGGTCTGGGGCGACGCGTTCGGCAGGAGCGCCGACGGCGTCGATGCCGCGGCGGCGAAACTCACTGCGCTGGTGAAATATCTGGAGACCATCCAGCAGAAGCCGTGAGCCGCGGCGCGCCGACCGCTCGACGCAGTGGCGTCAGCGCTCTGTTTCGCCCTCGTGTTGGGCGTCGGAGCGCACACGCTCGCGCGGCAGCCCGCCGCCGGCCGTAGGTTCTACTCAGCACTCAGCGCCGCTTTGACGCGCGATTCCCATTTGCCCTGGGCAAACAGGAACGTGCCGTGTTTCGTTTCCTGACACCCTGCACTAGAATTCGCTTCTTTGAAACAGCGCCAGCATTGAAAAGGGGATTCTTCATGTCGAAGGTGCATCGACTCATCATGTCCACGGCCTTGGCGTGTTTCGTTCTGTCCGGATTCCCGTCCGCGCAAAGCGGTCTTCCGAACCCGTATCGCCCTGTGAAGGGCCTTGCAGACGGCGCAGGCCTCATGGTGCCAGGCAGCGACTGGGCGCGGCTGCCCGGCGGCCGCGAGATGGGGCCGCCCGCGTCGATGCACGTGGACATCGACGGCGAGAGCATCTGGGCCTTCATCCGATGCGACGAAACCAACCCGGTGACGCTCGCCAACGGCGGGCGATTCGGCATCGACTGCCTCGACAAGAACGGGCGCATCAAGAACATCGACACGATCCACAAGTTCGACGCGAAAGGGAATGTCGTCAGGAGCTTCGGCGCCGGCATGTTCATCTGGCCGCACGGTCTGCACGTCGACAAGGAAGGGAATGTATGGGCGACCGACGGCGCCAGCCCGGAGGCTGTCGCAATGGCCGCGAAAGCCGGCGGGCGATTCGGACATCAGGTCATCAAGTTCAGCCCCGATGGCAACGTGCTGATGACGCTCGGCGAAGCGGGAGTGCCGGGAAGCGACGAGCGCCATTTCATGTCGCCGAGCGCTGTCGCGATTGCCGCCAACGGAGATATCTTCGTCGCCGACGGCCACGGCGTGAGCGACAACAATCGGGTCGTCAAATTCTCGAAAGATGGCAAGTTCATCAAGGCGTGGGGGAAGACCGGATACGCGCCTGGCGAGTTCCGCACGCTGCACGGCATCGCGATCGATATGCGCGGGCGGGTGTTCGTGGCCGATCGCGGCAACAATCGCATCCAGATTTTCGACCAGGAAGGGAAGCACCTCGCGACGTGGCTGCAGTTCGGCACCCCCAGCGGCATCGCCTTCGACGACAAGGACCAGATTTACGTCGCCGATTCGGAGTCGGACAACGTGACCAATCCCGGGTGGGAACAGGGCATCAGAATCGGCGATGCGAAAACCGGATGGGTGACCGCCTTCATTCTCGATTACGGCGGCGATCCGAGAACGCTCACCGGCAGCGGACCGGAATTCGTCACCGTCGACAAGCATGGCAGCGTTTTCGGGGGAGAGCCGCGGCCGCGGCAGCTCAGGAAATACGTGAAGGTCCGATAACCGAATAAGGGTAAGGGGTAAAGGGTAAGGGGTAATTACCCCTCGCCCCTTACCCCTTGCCCTTTCTAGAATTCCACCCGCAGCGTGTACTGCAGCTGCCGTCCGAAGTACGCATCAGCCTGTGTCAGCACCTGACCGAAGGTCGACTGCGTGATGTTGGTATTCGGCAGACCCCAGTTCATGTTGTTGAGCAGGTTGTACGCTTCGAGGCGGAAGTTGAGTCTCGAGGTCCCCTTGAGGCGCACGCGTTTCGCGAGTGCGAGGTCGACGTTCTTGTAGTTGGGTCCCTTGAGGTCGTCGTACTGCCAGGTATTTGCGCGCCGCGTGAACGCCGGCAACTGCCTGAAGCCGGTCGTATCGAACCAGAAGTTGCCTGTGCCGACATTGCTGAGCGTCTTCGGCGTTTCGTCCGGCGCGATCATGCCGCCGAACCGCAGGTACTGCCCGGACTCATACCGATAGGTCCCTGCGAGCTCCCAGCCGCCGACGACGGCGTCGATCGCGCTGTTCATCCCGCTGCCGAATCGCCGATCGCGGCCGACCGGCACATCCCACACCACGGACAGGTTCATGCGATGGCGCGGATCGGGTACATCCGTCCACGTGAACACCTCGTCGTACTCATCCACGTTGTCGTAGAACTCCTGCCGGGATCCGCGCACGTACGCGTATCCGGCGAGCACCGACATGCCGCTGAAGAACGGGCGCTGCGCCCGCAGTTCGAGCGTGTGATATTTCGACTTCCGCCCGTTGGTCCATTCCTGAGTCAGGCTCAGGTACTGCGGATACGGCTTCAGCAGCTCGGACACCGCAACCGTTGGCCGAGTGCGAAGAGCGCCCGGGAAGGTCTCGACCGTTCCGTAATTGAAGAACGGATTCGGCACCGTCGCCGACAGCGCGTCGCGGTACTTGAAGCTCAACCGCGGGTCCATCATATTGAGATTCTTCGTGTATCCGTCGCGGCCGATGAAGTTAATCAGGTACGACGCATCGAGAATCGTGCGTGCCCAGAGCTCGCGCTGTACCGAGAAGCTGAACCGGTCGCTGATCGACGGACGCGATTGATATTCGTCCCACCGCACGTTGTCGCCAAGCAGGGTGTTGGTCCCATACCGTTTGCCGTACGCCGGCGTGAGCCCCTGCGGGAACGGGTTCGACAACGTCACCTGTGGGACGCCTTGCGCCGCCGGGATGATTGGCGTCAGCGGGCTGAAGGCGCCGAGATTGAGCTGGCCCATCGTCGCGTTCTCGTTGACCAGCATCTGCGGCGTGTAGAAGCGGGCGTAACCGGCGCGCACAGCCGTCTTGCGGTTGACGCTCCACGCCAGGCCGATGCGCGGCATCAACTGAAGGCCCGACACCTTGGCGTTCCGCGGGTTCTCTTCGTCTGTGAAGTAGTACGCGCCGTTGTAGAGGTAGTTATTCTGTCCGGCCGACTCCGCCATCATCGCCTTGATGTTGGCGGGAATGCGCGGATCGATCGCCGCCTGAAGGCCCGGAATCGGCTGAGTCAGATCGACTTCACGCGGAAGCCGATATTCCGGATCGAAGAGGCCGCCCTCGTACTCCCACCGCAAGCCGAGGTTGAGCGTCAGTTTTTCGTGGATGCGGTAGTCGTCCTGGATGTACAGCGCGTACATCTCGGTGTCGGACGTCTGCATCGGGACGTATTCTGCGCTCGAACTATTCTCGAGCGCGCCGAGCAGGAAGCTGGCCCAGGGATGGCCGACCTGGTTCAGGTTCGGGCTGGCCGTCGTGTTCGCCGTCGCGTTGGCGGCGACGGCGAAGTTGAAGAAGCGGAAGCGCGCCGCTTCGCCGCGCTTGATGCGCACTTCGCTGCCCGACTTGATCGAGTGCTTCTGCAAGTACTTGTTGAACCGCGCGTGCAGGCTGTACCCCTCGGGAATCTGCCACCACGCGCTGCCCACGCCGTACGTGCCGTAGTTCCCCATGTTGATTTCGGGGAAGTACAGAATCGGACGTCCTTCCATGTACGGCTCGTACCACGAGTTCGACCACAGGTTCGACAGGTCGTTCGCGCCAAGCGCCATCTCCGGATAATCGCGCTTGTCTTCGACCTGGTAGTACGCGGCGCGCAGGTTGAGCGCCGTCGTCGAGCTCATCGTGTACACCGTGTCGGCCGCGATGTTCCAGCCGTTGCGTTTGCTGCCCTGCGCCGGCCGCATCTTGAAGGCGTCGCCGCCGCCGGTGTAATCCGCCTGTCCCTGATCGGTCTGGAAGCGGCTGACGCGCGCGAACGTCTTCCACTTGTCACTGAGATTCCAGTCGAGACGCGTCGAGAAATTCAGATACTCGAAGTCGAGCTCCTGGTTGTACCGGAAGTTGTTGAGCCCGGTGAGATTGTCGCCAGCCCCATTGGGCGCCCACAGGCTTCCAATCAATTTCGAAGCGAGCGGATCCCAGCGATTCGCCGGAATGCGATTGCCGGGGAACGGATCGCGAATGATCTGGCCGTTCGGCCCGAAGCGCGACGTCCAGGGATCGTAGATGACGCGAAGCGACCCATTGGCATTGAACGACTGCGAGAAGTCGCCCGCGCGCTCGAGCGCAGTCGGCATCGTCAGCGACCGCGGCAGCACCTCCGTCACGCGCGACGATTCGACGCTCGTGAAGAGGAACACTTTGTTGCGGCGAAGCGGCATCCCCAGCGTGCCGCCGGTCTGGCTGTACGTGTTGTCGCTGTGCTGCCGTGTGACACGGTTGGTCACGGCGTTCCAGTCGGCGTTGCGGCCGACGTAGTAGCCGGTGCCGTGATACGCGTTCGTGCCCGACTTCAACGACATGCTGATGATGCCGCCGGCGCTGTGCCCGAACTCCGCGTCAACCGCGTTGGTCGACACGTTGAACTCCGCGATCGCGTCCATGGGCGGCGTGTAGGCGACCTTCGGGCCGGCTTCGAGCGGCGTGCCGTCGAGCAGCACGTCGTTGCGGCGACGCGTGCCGCCGCCGATGTCCATGTCGTTGCCCGCCCAGTGATGGTAGGGGGACACTTCGTTCTTGTTGCCCGCGTTGCGGACGACGGGGCTGAGATACGCCAGCTGCGTCGGGTTCCGCGTGATGTTGGGAATCGACTCGAGGAAGCTCTGGTCGAGCGTGAGGTCCTTGGTGCTCGTATTGAACTGAATCGCCACGGGCTGTGTCTCGACGGTCACCGTTTCGGAGAGGGCAGCGATTTTCATCATGACGTCGGCGGTGACGTCGCCGCGCGCCTGCACGAGCACGTTGCGCTGCACCACGGTCGCGAACCCGCTGAGCTCGACGGTCAGCGTGTAGGTGCCCGGGTCGACGTAGTCAAAAAGGTAACGTCCTTCGGGGCCTGTCGTGCGGGTGACGGCGACGCCCGTCGCATCATTCTTCAGCGTCACCTGCGCTCCGGGAACGGCAAGTGGGGTCTCGTCAGTGAGCGTCCCCTGGACGCGTCCGCGGTACTCCTGGGCGTAGAGAGGCGTCGCGACCAACACTGCGGCGACAAGCGCCCACACCCATCGATGGATTGAGGTCATGAAATCCCCTTCCTGAATTGTTTGGTCTCCATCCGTGTGGCCGAAAATTACGCCTGTTGCCGGCCCGTGTCAACAGCGTAAGCCGCCTAGATTCTAGTTTCTAGTTACTCTTGGTGGCCGCCCAGCTCTGCGTCTTGCCGGCGGTGGTCACCGTGCCTTCCATGCGATCGCCGGACACCTTGCCGTGGTACTGCGTGT
>CAYHHH010000042.1:7594-32914 GCA_964356125.1 uncultured Bifidobacteriaceae bacterium | reverse complement strand
GCCGCTCTTCGAGCACGCGCAGGAGCTTGGCCTGCGCGACAATTGAGAGATCGCCGATTTCGTCGAGGAACAGCGTGCCTTCGTTGGCCAGCTCGAGGCGTCCCGGCTTGCGGTCGTGCGCGCCGGTGAACGCGCCTTTTTCGTAGCCGAAAATTTCCGATTCGAACAGCGTGTCCGGCAGCGCCGCGCAGTTGACGGCCTGAAACTTCGCCGTCTGCCTGCGGCTGAGCTCGTGAATCATCCGCGCGACGAGCTCCTTGCCTGAGCCGGTGGGGCCAAGAATCAGCACGGAGATGTCGGATTTCGCGGCCGTGCGGATCCACTCGAAGACGATCAGCATCTTCTCGTCGCGGCCGATCATCTCGCGGAAGCGCTGGACCGACGGCGACTGGTCTTCGGTGCTGATGGTCGCCCGGCGCTCGAGGAAGCGGTCGAGCAGCTTCTCGATGCCCGGATTGTCGGGACGGGCGGCGGAGTATCGCTGCGGCGTCCCGGGCATGGCGCGCGCGACGCCGAAGCCGACGAGCTCGCGGATGCAGTTTTCGACGTCCATCCGGAGCCGGCCGAACGTCTGCATCAGCGAATCGGCATCGAAGCTTTCTTCGGGCCGGGCGCTCAAATAACGAAGGATCCCTGCACGGAGCGGGCTCTGGACCAGGTTGCGGAACCGGGCATCAAGATCGCTCTCGGTTTCGGGTCGGGCGGCGGTTGTCGCCCGCCGGGCGGAAAAGGTCAGATCATCCACAGAATGGCTACCGGTCTCATTATCGGACGCACCCCGCCGCAGCCACAGGGGGGGCGGGGGTTCCGGGGTTCCGGGTTCCAGTTCCTCGTTCTGGTTCAGGTTGGAACGTGGAACCCGAACCGGGAACCGGAACGCGGAACCTGGAACCTAGGTCTTGTTTCGGTAGTACTCGGTTTGATACTGCTCGATCAACTCTTTCATCCTGACGGCGTCGGCCTTGCGGTGGCCATGACATTTGATGGGGCTCGCCCCGCCCGTGGTCTCGATGTAGACGTCAGAGAACATCAGATTGGTGTCGATGCGCACCGACGCCACGTGCGCCATGTGCATCGAGTGCTCGAGGCGCCCGAACCACTCGGGCGTGTAGTGGACCACGCTCGTCGGCGAAATCGCGACCTGCGTCGGAAACAGCCGGTTGCCCGAGCTCATGCGGCTCGCGCGGAAGACGTCCCCCTGCGCGAACGGCCGCCCCTTCCTCCAGACAACAAAGAGGAGAACGACGACCAGGAGCGCGAGACCGCCGAGAGCAACCCACGCCCACTCAGGAACGACGATCTGACCGGTGAATCCGTCCACGGGATGTAAGATTACATCCTATGCCGTACCGTCATCCAGGCGCCCTTGCTCCCAAGGGCGTACTTTCCGGCAAACCCATCAGTTTTTATCGCCCGAAAGGCAGCAAGGAAATCCGCCACCTGATAGACGAGGGATTCCAGGCGTTCAACGCCGCCCGTCTGTCGGAAGCGTGCCGCATCTTCTCGGAAAAAATGCTCGATGCCGAGGAAGACACGACCATCGGCCTGACGATCGCGGGCGCCATGACGCCGGCGGGCATCGGCGGCTGCGTGGTCGAGATGATGGACCGCGGCCTGGTGGATTTCATCATCAGCACGGGCGCGAACCTCTATCACGACCTGCACCATGCGCTGAACTTCACGCTCCATCGCGGCTCGCCATTTGTGGACGACATCGCGCTGTACGAGCAGGGGATCATCCGCATCTACGACGTGCTCTTTCCCGCGACGGTACTGCTCGAAACGGACTCCTACATCCGCGATTTCCTGGTGCGGTCGAAACTCGAGGGCCCCATCGCGACGTCGGAGATGCACTACCAGATGGGGCTCGACCTGCTGAAGCAATTCCCTGGCTGCGAAGAGCATTCGGTGGTCGCGCGCGCGGCGCAGGTCGGCGTGCCGATTTACACCTCGTCGCCCGGGGACAGCTCCATCGGCATGAACGTCGCGTATCACGAGCTGCTGAACGGCAGCACGCTGATGATCGATCCGAACAAGGACGTCAACGAGGTGTGCGCTATCATCCTGGCCGGCACGCGCAACGGCTGCGTGATTCTCGGCGGTGGCTCGCCGAAGAACTTCTACCTGCAGGGGCAGCCCACGCTCTGGGAGGTCTACGGCATTCAGAAGGGCGGCAACGACTACTTCATCCAGATCACGACCGACTCGGTCGTGTGGGGTGGCCTGTCGGGCGCGACGCCGTCGGAAGCCGTCAGTTGGGGCAAGGTGAATCCGGGGGTGCTGCCCGACACGGTCGTTGCGTACTGCGACTCCACGATTGCCTTCCCGCTGTTCTGCGAATATGCAATTGGATCGCCGAACGGCACGCGGCCGCGCAAAGAGCTGGTTCACAAGCGCGACGCGTTGGTGGCCGAGCTGAAGCGGCAGGCGGTTGCCGCACGAAAACAAGAGCAGAGAGCATAGAGCCGAGAGAACTATATGGCGGACACATTAGCCCATCGTCTCGGCGCCATCATCGAGAGCATCACCGACGCACCGCGCGTCTACTGTGATGCGAACCTGCCGGCAGGTCTCATTCGTTTCATGCGCGAGCAGTTGCGCTGGGACGTGTTCTTCGTCATGGAAGAAGAGGATCTGCGCCGTGGGTCCGACATCGAGCATTTCCGCATGGCGGCGCAGCTCCGGCGCACGCTGATGACGCTCGACAAGGACTATCTGAATGACGTACGGTTCCCTCCCGCCGAGGGGAGCGGCGTGCTCGTGCTCAGCGCATCAAACCAGGAACAGTTCGAGCGCCTGCTCAAAGACGTCGATCGCGCCCTGTTTCGGGCGACAGCCGATACGCGGCCGGGTACCGATGCCGCACGCATGCCGCTGATCGGCCGCAAGCTGCACGTGCACGCGGACTGGAACGGCGAGATGGAGCCCGTGTGAATCTCGGCATCAACGTAGACAGCGGTCGCGCGCGGGCGGTGTTGATGGACGCGAACGGCGCGATCGCCGCACGCGCCGAATCCGCAGCCCCCGAGGCGAGCGACGCCATCCTCGTTGCGTCGCGCGAGGCGCTGGCCGGCGCGAATGGCGCCCGCCCTGCGGCGGTGGGGCTCGCGTTTCCCGATCCAGATTCCAGAAACTGGCCCTCCGATCTCACATTCCTCGCGGCGGCCGTTGGCGAGCAGGTTCCCGTTCGTACGCTCAGCATCGGCAACGCGTCGGCGCTCGCCGAAAGCTGGTACGGATCGGGAAAGGGCGCGCGCAACCTGATTGCGTTTTCGCTTGGGCCGTGTGTGTCGGCGGGCATCATTTCCAACGGCGTGCTGCTGGCGGGCGCGCACGGGCTGGCGAGCTCGGTGCAATGGCTCGCGCTGAATCCGGTGGAGCGCGAAGACTACAGGCGCATGGGATGTCTTGAGGCGGAAGCCGGCGCGGCCGGCATCGTGCGGCGCCTGGTGTGGCGCGTCAAGTCGGGAGACCGCTCGCGCGTGCTCGATGCGGCCGGCGGCGACTTCAGCGCCATCACGCTCGACATGATTCTGAAAGGCGCGCACGGCAACGACGGCGTGTCGATCTCCGTCATCCGCGACACGGTGAAGTACCTGGCGATGGCGGTGTCGAACATCGCCGCGGTGGTCGATCCGGAGCTCATCGTGCTCGGCGGCATTCTCGAGTCGTCTAGCGATTTGCTGCTCGAACCGATCCGGCAGGAATGCGCGCGCCGCATGCCGCCCGGCATCTACGACAACGTCCGCATCGAGGTGTCGCAGTTGGGGGCCGACTGCGCTCCCATGGGCGCCGCGCGATTCGCGGAGTTCGGATCCGCGCTGCCCTAGCGGGGGCTTGCGTTCGCGTAGGTGGTCGGATCTTTGATCCCCGCGGCCTGGAACGCATCGCGACGCTCCCGGCATTTGCTGCACAACCCGCAGTGCGTCGTCCTCGATGGATTCATGCACGAGAGCGTCAGCTCGAAGGGCACACCGAGCTTCGCGCCAATCCTGACGACTTCTTCCTTATGCAGTTTCGCGAATGGCGCCGCGATCTCGATGGGTGCGGCCAGGCCGAGCGAGAACGCCGCGTTCAGCGCGGCGAAGAACTGCGGCGTCGCGTCGGGGAAGGGGTTTCCGGCGAGCGGCGCGACGACGATGCGCGAGATTTTACGCGTCGCGGCGTAGACGGCCGCCTTCGACAGCAGCGCGATGTTGCGACCGTGTAGATACACATCCTCATCGGGCGTGTCGTAGGCCGGTGGGCGCCCCGCGACCGCCCAGTGCGAGTCGGGGTACACGTCGCGCATGCTGAACTCGAGCCGCGTCAGCGGTTGCACCGGATGAGGCGCGCCGATGAATGGCGGCCGGCTCAGCAGCTCGCGGACGACGCGCTGCTCACCTTCTTCCCACGCCAGCCCTCCGGCGACATACACTGGATGGACAACATACGTCCGGGCTTCCTCGGCGGCGAGCACGGCGCTGTCCAGGCCGCCCGACAACATCACGAGTGAATGCATGTATTCAGTCACCAAGAAAATTGAGTTCTGCTACGGCCACCGGCTGCTGGACTACGACGGCATCTGCAAGCACCCGCACGGCCACAATGCGGTCGCGGAGATCGAGGTCCGCAGCGGCTCGCTCGACAACCGCAACATGGTGTGCGACTTCTCCGACATCAAGCGCATCGTCAAGGGTTGGGTCGATCGCGAGCTCGATCACAAGATGATTCTTCGCGAAGACGATCCGCTCGTCGCGCCGCTGAAGCAGCTGGGAGAGCCCGTCTTCATCGTGCAGAGCAATCCTACCGTGGAACATATCGCCAAACTCCTGTACGACTATACGCATGCGCAAGGGTTTCCGGTCGTGCGGGTCACCGTGTGGGAAACGCCTACGTCGTTTGCCACGTTCGGCGGTGAGTAAGCCAAGTACCCGTCTAGCGGTGTTCGACCTTGACGGCACGCTCATCGACTCGCGCCGGGATCTCGCTGACAGCGCCAACGAGATGCTCGCCGGATACGGCGCGGCGCCGCTGGACGACGACCGCATCGTCAGCATGGTCGGCTGTGGCGCGCCGACGCTGGTGAAGCGGGTGATGACCGCCGCCGAGGTTGAAGCGCCTGTCGAAGACGCGCTCGCACGCTTCCTCGCCGCATACGACGCGCGGCTCACACACCACACGCGCGCGTATGACGGGATTCCCGGGCTTCTCGATGAGGTGCAGTCGCGCGGTACGGCGATGGCCCTCCTCACCAACAAACCGCTGGATCAATCGATGCGGATTCTCGACGCATTCGGCCTGTCGAGGCATTTTCAGTGGGCGGTTGGCGGCGATGGCCCCTGGCCCCGAAAACCCAAGCCCGACGGCATCAGGTTTCTGATGCGTGAGGCGGGTGCGGCCGCAAGCGAGACCGTTCTGATTGGCGATTCGACCATCGATCTGCAAACGGCGCGCAACGCCGGCGTGCGCATCTGCCTGGCGCGCTACGGGTTTGGATTTGCGGATGTGCCCCAGGCCGATCTGCGCGGCGACGAGTCGCTTGTCGACACGCCGGCCGAGATTACGGGAGCGCTGCATGGACGTCGATAGCGCCGGGTGGTCCGGCGAGGGCGCCTTCACGCAGGTCATCGTCGACCGGCTGCGCGCGATCGACAAGGTGACCCTCGTCAAGATTGAAGACGCGCCGGCGACGCGATCGGAAGCCGACTACAACTTCATCGCGAACGAGATGTTCGTGACGTTCGCGATGGAGGAGCGATACGAGCCGTTCAAGCGTCTGGGCCTGTTCACCAGGAAGCGGCGCGTCAGCGCCAGGGCGATGACATTCGACGAGCTCGTCAAGGTGCTGGAAGAATCAGAAGGCATCGGGCCGGCGGACTACGCCGACGAAGGCATGATGCAGTACCTCCGCACCGAGCGCATCATCCCGCCGTATCAGACCAGGGGGTACAAGCTCGTGGAGCTGGTGAGAATCTACGAAGCGAAGTAGATCGCGGATGTTGCGTGCATCTGAGCGTCGATTTTGCGCCACAGGCGCACCGGGAAACAGAAAAGCGCAAACATCAAGACGAGCACGATTCAACGTCTTGTGTTTGCGCTTTTCTGTTTCCCGGCGTCGGCCGCATAGCGGCCGCCGAAATCGACGCGCAGGTATTCTCCGTGTACCTCTGTGTCTCTGTGCCTTCGTGTTTGAGGCAGCAAGAGTGAGTGTCAGGCGTTCGGAAAATGCGTGGACGTCAGCAACGAGGCCGAATCTTCATCGAGATACAGCGTCGTGTTCGGATGCGTTTGCAGAATCGACGCAGGTGCCATCGGTGAGACCTGTCCTTCAACGCAGGCTTTCACGGCAACAGCCTTTCGCGCATCCGGCACAACCGCGATGATCTCTTTTGATTTCAGAATCTGCCGCACAGACATCGAGATCGCCTGAGTCGGGACGTCGCTCGTCGCCGCGAACCAGCCTTCGCCGACTTGTTGCCGGAGGCACGCTTCGTCTAGCGTGACGACCAGATATGGATCGTCGGTGGTGAAGTCGGCCGGCGGATCGTTGAAGGCGAGATGCCCGTTCTCGCCGATGCCGACGAATGCCAGATCGACAGGGCGCTCTGCGAGCACGCGGCCGACGCGGTCGGCAACCTCAGCCGGCTCGTGCTCACCGTCGAGCAGATGGAAGCGACCGATGCCCACCTTGTCGATCAACCGATCGAGCAGATACCGTCGAAAGCTTGCAGGGTGATCGATCGACAAACCGACGTACTCGTCCAGGTGGAACATTTCTACGCGCGACCAGTCGATGTCAGGTGCTGAGGTCAGCGCATCGAGGAAGTCGATCTGCGAGGCCCCGGTCGCGGCGATGATGCGCGCGTTGCCGTTTGTCTCGATGCAAGCGCGGAGGGCGTCCGCAGCATGCGCGGCCGCAGCGCGGCTCATCGTCGCACGATCGGGGTAAGTCGCGATCTCCATGGCTACCAGCTACCGGCTACGACCTACCACCTACTTACGGTAGCGCAAACACGAACAGCGACAATCCCGCCGCGGCCGCGATGTACTGCTTGCCGTTCACCGCGTATGTGATCGGGTTGTTCAACATCTGCGCGCCGAGTTGGGTCTTCCACAGCAGCGTTCCGGTGCGCGCGTCGAACGCCTGCAGGTACCCTTCGCGTCCGCCGGTGACCAGCAGGTCGCTGGCCGTCGTGAAGATGCCCGTATCGGTGACGTCGACCATCTCGAACTTCCATTTCGCATCGCCGGTAATCGGATCGATCGCCTGCACAATGCCCCGGCCCGCGTCCGACAGCCAGTTGTTGATAGGGCCGCGCCGCAGGTTGGGCAGTCCCGGCGCGCCCGGAATGTTCCGCGTCGGATCGCCAGGCGTCGGCACAAACGTTTGATTGTTGCGGCCGGTGAAGTCGCGCCCCGGCTCGTAGACGACCGGCGTGCCGTCGAAGATGTGGGCATTCGACTCCCACGTCGACACGTACATCAGCTTGGTTCGCGGGCTGTAGGATGGCGAGTACCAATTCGTGCCGCCCTGGATGCCCGGATACGTCGGCAGACCGGCGGGCTGACGCGTTTGAATCGGGCGGCCGTTCGGTTCGAATCCGTTCATCCAATTCACTCTCACGAACGGCTTCCCGTGGAGAAATGTCCCCGTCGCGCGATCGAAGACGTAGAAGTTGCCGTTGCGGTTGGCCCAGAACATCGCTTTGACCGGCGCGCCCTGCCAACTGATGTCCGCCAGCACCGGCACCTGCACCGCGTCGTAGTCGTAGTGATCGTGCGGCGTGAACTGGTAATGCCAGCGCAGCGTGCCGGTATCGGCGTCGAGCGCGACGACCGACGCCGTGTAGAGGTTGTCGCCGGGACGCTGATCCGCGTTGTAGTCGGGTCCCGCGTTGCCGATGCCCCAGTAGGTCAGGTTTAAATCGGGATCGTAGGATCCCGTTACCCACACCGACGCGCCGCCGTGCTTCCACGCCTCGGGATCGCAATACGTCTTCGCATCGGGCGGGCACGCTTCCCACGTGTCGTGCCCCGGATCGCCCGGACCTGGAATCGTGTAGAAACGCCACATTTCCTTGCCGGTCTGCGCGTCGTGCGCCGTGATGTAGCCGCGGATGCCATATTCGCCCCCACCCACACCTACGACGATGCGGTCCTTCAACGCGAGCGGCGCGACGGTGATCGAGTAACCCTGCGTGTTGTCCGCGACTCTCGTCTTCCAGACCTCGCGGCCGCTTCTCGCATCGATGGCGACGAGGTGGCCATCCAGCGTGCCCATGTAGAGCAGCTCACCGAGTATCGCCACGCCCCGATTGTTCGATCCGCAGCACGCGACCACGTTCTCGTTGCTGTGGCGATAGATCCAGAAGACGCGCCCCGTCGTTGCGTCCATCGCGATGACGTCGTTCGGCCGCTGCGTCAAATACATGATGCCGTCGACCACGAGCGGTGTCGGCTGCCAGCTTCCGGTGACGCTGGCTTGATAGACCCATGCGAGGTTCAGGTTCTTGACGTTTTCCGGGGTGATCTGCGTGAGCGTGCTGTAGCGCGTGCTGGAGTAATCGCCGCCGTACGTCAGATAGTTCTGCGGCTCCTTCGCGGCGTTCAGCAGGCGCTCGTAGGTGACGGGGGCCTGCGCGCTCAGGTGAAGCGAGGCCGACGCAACGATGGCGAGGGAGGCGGCGAACAGAATCCTGTGGCGGCGCATGGTCATCGGCCTTTCAATGAAAGCAGGTACGACACGACGTCCGCGATTTCAGCCGGCGTCAATTCCTTCTCGTAGGACGGCATGGTCGACTTCGTCGAGATCGTGTACTCGCGCAGATCGGATTTGATGAGCGAGTGCAGCCGACCCTCTTCGTCGCTCAGTTGCACCGTGTAGGTGTCCTCGTTCAGGCGGCGGCCGTTGATCACCTTGCCGTCGCGCGTCACGGCGCGGACGGGGCGGTTGATGGGGAACATCTGGCTGTTCGGATCGCGCAGCGAACGCTCGAGCGACCCGGCGCTGCGTACCAGGCCGATGTCGGACAGGTCCGGCGCCTTGCGGCTGCCTTTGTGGTTGACGCGGTGACAGCTCAGGCATGCGCCCTTGCCCTCGAAGATCCCGTGGCCGCGCGCCGTGTCGCCGGGCTTCATCGAACCGCTGTCGAACGTGTTCATGTTGCGGATATACGCCACGAGGCCGGTAAGCTCCGCCGCGTCGAGCGATCGGAACGACGGCATGCCGGCATTCGAAAAGCCACTCGCGATCGCCGCGCGCAGCTGCAGGTCGGTCCTCGCGGTGCGAAACTTTCCGCTGCGCAGATCCACGTTCGCGATGCCGTCACCGGTGGTGCCGTGGCAATTGGCGCAGTGTTGGGTATACAGGCGCGCTCCGTACTCGATGTCCGCGCGACCGTAATCGCCAGGGTGCCCCTCCAGGGTGGGATTCGGTGTCTGCGCCGCCGCGCTGGAACACATCAGGCCGGCTGCCGCGCAGAGCATGGCCAGCGTCCTTCGGCAAGATAGGAGCATGGGCAGTTTTATACCCGTTGGCCGCGGGGCGGTCCAGCGATAAAGTGAGGCCATGACCGTCACCCCTGCTGCGGCTCTCTTTGCGATCGCGTTGTCCGCGCAGGCGGCGCCGCCTGTGCCATCGGATGTCGACGCGGGCCGCGCCCTGTTCGAAGGGAAAGGGCAGTGCCTGACGTGTCACCGCGTCCATGACGCCGGCGAACGCACCGCGCGCGATCTGAGCTGGATCGGTTTGCTGCGCACGCCGGACAAGTTGCGCGCGGCGGTTATCAATCCCTCGAGGCATCCGAACGCATCGGCGTTCTCGCCCGCAGAGGTCGGTCGGCTCGTCGCCTATCTGCGAATGCGCCGCACGCTGTGGGCGCTGGGCACCGGCGTCGTCGAGCGGGAGATTGCGCCCGCGACGGAAAATGCGCCGTTCTTCAACCGGCCGCAGCGCGATCAGGAAGAGAAGCCCGACCTCTTGATGAGCGCGCTTCAGATACGCCTCGGCGCCACGGTGGCCGATGTCGGATCGGGCACCGGTTATTTCACGTGGCGGCTCGCGCAGCAGGTGGGCTTGAAAGGGAAGGTCTACGCAGTCGACATCCAGCAGCCGATGCTCGATCTGACCAGAAAAGCGGTGGCGGAACACAAGCTGGCCAACGTGGAGTACGTGCTGGCCACCGACAGCGGCCCGCGGCTGCCCGAACGGTCGGTCGATCTCGTGTTCGTCGCGTACGCGTACCACGAATTCGGCGATCCGGATGCGATGATGGCCGGCATTCGCCGCGCGCTCAAGCCGGGCGGGCGCGTCGTCATTCTGGAGTATGCAAAAGAGAGCAATATTGCGCCGGCGTCGCCGCTCCACAAGATGAGCTTCGAGGAAATCCGGCGCGAAATCGAGCCGATGGGATTCGTCGTCGACCAGCTCTTCGACTTCCTGCCCGTGCAGCACGGCGTTGTCTTCACAATAAAGTAAAGAGGCACTTCGACCGAAAATCTGGGAGATCGACTTACCCCTTTGGGAGAACTGTGCCGCTCGTAACTTCGCTGTTGACCGCCATCGTTCGCGCGAATGGAGACGCCCTCGTCCTCCATGCGGGCGAGCGTCCCTACGTCGTCGCTCCCTCTGGACAATCAGACCTGGCGTCGCGCGCGCTCACCCTGGAAGCGGTGAAAGGGATGCTCAACGAGCTGCTGCCAGCCGAGGCGCTCCAGTCGCTCGACGAGATCGGTGCGGTTCAGCACGATCTCGGGTCTCCCGCCTTCGCGCCTGGCCAGAGCTTCAGCGTCGTTGCGGCTCGCGGCGGCGATGATATCTGGATCGAAATTCGGAGGCATCGCAAACCGGTGCAGGTCGAAGCGCCTGTCGTCGCGCCACCGCCACCAGAGCCAGTGCCAGAGCCCGAGCCGGAACCGGAACTGGAACCGGAACCCGCATTTGCGTCGATCGATCTGAATCTCGACTTCGCCGCCGCGCCGGCTCCGGAGCCGTTCACCTGGAACCCGGAACCGGAACCCGCCTTCGCGCACTCGATGCCCAACGCTTCGGCGCGGCAGGCCTTGGAACCGGAACCGGAACCCGGAACCGCGGACTCTGGTCCGCTCATCGAGCAGATCCAGGAGATCGAGCAGGAGAGCTACGACATCGGCGTTGCGGCGGAGGTGCACGAGATCTCGCTGGATGTGAATCCTGCCGGCTCTACAGAGCAAGAGCCGGCCTACGTTCCAGAATCGCTAGCCACGCGACCCACGATCCCCACGCCACCGGTGACCGTGGCGCCACCCGAGCCAGAGTGGGCGCCCGAGCCCGAGCAGCGACACGCCGTCGTGCTGCCGCTGTCGCGCCATCAGGTGCGCGGCGATCAGAGCGCGCGCTTCACGCCATCGCTGCACGCAACGGGCATCGATCGCCTGCTGCGGATTGCGGCGGCCCGCGGCGCGTCGACGCTGTATCTCACCTCGCAGTCGCGGCCGTCGATTCGCGTCGACGGCGAAATCGGGCCCATCGACGGGGAGAGCGTGTTGACCGAAGGGGATGTCGAGACGCTCATCCTCGACATGATTCCCGAGCGCAACCGCGAAGCGCTGCGCAGCCAGGCGGGCACCGAGTGGATCTGCGATGTCGCCGACGTCGGCCGCATCCGATGCGTCACGTTCCGCGATCATCGCGGCGCCGGCGGCATCTTCCACATGATTCCGGCGCGCGCGATTTCGGCCGAGCAGCTCGGGCTCTCGCGCGAAATCCAGGGGCTCTGCGCGGAGGCCGACGGCCTCGTGCTCGTCGCGGGACCGCGCTCGAGCGGAAAGTCGACGCTCATCTCCGCGTTCGTCGATTTGATCAATCGCACGCGAAGCGAATACGTCATCACGATCGAGAACCAGATCAAGTTCGTCCACGAGAACCGCGGCTCGCTGGTGAGCCAGCGCGAGGTGCGCGGCGATCGCAACGAGCTGCTGTCGGTGGCGCGCGCGGCGCTGCGCGAGAACCCCGACGTGCTGGTGGTAGAGGATTTCGGCTCTCCCGAGATCGTGGCGCTGGCGCTCGATGCCGCGCAGTCGGGACACCTGGTCATCGGCGCGTTGACCGCGCACACGGCGACAGACGCGGTCGATCGGATCATCGACGCGACGCCGCCGGAGCGGAGAGCGAAGGTGCAGCTTGGCCTCGCGGAAAACCTGCGGGGCATCGTGTCGCAGGCGCTGCTGCGGAAAACCGGCGGCGGCCGCGTGGCCGCGCGCGAAGTGCTGCTCAACACGAGCGCCGTCGCGACGCTGATCGCGGAAGGCAAGACGTCGCAGCTGCCGATGGCGATCGACAGCGGGCGCAAGCACGGGATGGTGGCGCTGAACGATGCGCTCGTCGCGTTCGTGCAGGGAGGGATTGTCGACTCGCGCGAGGCGTACCGGCAGGCGGCGGATCAGCAGGGGTTCCTGGCGCTGCTCAAGCGGCAGGGGATCGATACCTCGTTTGTGGAGAGACTGGCATGAAGGGGCGAGGGGTAAGGGGCGAGGGGCAATTGACCCCTTACCCCTTGCCCCTTACCCCTTGCCCCTTACCCCTGTCCCTATCTCTCCACAAACGGCGCGATTTCTTCCAGGAGCGCCTGCAGGACATCCTCTTCGCTCAGGCGGTCGACGGCCGTGCGCCCTTTGACGGGCCGCTCGTGCTGGACGACGCGTCGGCCGCGGGTGCGGTTCACGCGCAGCGCGGCGAACGGTTCCTCCTCTGTGTCGAGCGCGAACTCGATGAAGTCGTCGGCCGACTTGGCGAGCGCCATGCGGAGGCCGCGGTTGGGCGTGAAGACCGTGAAGTGGTGCCCCTCGGCCCGAAGCGCGTTGGCGAGTTTCTGCACCAGCGGGGTCGCGGTCATTGCGAGCAGCTCTTCGTAAGCCACCGCCGCCTCGTCGAGCATCGCGCGTCGCGCGGCCGTGGCCTTCCGGCGCTCTTCGATGGCATGGCGGAGACGTTTTCGTAACTCGGAGGTTTCGATAGAGGCGGGCTTGCGCGTCATGAATGTTAGGTACATTCTACCCACAACGAATGTCTGACGAATCGCTGCTGCAGGTGGCGCGAATCGCCGCTGGCGAGTTCGGCATGGGCGCCGAGGACGGCGAAGAGGATGAGCGTCCGCCTCACAAGGCCTACATCGACGATTTTGCGATTGGCATCTATCCGGTCACCAACGGCGAGTACGCGCAGTTCGTCCGCGAGACGGGCCATCCGTCTCCGGCGATTCGCGTGCTGCCGCTGATGGTCTCGGGCGCGCTCGAATCGGACTTCCGCTCGCTGGCGGCGGCCTATTTCTGGACCAACGGGACGCCGCCCGAAGGACGCGATCGCCATCCAGTGACGCTCGTGGGATTCGAAGACGCCGCCGCCTACTGCGCGTGGCTCGCCAGCAAGACCGGCAAGCCGGTGCGGCTGCCAACCGAGACCGAATGGGAGCGCGCGGCGCGCGGCGGTCTCGACGGCAAGCGGTTTCCGTGGGGCGACACGCTCGACGCGGCGTGCGCGCACTTTCTTCCACACGCGACGGTCAAAGCCGACCGTGGCACGGCTCCCGTCGGCAGCTATCCGGCGAATGCGTTCCAGCTGCACGACATGGCGGGCAACGTGTGGGAGTGGGTCTCCGACTGGTACTCGCCGCACTATTACGAGCGCGCGCAGTACATCAACCCTCAGGGGCCAGACAACGGCATCATGCGCATCGTGCGCGGCGGTGCGTGGGTGAACGCCGAGGGCCGCTACCTCCGGTGCGCCTATCGCCATAAGGTTCCGCCCGACAGCTACGCGTACAGCATCGGATTTCGTGTGGCCTATTCGTTGAAATAAACTCAGGGGATGAAGATCATCCCCGCCGTTCTCCTCCTCATCTCCGCAATCGCCTCCCCAGCCCTCGCTCAGACACCGCCCCCGATCATGTCGCCGCTGCAGCCGTCGATTGTGACGCGCGGGCAGGCCATCGTGCACGCGCGGCCCGATCGCGCGTTCGTCATGATTGCCGTCGAATCGCGCTCCAAGAATTCCGCGGAGGCGCAGAAGCAGAACGCTGTCTCCATGAACGCGGTGCTGAAGCAAATCGAGCAGGCGGGCGTACCCAAGGACGCGATCCGCACCGTCGGCTACGACCTGCAGCCTGAATACGACTACGCCAATGGGCGGCAGACGTTTCGCAACTACATCGCGCGGAACACCGTTGAAGTGCGGCTCGACGACATCGATCGCGTCGGCACCGTGATTGATGCGGCGGGCAGCAGCGGTGCGGCCAGGATCTCCGGCATTCGATTCGACGTGCGCAATCGCGCCGCGCTCGAGCGCGAAGCGCTGCGCCAGGCCGTCGCGGAGGCGCGAGCGCGCGCTGATGCCGCCGCCGCCGGCGCGGGCGCAACCATCGATCGCATCGTGCGTATCGAGGAAGAAGGCACGCAGGTCGAACCGCCGCGGCCGATGATGCGTATGGCCATGCAGGGGGCTGCCGCCGACGAGATGACGCCTGTCGAACCGTCGACGATCGAGATTCGCGCGGCCGTGACCTTGACGGTCTCGATCCGTTGATGAGAAAAAGGGGACGGGAATCTTTTTCGGGAGGCTCGAGCGAAAAAGATTCCCGTCCCCTTTTTCAACCGATGACCGCCGGCGACATGGCGCGCGCGCGGCGCGTGCTCATGCGGCGCGATCCGGTGCTGGCGCCGATCATCAGGAAGTACGGCGCGTGCGGCATCACGACCGGCCGCGAGACCGACATCTTCTGCGGCCTCGTCGAAGCCATCGTGTCGCAGCAACTGTCCACGCGCGCGGCGGCGACCATTTACGGCCGGGTGCGCGCCCTGCTCCCGAACGGCGGCCCGCCCACGCCGGAAGCCCTGCTGCCGCTGTCGGACGAAGCGCTGCGCGGCGCCGGCCTGAGCCGCCAGAAGCTCGGCTATATGCGCGATCTCAGCCGCAAGATGCTCGACGGTTCGATACGCACGGCAGGTCTGCAGGAGATGAGCGACGACGAGATCGTCGCGGAACTGACGACAATCAAGGGAATTGGCCGCTGGACGGTCGAGATGCTGCTGATTTTCCGGCTGACGCGTCCCGATGTCTTTCCGGCCGGCGATCTTGGTATTGTGAAGGCGGTTCAGAAGACCTACAACCTTCGCAAGACGCCAGACGTCAAAAGGCTACACACGATTGCCGAAAAATGGCGGCCGTACCGTTCGGTTGCCTCCTGGTATCTATGGGCGAGTTTGGAAAATAAACCAGTAAGTAAAAAGTGAAAAGTAGAAAGTAGAAAGTAGAAAGTAAAAGTCATGCAGAAGATACTCGCGCTGTTTCTGATGGTCCTGGTGAGCGTGCTGTCCCTTGGCGCGCAGGCGCCGCCGAGCGATATTCCAAGGCTCGATGTCGAGAAGTACACGCTGCCGAACGGGCTCGAAGTGATCCTTTCCGAGGATCACCGCGTGCCGCTTGTCGGCGTCGATCTCTGGTATCACGTCGGGCCCGCACACGAGGCGCCGGGCCGCACGGGCTTCGCGCACCTCTTCGAGCACATGATGTTCCAGGGCTCGAAGCACATCGAGAGCGACGCGCACTTCAGGCTGCTCGCCGGCGGCGGCGCGACCGGTATGAACGGCACGACCGGTTTCGATCGCACCAACTACTTCGAGACGATGCCCTCGAATCAGCTCGAGCTGGCGCTCTGGCTCGAATCCGATCGCATGGGATACCTGCTCGAGACCGTCGATCAGGCGAAATTGTCGAACCAGCAGGACGTCGTGCGGAACGAGCGCCGGCAGAGCACCGAGAACAGACCGTACGGCATCGTCGAGGAAGCGCTGTTCCAGGCGTTGTTTCCGAAAGGCCATCCGTACCACGGCGTCATCATCGGATCGCATGCCGACATTCAGGCCGCGAAGCTGGACGACGTCAGAGACTTTTTCCGGCAGTACTACGCGCCGAACAACGCGACGATCGCGATCGCCGGCGACATCGACAAGGCGGCGACCAAACAGCTCGTCGACAAATACTTCGGTTCGCTCAAGCGCGGGCCCGCCGTGCCGAAGGTGAACGTGCCGACGCCGGTCATCACCGCAGAGAAACGGATCGTCGTTGAAGATCGTGTCGAGCTGCCGCGCATCTACATGGCGTGGATCACACCCGCGTTTTTCAAAGCGGGCGATGCGGACGCCGACATCGCGGGCAGCCTCCTCGGCCAGGGGCGCGTCAGCCGTCTCTATAAGAAGCTCGAGTACGAAAAACAGATCGCGCAGAACGTCACGGCCTATCAGTACTCAACGATGCTGGGATCGGTGTTCGGGATCGAGGCGACGGCACGGCCCGGGCATACTTTGCAGGAGCTCGAGGCCGTCATCAACGAGGAAGTCGAGTTGCTTCGCGCGAAGGGGCCGACGGCGGCGGAAGTGGAGCGCGCGCGCAATGTGCTCGAGACGCAGATCTTCAACGGCCTGCAGCTCGTCGGCGGATTCGGCGGCGTTGCCGATCAGTTGAATTTGTACAACCAGTACGTCGGCACGCCGGACTACCTGACCGAGGACATCATGCGCCGGCGTCGTGTGACGCCGGCGTCGGTGCGCCAGTTCGCGCAGCGTTATCTCGCGCCGAACGCGCGCGTCGTCGTGCACGGCGTTCCGGGAAAACAGAATCTCGGGCCCGAGGTGCCGAAGCCGACGGCAGAACAGGCGCCCTCGTCTGGCGCACCGGCGGCTGGAATAAACGCCGACGAGCCATGGCGCGCGAAGCAACCGGGCGCCGGCGCCGCGAAAGCGGTGAGCGTGCCCGTTCCGCAATCGTTCGAGCTGCCGAATGGTTTGACGGTGATTGCGCTGCCGCAGACGGGCGGGGTGCCTGTCGTGTCCGCCACCCTCGTGCTGCGCAGCGGAAGCGACGCGAATCCTCTCGAGAAGCCAGGGCTCGCCAGCTTCACGGCTGACGTGCTCGATCAGGGCACGACCACGCGCAATGCCGTGCAGCTCGCCGAGGAAGTGGCGCAGATTGGCGCCTCGCTCAGCACCGGCACGTCGCGGGATGCCTCAACCGTGTCGACAAGCAGCCTCAGCAGGAATTTTCCTGCAGCGCTGTCGTTGCTTGCGGATGTCGCGCTGCGTCCGAGCTTTCCCACTGCAGAAGTCGAGCGCGTCCGGGCCACGCGGCTGGCCGATCTCGCCGAGCAGAAGGGTAATCCCGTTCAGGTCGTCGGCGTGGTCACCGGCAAGGTGCTGTACGGCACGCATCAATATGGATTCAGCGAGCTGGGAACGCCTGCGTCGAACAAACAGCTGACGCGTGACGACCTGCAGGCATTCTGGCGCCAGCATTACGTTCCCGGCAACGCGGCGCTCGTCGTCACCGGCGCGATGACGGTTCCCGAGCTCAGGACACTGGCGCAGACCGCACTCGGAAGCTGGCCTAAGGGCACTGCGGCGCCGGCGAAGCTGGGCGTGCCGGCGGCCGCGCCGCCGCGTCTCGTCATTGTCGATCGTCCGGGCTCTCCGCAGACGCAGCTGCGCATCGCGACGTTCGGCGTGCCGCGCAACAGCCCCGATTACATGCCGGTGCGTGTCATGAACACGATTCTCGGCGGCATGTTCGCGAGCCGCATCAACATGAACCTGCGAGAGGAGCACGGGTATACCTACGGCGCCAACTCGCAGTTCTCGTACTGGCGCAGCGGCGGGCCGTTTTCGGTGGCCACCGGCGTTCGCACCGACGTCACGGCGCCGGCCGTGCACGAAGTGATGATCGAGCTCAAGAAGATGAGCGAGACCCGCGTCACGCCGCAGGAGCTGACGCTCGCGAAAGATGCGATAACGCTGCAGCTCCCCGCGCTGTTCGAAACCAGCGACCGCGTCGCAGGGAGCCTGTCGACGCTGTTCACGCACGGGCTGCCGTTGAATTACTACTCGAATCTCGCCGAGCAGATCTCGGTCGTCGACGCGCAGGCGGTGCAGGAGGTCGCGAAGAAATACGTGGTGGCTGACACGTTCGTCGTGGTGGCAGTCGGCGACCGCGCAAAAATCGGCGAGGCGCTCGAGAAAGAGCTCGGAACCACGGCCGAAGTCCGGGATGCCGAGGGCGCGCCGGTGAAGTAATCCGAGAACCGATATAATTCAGCCAGGAATGGGCGTCCAGACGACCGAACGCGGACAGAAACGGGCCGACACGGTGCTCGACCTGATTGGCAATACGCCGCTGATCCGGCTCCGGAAATTCGAAGCCGGGCTCGACGGCGTCGAGCTGTACGGCAAAGCCGAATGGTTCAACCCTGGCGGATCCGTGAAGGATCGTCCGGCGGCCAACATGGTGCGCGAGGGGCTGCGCTCGGGCGCGCTGCGGCCGGGAAAGACCTTGCTCGACGCGACGTCGGGAAACACCGGTATCGCCTACGCGATGATCGGCGCGTCGCAGGGGTTTCCCGTGAAGCTCTGCGTGCCATCCAACGTCACCGTGGAGCGCAAGCGGCTGCTGCACGCCTACGGCGCCGATCTCATCTTCACCGATCCGATGGACGGATCGGACGGCGCGATTCGCGAAGCGCGCAAGCAGGTCGCCGCGAACGCCGAGCTGTATTTCTATCCCGACCAATACAACAACGACGCGAACTGGCGCGCGCACTACGAGACGACGGGGCCGGAAATTCTCGCGCAGACCGACGGCCGCATCACGCACTTCGTGGCGGGCCTCGGCACCAGCGGCACGTTCATGGGCACGGGCCGGCGCCTGCGCGAAGCGAACCCGTCCGTCAAGCTCATCTCCTTTCAGCCCGACTCGCCGCTCCACGGCCTCGAAGGGCTCAAGCACATGGAAACCGCGATCGTCCCCGGTTTCTACGATCCGGCGCTGGCCGACGAGGACATGCGCGTGAGCACCGAGGACGCGTATACGATGGTGCGGCGCCTGGCGAGGGAAGAGGGCCTGCTGGTGGGCATCTCAGGCGGGGCCGCGCTGGCGGGCGCCCTCAATATTGCCAAAACCGTCAAAAATGCCGTGATTGTCACCGTTTTCCCGGACAGCGCCGACAAATACATGTCCGAGCGCTTCTGGAATGCACCTGCATAGGGATCCAACTGCCCCGAATTCATGTCTGAATCACTGAGGCTCATGCCTGGCATCGCGGACGCCATCCGGCGTCACGGCGTTGACACGTACCCGAACGAGTGCTGCGGCGCGCTGATCGGCGCCGACGGGGTGGTCGAGCACGTGTCGCCGCTGCCGAACACGACGGAAGAGGGGGCTCGGCGGCGGTTCCTGATTCGGCCGTCGGACTACACGTTCGTGGAGGAGGAGGCGAAACGCCTGAAGAGGGACCTGCTGGGGTTCTATCACTCGCATCCCGATCATCCGGCGCGCCCTTCGCAGTACGATCTGGACCACGCGTTTCCGTTCTTCTGGTACGTGATTGTGTCTATTCAAGAGGCCAGGCCCGAGCAGATGACCGTGTGGCAGCTGGCCGACGACCGCTCGCAGTTCCGCGAAGCGCAACTAGTAGGGCTCAACTTCAGTTGAGCACTACGAAGGGGCTCAACTGATCCCGGTAGGGCTCAACTGATTCCCGGTAGGGCTCAACTGATCCCGGTAGGGCTCAACTTCAGTTGAGCACAACAAAGAGAGATTATGGCTAACAAGATTCTGATTCCGACTCCGCTCCGGCCGTTCACGGGTAAGCAGGATGCCGTCGAGGTCGACGGCGCGACGATCGGCGAGCTGCTCGCCAACCTGACGACGACGTACGCGGGACTGAAGCCGCATCTGTACAACGAGCAGGGGAAGCTGCGCAGCTTCGTCAACGTCTATCTGAACGACGAAGACATCCGCTACCTGGAAAAAGAAAAGACGGCGGTGAAGCCCGGTGACACGATCAGCATCATTCCTTCAGTGGCGGGTGGTAGGTAAATGGCCCTGTCGAACGACGAAGTCAAGCGCTACAGCCGGCATCTCATCATGCCGGAGGTGGGCGTCGAAGGGCAGGAGAAGCTCAAGAAGGGCAGCGTGCTGTGCATCGGCGCGGGCGGCCTCGGGTCGCCGGCGGCGCTGTATCTGGCGGCGGCCGGCGTCGGCACGATCGGCATCGTCGACTTCGATGTCGTCGATTTCAGCAACCTGCAGCGGCAGGTGATCCACGGCACGTCCGATGTCGGGCGATCGAAGCTCGCGTCGGCCAAAGATCGTCTGCTCGAGTTGAATCCGCACATCACCATCGAGACGTACGAAACCGCGCTGTCGTCGAAGAACGCGCTCGATCTGTTCAAGCCGTACGACGTGATTCTCGACGGCACCGACAATTTTCCGACCCGTTACCTCACCAACGATGCGTGCGTGCTCGCCGGCAAGCCGAACGCGTACGGCAGCATCTTCCGGTTCGAAGGGCAGGCGTCGGTGTTCGCGACCAAGGACGGCCCGTGCTATCGCTGCCTCTATCCCGAGCCGCCGCCGCCCGGACTGGTGCCGAGCTGCGCCGAGGGAGGGGTCCTGGGCGTGCTGCCCGGCGTCATCGGCACGATTCAGGCGACCGAAGCGATCAAGCTCATCATGGGCATCGGCGAGCCGCTCGTGGGACGGTTCCTGATTTACGACGCGCTCCGGATGAAATTCCGCGAGCTCAAGCTGAAGAAAGATCCTGATTGCCCGGTGTGCGGCACGCATCCGACCGTCACCGCGCTGATTGACTACGAACAATTCTGCGGCGTGGCGCCCGCGGCGACGGAGGTGGCGGTGAGCACGAACAGCAACGAGACCGAGACGGACGTGGTGGAGCTCAAGCGGAAGATCGATGCGAAGGAAGATTTCTTCCTGCTCGACGTGCGTGAGCCTGTTGAGTACCAGATAGGGAAGATCCCCGGATCGACGCTCATTCCGCTCGGCGAAGTGCCGCAGCGGATCAGTGAGATCCCGCGCGACAAGGAGATTATCGTGCAGTGCAAGATGGGGGGGCGCAGCGCGAAGGCCGCGGCGTTCCTGCGGCAGAAGGGCTACACGAACGTGAAGAACCTCAAGGGGGGCATCCTGGACTGGTCGGACAAGATCGACCCGGCAGTGCCGAAATATTGACGGTAAGACGCAGGGGTCGTACACTGCTGTAGGGCTCAACTTAAGTTGAGCACTACCAATATCTTACGAATCAACATGTTAAGGCTCTCGAAGAAGGCGGATTACGCGCTCATCGCGATGAAGCACCTGGCGCTCCGGCCCGACCAGGCCGCCTCCAGTGCGCGCGAAATCGCGGAGCAGTACGACATCCCCGTCGAGCTGATGGCCAAGGTGCTGCAGCGGCTGGCGCGCGAAGGGGTGCTCGCATCGCACCAGGGGACGCGCGGCGGGTATCAGCTCAGCCGTCCGCCCTCCGACATTTCGGTGGCCGATGTCATCCAGGCTGTGGACGGCCCGCTGACCGTCACCGCCTGCTCGACCGAAGAAGAGAACTGCGAGCAGTACTCGAAGTGCAGCGTCCGCGATCCGCTCTGGAAGATCAAAGAGCGCATTCTCGTGGCGCTGCAGACCTGCTCGATCACCGAGCTCGCGGCGGAAGCGGCCGAGCCGGTGCTGATCTCGATTTCCCGCCCCGTTCTTCAAACCGTTAACCGTTAACCGTCGACCGTTCACCGTCGACCGTTCACCGTTACGGCAAACGGTAAACTGTAAACGTTAAACGACGTGGATCCCATCTATTTAGATTCCCACGCGACGACTCCGGTCGATCCGCGCGTGCTCGAGGCGATGCTGCCGTTTTTTACCGAGCATTTCGGGAACGCGGCGAGCCGCAACCATCCGTTCGGCTGGAAAGCGAACAAGGCTGTCGAGCAGGCGCGCGAGCAGGTCGGGTCGCTCATCGGCGCGCGGTTTCGCGATGTCGTTTTCACGAGCGGCGCAACGGAATCGAACAACCTCGCCATTAAAGGGCTCGCCGCGCGCGCGCCTGAAAACCGCCGGCACGTCGTCACGATCGCGACGGAACATCACGCCGTGCTCGATCCGTGCGGGGCGCTCGAGCGCCAGGGATTTCGCGCGACGTATCTCGGCGTCGATGGGGACGGGCGAATCGATCTCGACCGGCTTCGTGACGCGGTTCGCGCCGACACGCTGCTCGTGAGCGCGATGTCGGCGAACAACGAGACCGGCGTGCTGCATCCGCTGGCCCAGATCGCGGAGATCGCGCACGCACAGGGAGCGCTGTTTCATTGCGATGCGGTGCAGTCGGCGGGCCTGATTCCTCTCAAGAGCAAAGAGCTTGGCGTCGACCTCGTCTCGATCAGCGCGCACAAGATGTACGGCCCGAAGGGTGTCGGCGCGCTCTACATCGCGAAACGGGACCTGGCCATCGATCTCGAAGCGCTGTTCGATGGTGGCGGCCACGAGCGCGGGTATCGTTCGGGCACGCTCAACGTGCCCGCGATTGTGGGATTTGGCAAAGCAGCAGAGTTGTGCCGCGGAGAGCGTGAGGCCGATGCGGCTCGCCTGCGCGCGCTGCGCGATCGTTTATGGGCGGCGCTCTCAGCCGTCGACGGCATTCATCTGAACGGCCCGCTGGAGCCGCGCCTGCCAAACAACCTCAACGTGCGTGTAGACGATGTGCATGGCGAGTCGCTGCTGAAAGTCATTGCGGCAGACGTGGCCGTGTCGTCGGGCGCGGCGTGCGCGACCGCGAGTGCAGAACCGTCGCACGTGCTGCGCGCGATGGGATTAAGCGATGAGCAGGCGCGCGCGTCGATCAGGTTCGGGCTCGGTCGGTTTACGACAGAGCAGGAGATCGATGCGGCCGCGGCGGTGGTTGCAGCTGCGGTACGCCAACTGCGACGGAGCTAAAGCTGCGGTGATTTGACTATTATGTCCATATTGGACAAAATGGACACATGGCGAAGGCATCTGGAAAATCGACGACCGCAGCAGCAGCGAGTGTGGCGCTGACGGTGACGGCCACCGAAGCCAAGACGCGCTTTGGGCCGTTGCTGGAAGCGGCAATTCGTGGCGAGTCTGTCGTCATCACGAAGCACGACACACCCAAAGCGGTCCTCATCTCGATAGCCGAATTCGAAGCCCTCGGCGGCTCGCGGCCACCGGATTTGCATGCGTTGCGCGGCGAGTTCGACGGTCTGCTTGCGAGGTTGCAGACGCCGCGCAGCCGAAGGGCGTTGCAATCGGCCTTTGAGGCCACGCCGAACGAGCTCGGCCGGTTGGCGGCAGCCAATCAGCGACGGCGTGGCTGAGGCCGCCGCCTGTATCTATGCGCTGGCTGGAACAAACGGCGCGGGCAAGAGCAGCGTCACGGGTGCCGCCATCCGCGAGAAGGGCGCCAACTACTTCAATCCAGACGAAGCCACACGCCGCATCCGGTCGACGAATCCCCAGATTTCTGAACGCGACGCCAACATAGCCGCCTGGCAGGAAGGCACGCGCCTTCTCGAAGAGGCGATTGCGAGGCGTCTTGTCTTCGCCTTCGAAACCACGCTTGGAGGGGACACCATCACGTCGTTACTCCGGCGAGCGCTGGCGGAGGGCATCGCGGTTCGCATGTGGTACGTCGCTCTGGTCACCCCGGAGCTGCACATCGCGCGTGTTCGTGCGCGGGTCGCGCGAGGCGGACACGACATTCCAGAGAACACGATTCGTGAACGGTACGAGCGCAGCCGGGTCAATCTGATTCGTCTGCTTTCCCATCTGACGGAGCTCCGGGTGTTCGACAACAGCGTTGAGGCAGATCCGGCCTCCGGCGCTACGCCCCTGCCCCTTCTTGTGCTTCACATGGCGAACGGAAAGGTCGTTGCCGCGTGCGATCTGGCGCGTGTGCCCGAATGGGCGAAGCCGATCGTCGCTGTCGCGATGCGTTCCTCGCACGCGACCTAAGGCGCGGAAATAGCCCTACGCCCCGCCCCTTGAGCGCGCGATCGCATCGGTTGCCAGGCCGTTGCCCCGGCGGGCTCGCTGAATGACCCACCCGAGATCGACACCGGGCCACGGCCGCTGCGGATGGAGATCGCCGATGTTAAACTCAGCAATTCAGAATGCGCGCGTATTACATTCCGGTGGCGGCGGGCGTGATGTTGATCGTCAGTGCGTTTCTGCCGTGGATGCGCATCGGGGATGTGCCGCTCGGCGGCGTGCCTGAAACCGCCGGCCTGTGGATTCTCGGACTCGGCGCTCTCGCCGTCCTGCTTGCGGGCCTCAGCATCTGGACGCGCAAGAACTCCCGCCATCCCCTGCTGCTCGTCGGGCTCGCGGCGTTCGCGATCATGTTCCTCGGCTATCAATGGATGTCGCGGACCGTTCGCGATGCTGCCTGGGCCCAGGCGCGGGCGAGTGAGATTGTCAACGGCGTGCCTGCCGGGGCGGCGCCGGAGGCGATCATTGGTCCGGGTATTTATCTCGGCACGCTGGCTGCGATGACGCTCGTCCTCTTCGGCCTCACCATCGTCGTCAAGCGTGTGCCCAGTCCGTACGCCGTCCCTGAAGATGATGATGTTTAGATAAAAATCGGCGCTTGCCCGGTGGGTGCGTTGGGCTCCTGTTGCTGCGCGAAATCCAGCAGCGCGTGCACCGCGTGTTCGTCGAGCGCGAGGGTGTATTCGTTGACGTAAAGCTGAATGTGCTGCGCGGCGACCGCGGCATCCATCTCCTGCGCGTGCTCGCGGACGTACGTGCGGCTGGCGTCGGGATGCGTGAACGCGTACTCGACGCTGGCGCGGAGTGCACGATCGATGTCGGCTCCGTGCGCGTCCACCAGGTCCCGCCGGATGGCAATGGCGGCGAGCGAGAGCGGGCATTTCATGCGCGCTTCCCACACGGCACCCAGATCTTCGAGCAGCACAAGGCCCTTCGCCTGGTACGTGAAGCGTCCCTCGTGAATCAGCACGCCGCAATCGACGCCGCCGCGCAGCACCGCGGACTCAATGTGATCGAATCGCATCGGCACCGTCTTGAAGCGGCCCAGCAGCCGTAACAGCAGCGCGGCTGTCGTCCGCTCGCCCGGAATGGCGACGCGCCCGCCGATACTACCCGCGCTTCGCGCCACGACGATCGGTCCGACGCCAAACCCCGCGGCACCGCCTGCGCGCAAGAGCGCATAGCGATCGCGTATGCGCGGATACGCAGCAATCGAAATCTTCGTCACCTCGGCTTCGCCCCGCTCGGCGCGCGCGTTCAGCGCCTCCACGTCGTCGAGGTGTGGCACCACACGCGGTCCGGGGACGAGGCCGTGCACCAGCGCGTGAAACGCAAAGGTGTCGTTGGGACACGACGAGAACGCGAAATTCAGCGGTGCGCGATCCACGAGAGCACAGCGTCCTGGGCCGCGGCGGCGGCCTCTTTTAATCGCCAGGTGTTGGTGTCGCGATTCGTCACGA
>CAYHHH010000042.1:0-7494 GCA_964356125.1 uncultured Bifidobacteriaceae bacterium | reverse complement strand
ATCGCTATTCTAGCTACAAGCTACCGGCCAACAGCTACCGGCTAGCCGATACATCGGCAAAGACGAAGCCATCGCGATCGACGACTTCGCCAACCTCGATAGCGACCGGCCTGTTGAACATCGGCCCATCCCATGCGAACGAGTGAAACTCGCCGCGCTCACCGCACTTGTCGACGCCGGCCGGAAGGTCGTCGAGCAACTCGCGATTGAACTGGCGCCCCGCAAACGATCGATCCAGGTGCTTGGGATTCACGCACGTCAACACCGATCGCAGCCCGCTCGCGATCATCTGCGCCGCGAGCTCGTCGGTCGGAATGCCCCAGATGGGGAAGACTGGCGTCAGTCCCGTGCCCGCCAGCTTCTCCTCTCGATATTTCCGGACATCTTCGAGAAAGAGATCGCCGAACGCGACATGCGTGAAGCCTTCCGCGACAGCCTGTGCGACAGCCACGCGCATGCGCTCGTCGTACTGCTCGTTGGTGCACGGCCACGCCAGCTGCACGGTTCGCAGCGGAACGCCTGCCGCGTCCGCCTGCGCCTCGAGCAACCGCCTCCGCACCGCGTGCATCGCGACCCGATCGAACTGCTCGTTCATCGTCGTCAGCAATCCGCCGATCTCGACGGACGGATCCTGCTTCAGCACGTGCAGCGTCCACGCGCTGTCCTTTCCCGAGCTCCACGAGACGAGTGTTTTCATACTTTTCACTTTCTACGTTTTACTTTTTACTTGCGAACGCGTCTGGGTGGAGCACCTCTGCAATGCGACGCACAGACGCGGAAATCCGCGGCCCGGGATTCATCATGCCGTCCCCGCGGAGCTGATAGATCCGTTTGTTGCGCACCGCGGGAATCGACGCCAACGAGTCCCACGCGCGCAGATTGCGGCCGCTGGTGCTGGCCGTGTCGATGCCGACTTCCACGATGACGTCTGGCGCGCGCGCGACCGCGAGCTCGCTCGTCGTCTGAATGCTTTGGCGGTTGACGTCACTGAACACGTTCGTGCCGCCTGCGGCCTCGAGCATGTCGTGCAGAAACCCGATGGCGCCGCTCGCGTAAATCCCTCGAAGCGTTTCAGCATCGCGACCGAACACCAGCAGCGTCCGCGGCCGCGGGCGGCCGGCGACGCGCTTCCTGACGTCGGCAATCTCCGCTTCGATGCGGTCGGCGAGCGCGTTGCCGTCCTTGACGCTGCCGACGCGCGCGCCCAGCTCGCGAATCGTCGTGGTGATGTCACCAAGTCCCGCATGCTGGTACAGAAACATCGGAATCTTCGCGCGGTCGAGCTGCGTGCGGAGATCGGTCTGTGTTCCGTACACGAGGACGAGGTCGGGTTTGAGCGAGATGATGCGCTCGACATCGGGATCGATCAGCCCGCCGACCTTCGCGCGCGTCAGCGCCTCCGGTGGATACCGGTCGAAATTGCCGACGCCGACGACCCGAGGACCAGCACCCATGGCGAACAGCATCTCCGTCGTCGACGGGATGAGGGAGATGATGCGTTGCGGCGTCGATTGCGCGTGAAGAGATAGCGCGACGAGCAGCGCGAGCGCAATTATCGATTTCTTATGAGCAGCCATAAAAAGAAGGGTCCTCCGATGATGGCGGTGACCACACCGACAGGAATCTCCAGCGGCGCAAGCGCCGTGCGCGAAATGGTGTCGCATGCGACGAGAAACGCCGCGCCGCCAAAAGCGGCGGCGGGCAGCACAAGACGATGATCGGCGCCCACCAGCAAACGAATGAGATGCGGCACGACGATACCGATGAAGCCGATCGGGCCGCCGAGGGAGACAGCGGCACCGGTTGCGAGAGACGCGCTGAGAAACGCGAGGCGCTGCGTTCTGTGCACGTCAACGCCGCGGCTCGCCGCGCTTTCGTCGCTGATCGACAACAGATTCATCCGGCGCGGCAGCACTGCGAAGGCCGCGAACGAGAGCGCGAGCGGTGGCAGCGCGGCCAGCAGCGGCGTATAACTGCTGACGTCGAGATCGCCCATCAGCCACCGCACGGTGCGAAACGTCTGCGTGAAGTCGGACAGGAACTGCACGAACAGAATCAGCGCCGAAAAGAACGAATTCAGCGTCACGCCGGCGAGCAGCAGCACGTTGGTGGAGAGACCGCTGTGCCGGGCCCGCGCGAGGCCGTACACGATACCGACCGCGCCCAGTGCGCCCGCGAAGCTCGCAATGGGGACGGCCGAAACCCCCGCGATGCCTGACGACACGTTGAAGGTCAGCGCCAGCATGGCGCCGAGCGCCGCGCCGGCAGACACGCCGAGCGTAAACGGCGTCGCGAGCGGGTTTCGCAGCAGCGCCTGCAGCACGACCCCGGACGCGGCGAGCGACGAGCCGACCAGGACAGCGGCGAGCACCCGCGGCAGCCGCGCGACGAAAAAAATCTGCGCGTCGGCGTTTTCCGCGAACGGGATCGACGAGTCGAAGACGCGCCAGAAATCGATCGACGTCGATCCGACGAGCGGCGCGAGCAGGCAGACAACGACCGCGGCCGTGCCAAAGAGCAGCCACGTGAGCGCGATTCGTCGGGCGATGCTCATAGCTGCGGCAAATCGACAGACCGCGCGACAGGTATCACGGTGAGCTGACCGGTTCTCGGGTTCGCCGTGATGTCGACGTCCACCCCATACAGCTTGCGAATGAGCGACGCCTCGAGCATCGCCTCGGTTGTCCCCGAGGCGAGCACACGGCCCTGATGCAGCAGCACCAGCTCGCGGCACAGGCTCGCGGCAAAGTTCAGGTCGTGGGTCGACACCACGATCGTGAGGTTGCGCTCGCGGTTCAGTTTCTGAAGAATCGAGCGGATCTCGAGCTGATAGGCGAGATCGAGCGAGGCCGTCGGCTCATCGAGCAGAAGGATGTCTGCAAAAAGGGGACGGGAATCTTTTTCGCCGCGATCGGCCGAAAAAGATTCCCGTCCCCTTTTTGCCAGCTGCGCGAGCGCGCCGGCAATGACGACACGCTGTTTTTCTCCGCCGGACAGCGTGTTGAACAGGCGCGACGCGAGATGATCCGTGCCGGTGGCGCGGAGCGCTTCCCGCGCAATCTCGAGATCCTCAGGGCCCTCGATCTCGAACGCCCCAAGATGCGGATAGCGCCCCATCGTCGCCATCTCGAGCACGGTGTACTCGAAGGCGAGCTGCGTTTCCTGGGGCACCATCGCCATTCGCCTCGCCACACTCGCGCGCGGCACCGTGCGGAGATCGGCGCCGTCGAGCGAGACGCGTCCCTGCGACGGTCGCAACAACCCACCCAGGATCCGCAGCAGGGTCGTTTTGCCGGAGCCGTTGGGACCCAGGATGCCGACGAGACCCCCGCGCGGAATAGTGGTGCTCACGCCGTCGAGCACGAAATCAGAGCCTGGCTCGCCGTAGCGCGCAGCGCGAAGGCCGGCATAGCCGAACGACACCTGCTCCGCGGCGAGGCCGCCGCTACTCATCGAGCACCAGATCTTCAGCGACGCATCCGCTGTTGGTCGCCCTTCCCAATGCGCGAACCCTCAGCGGCGTCGAGAAGGCTTCGCACGACGTCACGACAGTGTGGTACTCGCCGCGCTCGCCGCAGGGGTCGACGTCGCGCGCAACGAACTCTTCGAGCAGGTTCTCGGCAAGATCGCGGCCGAGGAACGACTCGTCGAGCTTGCTCGACCGCACGGTGACGATTCGCGCGTGGGTGCCGGACGCGAGAAAGTCGCGGTACAGATCCGTCGTCGATTCCTTCCACAGCGGCTCGACCGCTGTGAGGCCGCGTCCCGAACTCAACCGCTCGGCCCATTCACGGTGCTCGTCGAACAGGATGTCGCCGAAGACCACATGGGTCACGCCCATCGCGGCCGCCGCTTCGAGCGCGCGATCGAACGCGGCGTCGTAGCTGTCCCACGTGCACGTCTGTGTGATTGAGCGAAGGCCGAGCCGATCGACCTGCGCCGCGAGAATGTCGGGCCGCAGGCCGTGCGATCGGCTGCGCGTGCCGTCCTCGTTGAACATCGTGATCGCGGTGATGAAGTCGAACGTGCCTCGTGCGCGGTGGTATGCCGCGCACGAGTCCTTTCCTCCGCTCCACGAGATGGCGGCCTTCGGTCGCGCCATCAGAACCTCGTTCGGAGACCGGCGCGCACCGTTCGTCCAAGAGCAGGGTAGCCGAGCGGCTCCATGTACTCGTGGCCGGCCAGGTTGTCGATCGTGACGAAGCCGGCCGTGCGGCCCGCGATGCGCACCTCGCCGCTCGCATTCCACGCGGCGTACCCCTCGTTAGACGTGATGGTGGGGAAGTTGAAGTCGGTGTCGACGCGGGATCCGACGAAGACGGCGCCCAGCGCCAGGCTTACGCGATTGCGCGAGTACGACGCCTGCAGCGAGCCGGAATGGCGCGGGCGCCGGTACAACTCTCTGCCCGGCGCAAAGATGGGGCTGCTGCTGATGCTGCGAATGACCTTGGAATCGAGCAGCGTGTAGCCTCCGCTTACCCGCAGCCCACCATTGACGATGGCGGTGCCCACGAGCTCGAGGCCTGACGCGCGCGTTTCGCCGATGTTCTCGTACTGCGCGTTGAAGGTGACCGGGTCGAAGGGGCCGAGGCTGATCAGATCGTCGAAGTGGTTGGCGAAGTAGGTCAGCTCCACCGCAGCGCGATCGCCGGCAAAGCGCTGTTCGAGCCCGGCGTCGAAACCGCGCGACCGCTCGGGCGCGAGATTGGGGTTCCCCAGAAAGCTGGGGGAGGGGCTGTACGACTGAATGAACAGCGGCTCCTTGATGCCGCGCCCGACGCTCGCGCGAAGGCGAGTGCTGCCCAGCGTGCTATTGCCCGGGCTGAGGAGCCACGACGCCGTCACGCGCGGCACCACGTAAAAGCCGAAGCTGCCGTTGTTCTCGAAACGGATGCCGCCGACGATGGACACACGCTGACCGGTCGCTTCGTACTGCACGGTGGTGCCGGTGTTGTTGCGCTCGGGCCGCTGCGGCGCCGCCGTCGAGCGATGATTCGTGAGCACGCCGCGCTCGCCGTCATAGGCGAAGGCCGCCGTCACCACCTGGTTTCGCGCCACCACCGCATCGGCGCGGTACTCGAAGTGGTGCCGTTCGAGCTCTGTTTCTGAATTATAAAGAAAATCGGACGAGGGGAACGCGGCGACCAGATTGCCGAACCGCGGCGTGTACGGCGGATCGGTCATGAGGTTTGTCGATTGGTACTTCGTGGCGATATAGGAGTAGCTCGTCTGCTGCGTGACGCGCGATCCGAGCGGCTGATTCCACCCGCCGAGAACGCTGCCGTCACGATGGCGGAAGTCGGCGTCCATGTCGGGACGTCCGAACGCCGTCGTGCCCGGTGTGCCGGCGCGGCCGAACTCGCCGCGTCCGAGAAACCGCGCAGAGGCGCCCGACTTCAGCATGCGGGTCATGCTGACGGACATCGTCGACGTCTTGCTCTCATTGTTCGGCTCGCGATTGTCCGTGCGCCGGTGCGATCCGAAGAGCGAGTACTCGAGGCTGCCATTTCGCGCGCCCGCGCCAAGCGCAAGGTGCGCCGTGTTGTACGTCCCGACGTCGACCGTCAGGTTCAACTGCGGGCGGCCTGTGTTCGGGCGCGCCGAGAAAAGGTGAATCACGCTCGCCATGGCGTCCGATCCGAACAGCGCCGAATGCGCGCCTCGCAGCACTTCGATGCGCTCGATGTTCTCGGGTGACAGCGACGCGAAGTTGAACGCGCCGCCGGGCTCGTTCAGCGGCATCCCGTCGAGCAGGACTTTGTTGTAGGTGGATTCGCCGCCGCGCACGAACACGCCGGTCAGGTTGCCCACGCCGCCCGCCCGCACGGCCACGACGCCAGGGATCGTCCTGAGGAGATCGATCGTGCTCAGCGCGTGCCGCTGCTCGATCTGCCCGCGATCGAGAACGGTGATCGACGCGCCGACTTTCGATTCGGGCATCTCGCGGCCGGTCGCCGTGACAACGACGGTCTCGTGAATGGTCGGCGCGGTTTGCGCCGGTGCGCTCTGAGCGTAGCTAACGACGGGAGTGATGAAGAAGAGGAATGCCGAAACAGGAACACGAAGGCGGATGAGCATGAGCCCTCCTCGGCGTCTTTCGCGCCGAATCCGGGACGTCCCAGTGCCCAGGTGTCCTGACTCGCGGATCGCAGCGGCGGCTCTTGCCTTCCCACATCCGTCAAGGATGCAGTGGCGTGTGCGTAGAGGCGCCGCTCCCCGCTTACAGTGGCGTGACCGTGTGGGCGTTCCACCCACTTCGCGTGGTCACCGGGAAAACGTCGTTACGGCTCGGGAGTATAACACCCCTCGGATTGCGATAGGATCGATGAGCGCATGATCGCGGATATTGCACGGAAACTCGAACACCGCGAGCGGCTGACGCTCGAGGACGGCGTGCGGCTGTTCGAACATCCCGATCTGCTCGAGGTGGCGGCGCTCGCCAACCGCGAGCGCGAGCGACGGCACGGCGATCTCACCTACTACAACTACAACATCCGCATCGAAGCGACGAACGTGTGCGTGGCGAGCTGTCTGTTCTGCTCGTTCGCGCGCCTGCGGCCAGGCGACCCGGGCTCGTACGCGATGTCGCTCGAAGATGCGTGGCAGAAGCTTCGCATCAGGCACGACCAGCCGCTGACCGAGGTGCACGTCGTCAATGGCCTGCACCCGGATTTGCCGTTCGAGTACTACCTGGAGATGCTGCGTGGCTTCAAGCGCATCCGCCCGGAGATTCATCTCAAATGTTTCACCGCCGTCGAGATCGCGTTCTTCGCCGATCTCTACAAGATGAGCGACGAGCAGGTGCTGCGCGAGCTGATGGATGCGGGCCTCGCGTCGCTGCCGGGCGGCGGCGCGGAAGTGTTCGCGGCGCGCGTGCGTCAGAAGATCTGCCACGACAAGGCGGATGCCGACAGATGGCTGTCGATTCACCGTAGGGCGCACCGTCTCGGCATGAAGTCGAACGTGACGATGCTCTACGGCCACATCGAGACGAACGAAGAGCGCGTCGATCACATGCTGCGCGCCCGCGCGCTGCAGGATGAGACGGGCGGCTTCCAGGCGTTCATCCCGCTGGCGTTCCATCCGGACAACAACCAGATGCGGAAGCTGCCTGCGCCGACTGGATCGGACACGCTGCGCGTGCACGCGGTCTCGCGGCTGATGCTCGACAACATCCCGCACGTGAAGGCGTTTTGGATTGCCACCGGCGTCGAGCTGGCGCAAACGTCGCTCTGGTTCGGCGTCGACGACCTCGACGGCACCGTGCAGGAAGAAAAGATCTACCACATGGCGGGCTCACGCACGCCGGAGGCGCTGACGCCGCGCGACATCGAGCGCATCATCCGCGCCGCCGGCCGCACGCCGGTCGAGCGCGATACGTTCTACAACGTCGTACGCGCCGGGTCTACAGAACAAGACCCGGCCTACACGGGCAAGCAAGACCCGGCCTACGTACCGCCTGCGATGCGTACGTAGTACGTAGGGCGGGTCTTG
>CAYHHH010000041.1:27786-34324 GCA_964356125.1 uncultured Bifidobacteriaceae bacterium | reverse complement strand
CCAGCAGCATCGTCACGATGATGCCGCCGGGATCCTTCCCGGGCATCAAGAGCTTGGCGATCGCGCCGACGATTAGTCCAAAAACAATCCACCCGAGAATGCCGAACATGCGAACACCTCCGTCGCGTCCAATGCAGAAGGCGTTCCATTTGGTCTCGGGGCAATGGGCGATGGGCGGTCGTTGTCGATCGTCCAACGTTAATACATGTCACTGTCCGCCCCGGAGGTTTCCGAACCGCGGATTGACGATCGTGTTGAAGATCGACCCGAAGGTATACGTCAGCCCGATTTGTAAGTTGTACTCATAGCCGCTGCGCAGCCGGCGCAGGCGGAGCAGCACCTCCTCGGCGGTGACGCCGCGGCGCGGATGTAATCGCCGAAGCAGTTGTTGCAGTCGAGATACACCTTGAGCCTGCCGTTGGTCTCCTGCGCAAAGACGCCCGACGGCAGCAGGCACGCAAGCAGCCACGCCATCGCCAACCGATACACCATGTTTTTCGTTCCCACGCGACCTTATAGCGTGACCGCCATGAAGGGGCTGTGAAGTGAGCGCCCGAAATCCTTCATGGGAGCTTCACCCGCCGGGGCTACAATCCTCGATAACGCATGTTGCTGCTGGCCCTGTCGCTGTTCCTCCAGGCTGCCGTGGCGGCGCAGAACGTGGTCCTGCGCACGTTCGACGACGACAAGATCGGTGCGCCTCCTCCGGGTTTTGCGCTCGCGTCTGGGCGCGACGCGCCATCGGACGGCTGGGCCGTGAAGCGCGAGGGCACGGCGCGCGTGCTCGTGCACGACGGCAAGCAGTCTCCCGCCGACAGTTTCGCCGTCGCCATTTTTTCCCCCTTCCAGTATCAGGACGTCCAGGTGTCGGTGCGCTTCAAGGCGATCGGCGGCGGGCGCACGGCGGGGCTGGTCTGGAAATACAAGGATTCGATGAACCATTATTCGGCGCAGCTCGACCTCGCGAAGCAGGAGGTCGCGGTGTACCGCGTCGTCAACGGCAATCGCATCCGGATCGAGCGCGAAGACGATCTCGCGCTCGATCCCGACGCGTGGCACTCGCTGAAGATTTTTCAGGAGCGGGGAGAGATTCGCGTGTATCTCGGAGGCATCCGCGTGTTCAGCGAGCGCGACCGGCTGCCGCGCGCCCGCGCCAGTGTGGGAGTCTGGGCCGGCGGCGACTCGACGGTGATGTTCGACGACTTCCGCATTGAAGACGAAACCGAGGACACGCCGAACCCTCCTGCCGCAACCAAGAAACCATGAGGGTACTCGTCGTCGAGGATGAGGCCGATCTGGCCAGCACGTTGAGCCGCGCGCTCGGCGAGGCGCACTTCGCCGTCGACATCGCCTCGGACGGCGACGAGGCGCAGTACATGCTCGGTGAAGTCTCGTACGACGCGGTCGTGCTCGACCTGATGGTGCCGAAGCGGACCGGGTGGACGCTGCTGCAGGATCTCAGGGGATCCGGCGCCCGCACTCCCGTGCTGATTCTGACGGCGCTCGACGCCGTCGCCGATCGCGTCAAGGCGCTCGATCTCGGCGCCGACGACTATCTTCCGAAGCCGTTTGCCATCTCCGAGCTCGTGGCGCGCCTTCGCGCGCTCGTGCGGCGAGCGGGCGGCAACCCCGCGCCCGTGCTCGTCGTGGGCGACATCACGATCGACAGGGCCGCGCGGCTGGTGTATCGCGAGAACGTGCCGATCGAGCTGACTGCGCGCGAGTACTCGATTCTCGAGCTGATGGTTCGCAATCGAGGGACGCTCGTCACACGATCGGCGATCTGCGAGCACATCTACAGCGAGGCCAGCGACGTCTTCTCGAACGTCATCGACGTGCACATCGCCGCGCTGCGCCGCAAGCTGGGCCCCACCGTCATCCACACGCGCCGCGGACAGGGCTACATCGTCAATGCATGATTCGCTGCGCGTGCGGCTGGTGCTTTGGTACGCCCTGGTCCTCACGCTCGTCGTGCTGCTGTTCGGGGGCGCCGTCGTCTATCAATCCCAGCGATCGATGCTGGCCGGGGTCGACGCCGAGCTCGACGCGTACGCGCGCGAAGTGAGCAAGGCGCTGAAGCCTGTTGAAGAAGGGCGCTTCGATCTCGAGCTTCCACCGGACGCCGCGACCTACTTCTTCCATCGCGAAGGAGGATGGCCCTCCGACGCCGCTCGGGGCCGGCCGTATTACGTCATCTGGGGCCCCGGCGGGGAGGTCGTCGATCGATCCGATCCCGATCTGCAGGTCGGACGGCCGGGGAACACCGCAGAGGGCCGCCGCGAACGAACGCTTCAGGCCGCGGGCGGGGCCACGGTGCTGGTGGGCCGCGACATCAGTGAGTTGCACCGCGCGGAGCGGCGATTGTTTCTGAACGTCGCGCTCGCCGGCATCGCGACGCTCGTCGTCGCGATTTTCGGCGGGTGGTTCGTCGCGGGGCGCGCGCTCGCGCCGATCAAGCGAATCAGCCGGATGGCCCGCGCGATGTCGGACGGCGATCTGAACGCCCGCATCGCCGTGGAACACACCGACAGCGAGCTCGAACAGGTGGCCTCGACCCTGAACGATGCGTTCGATCGGCTGCGCACGGTGGTGGAGCAGGAGCGTCGGTTCATCGCCGATGCCTCGCACGAGCTTCGCACGCCCATTTCGGTGCTGCGCGCCGAAACCGAGTGGGCGCTCGATCGCGATCGCACGCCGCAACAGTACACAGAGGCCTTGACCGTCGGCCGGCGCGCGGCGCTCCGCATGCAGGACATCGTCGAGCGCCTGCTGGCGCTCGTGCGCGCCGACGTGGCGCCCGATGTTCAGGAGCCTGCGCCGGTGGCGATGCGGACGCTCATCGAGGATGTGGCGGCGTGGCTTGCGCCGATGGCGCAGGCCCGCGCCGTGCGGCTCAGCATCAGCGGCGATCCGCTCATGGTGAACGGCGATGCCGAACAGCTCCGCGAGGCGCTGAGCAACGTCGTCGCCAATGCGATTCTCTACAACACACCCGGCGGCAGCGTGACCATCACCCTGCGTGAATCGGCCGGCACCGCGCGTATTGAGGTGGCCGACACCGGCATCGGGATTCCGGCCGAGGCGGTACCGCGCGTGTTCCATCGCTTCTTCCGCGTCGACAAGGCGCGCTCGCGCGAGATGGGCGGCTCCGGGCTGGGGCTCTCGATTGCGCGCACGGTGTTCGTTGCGCACGGCGGCGACGTTATATGCACCAGCGAGCCTGGAGTGGGGTCGATGTTCGTCATTTCGCTCCCCGCATTGACACCCGACCCGTCGTAGACGTGTCCGGGTGATGTAACCAGACCAAGAGGCCTTTTTGTTTTTACGGAGTCCGTTGTCGACGACCGCGAGCGCTTCAGGACGCTGAAGTCGATGTACGTCGCGCCGGTCAGCATTCCGATGTGCCTGATCGGCCGCGGCTTCGCGCGGTTCCTCACGACGTCGCTGTCGGTGATCGTGACGATCGGCGCCGGCATCGCGTTCCTGCTCGGGTACC
This sequence comes from uncultured Bifidobacteriaceae bacterium, assembly GCA_964356125.1. Taxonomy (GTDB): domain Bacteria; phylum Acidobacteriota; class Vicinamibacteria; order Vicinamibacterales; family JAMQPK01; genus JAMQPK01. Next base: position 30,828 of record CAYHHH010000041.1, on the reverse strand, counting down.
TGTTGCCGGTGACCTACTGGTTCGAGCTCGTGCGGCGCGCTCGTCGGGCGGGTGGCGCACCAGCATCCGTCGCTGGTGGGCATCAGCGATCCTGAGCTGCTGGCGCTGCTCGTGGTGATGACGCTCGCGCTCGGCGCCATCGCGGCGGCCGCGTTCCGCCGGTGCGATTTCATCGCGAGGGAACGCGGCTTGATCGATCGGACGACGAATTATTGATGCCGGGTCTACACAGCAAGACCCGGCCTACGTACCAAGTTACGTAGGGCGGGTCCTGTTCTTTGGACCCGCCGTCAGGTCGTTCGCGTTAGTTCGGGTCCTGCGGCGCGCGATTTCAAATCCTCATCGGTCGCGTTCCGATAGGCTCTTGATCTCCTGATCTCCTGTTCCAAAACGGTGATCAGTGTGCCGTCCTAAGCCGCGGACAGAACTGTGGAGTTTCGCAGAATTGCCCGTATTTATCAGCAATTTCGACGGCACGACGGTTGCAATACGGCGAAACGGAGGTGCGTATGACTCTTCGCTTTGCACTGGCCCTCGTCCTGGCGGCATCGGCGTTCTCGCTCGATGCGTCCGCGCAACAGCGGGGTAGAGGGAATGTCGGATACAGCGGCATCACCGTCTACGAGCATCCGGATTTTCGCGGCGACAGCGTGACGTTCCGCAACGAAGTGCCCGATTTGCGCGAGCACGCGCTGAACGATCGCATCAGCAGCCTTGAAGTCGACGGCAACCAGGCGTGGGAAGTGTGCCGTGACATCAACTTCGGCGGCGGCTGCCGCGTCTTTCAAGGGCCGATCGACGACCTGAGGGCGGAGGGCTGGAACGATCGCATTTCATCGATGCGCGCCGTCGGATTCGCGCGCGGCAACGCCAACCGCGGCGGGGTGTTCGGCAATCCGAGCGTCAACCCGAACAACCGCCAGTCGCGTCTGGTGTTTTACGACCGCCCGAATTTCCGCGGGAATGCGCGCAACGTGCTGAACAGCGCGACGAATTTGGGCTCCGTCGGCGATCGCGTCCAGAGTGTCGAGGTGTATGGCGGCACGTGGGAGCTGTGCGAAGGCTCATACCGTAACGCGCGCTGCGTCACGGTCACCGACAGCATTCCGGATCTGCGCAGCCTGGGGTTTCGCAATGGAGTCGCGACCGCTCGCGAAGTGAACTCGGCGCGCAGCCGCTGGCCTTGAGGAATTGGAAGATTGGTAGATTGGCAGATTGTGAGATTACGATCCGTAATCTTCCAATCTACGAATCTGCCAATCTACCAATGGTATCGACAGGCAAGCCCACCGCTTTCATGAGGGCGAGCGCATTGCTATGCGTGACCGGTCCTGGCTTCATTCGGTAGTCGAACATCAGCTCTCCATCCTTCAGCTCATCCTCGAAGTGCACGTTCACCGCGCGGCCGCGTGATTGATCCGCGATCGCGGTGAGCGCCAGATCGTGCGTGGTCGTCAGTCCGATGGCGCCCCGATCGATGAGATTCAGGAGCAATGCCTCAGCGCCGATCTTTCGATCGTGTGAGTTGGTGCCCTGAAAGAGCTCGTCGAGTAAGAACAGCGCCGGCGGCTGGCGTCCTGCCAGATCGGCGACGCGGCGGATGCGCGAGATCTCCGCGAAGAATCGCGAGCGGCCGGCTTGCAGCGAGTCGTGGACGAGCAGCGTGGCGCCCACGGCGAGCGGCGTCATCGTGAGCGCGGCGGCGCGTACAGGCGCGCCGGCCATCGCGAGCACCACGTTAATCCCCACGGTGCGCAGCAGCGTGCTCTTGCCCGACATGTTCGAACCGCTCACGATGAGCAATCGTATCTGGGGCGTCAGGAAAACATCGTTGCGCACCATGCGCGGGGCGGGGACGAGCGGATGCCCGAGGCTCGCGCCTTCGAACCTCGCCGGCCCTCCATCCTCGACGAAGATTGGAAACGGGTCGTCCGAATGTTCGTACGCATACGCCGCCAGTGAGCTGAGCGCCTCGTACTCCGCCACCGCGGCCAGCCAGGTGATGACCTTCGGGCCGAATTCGCGCCGCCAGCTCTCGATCGCCGACGCAAGGTGGAGCGCCCACGATACGGTGACCGCAATCGGCGCGAAGAGCGCGTTGCGGCGCCAGTCGAGCATATCGGCCAGACGCTGGAGGCGGCGGATCGCATCCGATGGCACGACGCCGTGGCTCATCATCTCGGCGCGAATCTCCGCAAGACGCGGGCTGCTCAGGCTGGAGGTTTCGAGCAGTGCGAGCGTATCGGCGAGCACGTCCAGTTGTCTCAGCGGCCCCTCCACGCCGCGGACGATGCGCGCGACGCGTGTGCGTGAGGGGCGCGTCAGAATCATCTTGAGCATGATCGCGACCAGCAGAGGGGTCAGCGGGCCTCCGCGAACCCACCAGACCACTCCGCCGATGATCCCCGCCGCGAGTACGACGGCGGCGATACGCAGCCAGATACTCTCCGGCGCCGCCGGCGCCGACGCCCATGCGCTGAGGGCGGTCGTGTTGATGTCCCGCGACGCTCCGCCGGCTGTCGCGAGCGACTCGCGAAAGTCGAGCGCCTCGCGGAGCTCCACGATTGACTCGTGTCGCTGGCGAATGGTCGGTACGTCTGCCGGCGCGCTGAGCCAGCGCGCGAGCAGCTCTTCGCCGAGGTGCGTCCGGGCGCGCGAGAGCAATTGGAAGAGCGATGCAGGGCCGAAGATATCGAGATCGGGAGCGTAGAGATGATCCTCGCTGAGAAACCGCGCGCCCGTCTCGCCGATGTCCTGCCACCTGTCTTCCAGGCGCGCGATGCCGTGCTCGTAGAACGTCACGGCGCGAGCGGCCCGGCCGAGCGCGCGCAGCACGCGATCGTGCCACACGGCCAATGCGGCAAACGCGGACACCGGAACGGCGAAGAGCCACGGCGAGGCGCCGAACCCGAGGACGAGCCAGGCGGTCAGCGCGAACGCGGCCACGACCGCAAGCCGCGCGTGGCTGACGCGCGCGTCGAGGCGGGCGAGGCGCGCATGTTCCGCCGCGCGCGCCGCCCGCCGTTCCCGATATGTGTTGAG
>CAYHHH010000041.1:0-27686 GCA_964356125.1 uncultured Bifidobacteriaceae bacterium | reverse complement strand
TCCCGCAGCTGCGTGCGCGGGGATTTGCGTTCGGGAAGATCTGCTGAACGCCGCCGCGAGCGGTGCGGGGCGCAGGGGCCCCGCAAGCGAAGCGGTGTGGAGCGGGGCGGAGGGGCCCCCGCGACTAAACATAGACGTATACTGACGAACTGGGTTCCATGACAACGCGCGCCATTGATCCCACCTTCCTCGCGCTCCCTCTCGATCGCCTCGCCGACGTGGCCCTGGAGATCGCCAGGACGCGCGGCGCCACGTACGCAGACTTCCGCGTCGAGCGACTGCGCAACCACATCATCGTTGCCCGCGATCGCGAGCTGCAGACGTCTGTCGAGAGCGAGACCGTGGGCTTCAGCGTGCGCGTCGTTGCCAAGGGCGCGTGGGGATTCGCGGCCGGCATCGACCTGACCGCCGAGGCCGTGTCTGACGTCACGCGCCGCGCCGTCGAAGTCGCGGAAGCGCTGGCGCCGCTCAACACCGAGCCCGTCGTGCTCGCCGACGAGCCGGTGTATCGCGACACCTACGTCTCGAGCTACGAGATCGATCCGTTCGCCGTCGCCGAAGATCGGAAGATCGACTTCCTGCTCGCGCTGAACGAGCGCGCGCTCGCCTCGAAGCTGATCGATCGCGTCACGTCGCATGTGATGCTGGTCCGCGAGCAGAAGTACTTCGCGTCGCTCGCCGGCTCGCGCATCACGCAGCAGCGTGTGCGGGTAAAAGGCGATCTGACCGCCGTCCGCATCGACAAATCCACCGGCGCGTTCGAGACGATGGGGAATGCGGCGCCGCCGGCGGGCAGAGGGTGGGAATACTTCACCAGCGGCTACGACTGGAACAAAGACGCGGACGAGATTCCGGCGCTGCTCGAGCAGAAGATGTCCTCGCCGTCGATCGTGCCAGGCCGCTACGACATCGTCGTCGATCCCACCAACCTCTGGCTGACGATTCACGAGTCGATCGGCCACTCGACCGAGCTGGATCGCGTGCTGGGGTACGAGGCGAACTATGCCGGCACGTCGTTCGCGACACTCGACAAGCTCAACACGCTGCAGTTCGGCACGCCGATGATGCACGTGACCGGCGATCGTCAGGTCGAGCACGGCCTGTCGACGATCGGGTACGACGACGAGGGGGTGGCGGCGCAGACGTGGGACATCGTCCGCGACGGCGTGCTTGTCGGGTATCAACTGGATCGCCAGATGGCGCACAAGCAGCGGTTCGGGCGATCGAACGGATGCGCGTTCGCCGATCAGGCCGGACGCGTCCCTCTGCAGCGGATGCCGAACGTGTCGCTCAGCGCAGGCGCGAAGCCGATCGCGCTGACCGATCTGCTCGCGGCCATGGGCGAAGGGCTGTACATCGTCGGCGACAAGAGCTGGTCGATCGACATGCAGCGCTACAACTTTCAGTTCACCGGACAGAAATTCTTCGAGGTGCGCGGCGGCAAAATTGTCGGGCAGGTGAAAGACGTGGCGTATCAGTCGCGCACGACCGACTTCTGGAACTCGATGGAAGCGATCGGCGGGCCGTCGACCTATGTGCTCGGCGGCGCGTTCAATTGCGGGAAAGGGCAGCCGGGGCAGATCGCGCCCGTCTCGCACGGATGTCCCGCGGCGCTCTTCAGGCAGATCAACATCCTCAACACCGCTCAGGAGGGAGCCTGATTACCCTCCAGGACACCATCGATCGGGTCTTGCGGCTGTCGAAGGCGGATGCGTGCATCGGGATTGCGCGGCGCGTCGCGAGCGTCAACATCCGCTGGGCGCACAACACGGTGACGACCAACGGTGACGCCGACGAAGTGCAGCTGACGGTGATTTCGGTCGCCGGCCGCCGCGTGGCATCGGTGACGCGCACGTACTTTCCGGCCGAGCGGCTCGAAGAGATCGTCCGCGAGGCGGAGGCTGCATGTGAGCGCCGCCCCGAGGCGCCCGATTACATGCCTCTGATCGAGGGACGCGGCGAGCCGGCAGACTGGCATGCGCCGCCAGCCGATTCGGATATCCACGTGTTCGATCCGTTCGTGCCGCAGCTGCGGACGTTGTACGAGGAGGCGCGGCGAGCGAACATCGCGACGTTCGGCTATTCGGAGTTTCAGACGGCGACGACGTTCGTGGCGACGTCGACGGGAGTCAGGCAGCGGTATACGGAGCGCATGGGCAAGGTCGAGATGACCGGCAAGACGCCCGATTTCGCGCGCTCGTCGTGGGTCGGCCAGGTGACGCACGATTTCCTCGACATCGATGTGCGCGGGATGTTCGAGACGCTGCAGCAGCGCCTGGGCTGGGCCGCCAAGCGCATCGACATGCCGGCGGGCGCGTACGAGGTACTGCTCGAGCCGTCGCCCGCGGCCGATCTCGCGATTAGCGCGTACTGGTTCATGACGCGCCGCGATGCCGACGAAGGCCGCAGCCCGTACTCGAAGCCGGGAGGGGGCACGCGCCTCGGCGAGCGGCTCTTCGGCGGTGTCACGATCTATTCGGATCCGGCCGAGCCGGCTATCGAGACGACGCCGTTTCACTACGGGGTCGACTCCGGCAGCGCGTCATCGGTGTTCGACAACGGGCTGGAGCTGTCGCGATCGGAATGGGTGCGGAACGGCGTGCTGCAGAATCTGATTACGCCGCGCTACTGGGCCGCGAAAACGCCGGGATCGCGCGTCATGCCGTACGTCAACAACCTTGTCGTCGCGGGTAGCGGGCCGTCGACGCGCGAGATGATTGCGCAGACGGAACGCGCGCTGCTCGTCACCTGCTTCTGGTACATCCGCACGGTGGATCCGCAGTCGGCGCTGCTGACGGGACTGACGCGCGACGGCGTGTTCCTCATCGAGCATGGCCAGGTGAAAGGCGCGGTCAATAATTTCCGTTGGAACATGAGCCCCATCGCGGCGCTGGCGCAGGTGACGCAGACGGGTCGCTGCGGGCTGGCGCTCCCGCGCGAGCACGACGAGTTCCTCCGATCGAAAGCGCCGGCGCTTCGGATCGAGCGTTTTAATATGAGCTCGGTGTCAGAGGCCAGTTAACCTGCGCTTCATTGGAAGATTGATGGATTGGCGGATTGGAAGATTACGGATTGCCGACTACGACGGAAATACAAGTACTGACGGGCGAGGGTTCGATCGATCGACTGGGTGAGCTGGCGAAGCAGTTGGGTTTTGCGCGCACGTTGCTGGTGGCCGATGCCGGATTGGTGAAGGCGGGGCATCTCGGGCACGCGCATGCGTCGCTCAGCGCCGCGGGCGTTGATGCGACCGAGTTCAGCGAGTTCGGGCCGAATCCGGATGCCGACATGATCGAGACAGGCCGGCGACGCGCGGCGGGGCAGCGCATCGATTCGATCATCGGCCTCGGCGGCGGCAGCTCGCTCGACTGTGCGAAGGGAATCAATTTTCTGCTGACGCAGGGCGGAGCCATTCACGAACTTCAGGGTTACGGTAAAGCGACGAAGCCGATGCTGCCGATGATTGGCATTCCGACCACAGCCGGTACGGGCAGCGAAGCGCAGTCGTACGCCATCATTTCCGACCCGCGGACGCACAGGAAGATGGCGTGCGGCGATCCGAAGGCTGCGTTTCGCGCCGTCATCCTCGATCCGCGGCTTACGGTGACACAGCCCGCGACGGTGACGGCGGCGGCGGGCTACGACGCGCTCTCGCACGCGGTCGAGAGCTTCGTGTGCACGAAGCGGAGCGCGCAATCGCAGGAGAAGTCGCTCGAGGCCTGGCGTCTGCTCGAGCCCAACTACGAGCGCGTGCTGGCGGCGCCAGGCGATCTCTCGGCGCGCGCGGCCATGCAACTGGGCGCCTTTCACGCCGGGGCGGCCATCGAGCTGTCGATGCTGGGCGCCTCGCATGCGTGCGCGAACCCGGTCACCGCGCGCTACGGCACGACGCACGGCCACGCCATCGCGATCCTGCTGCCGCACGTGGTGCGGTGGAACGCGAGCGCGGCCGGTAAGATGTACGGGGAGCTGACCCACGAACCCGACGCCGCCGAGGCGCTCTCGCGGCGGCTTTCAGATCTCGCGGCCGCCGGCAAGCTGCCGCGGACCCTTCGAGAGGTCGGCGCATCGAGGGACGATTTAGCAGCGCTCGCGACCGAGGCCGCGGAGCAGTGGACCGGCAGGTTCAACCCGCGCCCTTTTGACGCCAAAGGGGCCCTGGAGATTTACGAATGCGCGTACTAATCGGACTTCTGCTGGTTTTGTGTGCCGACTCTGTAGGGCGCAACTTAAGTTGCGCACTACCGGGGCCTGCCGCGGCGCAACAACAGACGTCATGGCCGCAATTTCGCGCGAACCCTCCCCTGACCGGCGTTGCGTCCTCCACGCTCGCGCCGGCGCTGAAGGTGTTGTGGACGTTCGACGCGAAGGAGGCGATCGAATCGTCGGCGGCCATTGCCGATGGCGCGGTCTACGTCGGATCGGCGGCAGGCGAACTCATCGCGCTCGATTTTCAGACCGGCGCAGTGCGCTGGCGATATAAGACCGGCGAGATCGGCGAATCGTCTCCGGCCGTGGCGAACGGGGCCGTCTACATCGGCGATCTGACGGGTACCTTTCACGCCGTGGACGTGAAAACGGGGAAGGCGCTCTGGACGTTCAAGACCCTGGGCGAAATTCGATCGTCGCCGGTCGTGGTGGGCGACAGGGTGCTGATTGGCTCGTACGATCGGTTTCTCTACGCGTTGTCTGCGGCGAAGGGCGCCGTCGCCTGGAAGGTCGAGTTTCAGGGCTACGTGCACGCGACCCCGTCGGTCGTCGACGGCGTGGCGTACATTTCCGGATGCGACGAAACGTTTCGCGGCATACGTGTCGCCGACGGAAAAGAAGTGCTGAACGTGCCGATCGGCGCCTACATGGGCGCGTCAGCGGCGATCGCGGGAGGCGCGGCGTATGTCGGCACGTTCGAAAACGAAGTGATCGGCATCGACATGAAGGCGCGCACGGTGATGTGGACGTATCGCCATCCCGAGCGGCTGTTTCCCTATTACTCGTCTGCGGCGTTCAGTCAGGGACGCGTGGTGCTCGGCGGGCGCGACAAGATGGTGCACGCCCTCGACGCCAAAACCGGCAAGGCGCACTGGACGTTCATGACCAACGCGCGTGTCGAATCGTCGCCGGCGATTGTCGGCAACCGCGTGTTTGTCGGCTCGACAGACGGGCGCCTCTATGAATTAGACCTCGTGAAGGGCGGAAAGGTCTGGGACTTCGACGCAGGCGCCGCCATCACCGCCTCTCCCGCCATCGCCAACGGCCGCATGGTGTTCGGCACCCACGACGGCCGCGTGTACTGCCTCGGATAAGCCGGGTCTACAACGCAAGACCCGGCCTACGTACGTCGTACGTAGGGCGGGTCCTGTTCTTTGGACCCGCCAACCACTTCTTTGGACCCGCCGGGGGAACGGTGGTTGCAGTCATACCTACTGGAGGCTGTATGACTGCACATCGAACCGGCGTCGGGGTGGTGCTCGCACTCGCGCTGATAGGCGTGTTTGGCTGGAATTCCGCAGGTATCGCGCAGACGCGCGGCGACGCCGAACATTTCGCGGCGAACTTCGTTGACCTCAACACAGGACGCGCAGGTCCTGTTCAGATGTCAGTGACCCGCTGGACGACTGAGGCGGAACGCACGGCGTTTCAGCAGGCGATTTTCAAGAAGGGGCAGAACGAGCTCCTCGACGTGCTGCGTGATAGCCGCTCGGTCGGCCGAATCTACACGCCGGGCAACATCGGCTACGACCTGCGCTATGCAGAATCGAAGGCGCTGCCCGACGGTGGCCGCGAGATTATCCTCGCGACCGATCGCCCGATGAGCTTTCGGGAAATCACGAACCGGCCGATCTCGTCCCAGTACCCGTTTACGTGGGTGCAGTTCCGCATCCGCCCGGACGGCACCGGCGAAGGCACGTTGTTCGTGGCGGCGCGCATCATCGGTGAGGAAGCGGACGACCTGATTGAAGTGCAGGACTTCGCGATCTCGCCCGTCCGCCTGCAGAACATCACGTCGCGGAAGGGCAACTAAGCGAAGCAAAGTGGCGGGTCCGAAGAGCAGGACCCGCCCTGCGTACTCGCACCCCAACGCGGCTGCCGCGTCGGGGTCCCCGCGTAGGCCGGGTTCTCGCCTGTCCGCCGAAGCGCAGCGCGAAGGCGGATAGACCCGGCTAATCCGGCAAATTGTCCTTCGGCGGCTCCGGCAGCCAGAAGCTCGCAATAAAGCCGACGAGGTACACGGAGAAACCCACCGCAGCAGCGACGTACGCGACTTTGGTTGGCGCATATGCGCGGTCCGGCGTCACCGCGAGTGTGGCCGTGAGCCAGGCGAAGGACGTACCGATGAGTCGTCCCCCGATGTTGGCCGCGAAGCTCTCGCCGGTGCCCCGCAAGTACAGCGGATAGACGCGCGGCAGATAGTTCCCCCAGAAACTGAACTGGCCGACGGTAAAGAAACCCGCCAGGAACATCCCGACGTAGAGCCAGTTCAGGCTCGTCGTCCCGGCGACCGCAAACGTCAGCGGCATCACGATGAGGCCGGGAATCTGAAACAGGCGGATCAGTTTTCGCCGGCTGATGATGACGACCGCGAGGTACGCGAGCGCGACGCGCCCCAGGAGTCCGCCAACCTCCTGCACCTTTGTGACGTTCGCGGCGACTTCCTGATTGATGAGCCCCGCGCGCGGGGGCGGCTGCCCCTGGGTCATCTGCCGCACTTCGGGCAGTCCCGGCACGATCTGCTGCACTTGCTGAATCGCGCCGAACGCGGCGCCGTACGCGCAGGCAAACATGATCGTCGTGACGATGGTGGTGCGGCGCAGATCTGGAGCGAACAGCGCGGCGATGCTCGGCCGCTTGAGTGTGCCTGCCGCTTTCTTCTGCAGCCACGCGGGAGACTCCGGCAGGAACGGCCGGATCAGGATCAGCGGGATGGCGGGCAGCACGCCCGACATCAGCGTGTAGCGCCAGGGCGCGTGCGGATTCGCGATGGCGAGATCGAGCATGTTGAGGGCGGGCAGGTACGCGGCAGCCGCGACGAGCCACCCATTGACGAACGCGACCATGATGCCGCCGAGCGACGAGAACGCCTGCGTGTAGCCGAGTACTTTCTCGCGCCGCTTTGCCTCTGGGAAGAGCTCGGCGAGCCACGCGACGGCCGCGACGAACTCGACGCACACGCCGATGAACACGAAGCAGCGCAGCACGAGCAGCATTTCGATGGAGGTCGAAAATCCCGACAGGAACGCCGCGACGGCGTAAATCAGGATGCTGTAGGTCAGCACGCGCCGCCGCCCGAGCCGGTCGGTGAGATAGCCCCCAAGCAATCCGAAGATGCCGCCCGCGAATGCCGGGATGTAGAAGAGGCGCCCGACCCACATCTGGAACTGCGGCGAGCCCGGTGCGGCGCCCGTCAGCTCCAGCAGCGCTGGCCGGACGATAAGCGGCAGCATCAGGATTTCGTAGATGTCGAAGGCGAAGCCGATGGCGGCAATGGTGCAGATGAGCCACTGCACCGGCGTCAGCCGAATGCTCGAGTCGTTGGGTGCGGTCATGGGTGGCTCATCATAATTGGTAGATTGGAAGATTGGTAGATCTCCTAATCTCCTGTGAAGCCTTTATTCAGCGAAGTACCGCCGCAGCGTGTCTTCCCCCGGTGTGGCAAAACCCTTCGTCATCAGCGACACCACAATCATCAACACCGCGGATATCAGCGTCATCGGCACCACCGGGAGCATGCCGAACACGAACGTGCCTGTGGCCCCGCGCGTCACGATCGTCCAATCGCCCAGTGCCCATACGACGATTGACGTACCAGGAGGCGGCGCCGCGATCGTGTTCTGAATGACCGCCACCGCCATCACGGCGGCCGCCACCCACAGCGTCGTCGCCAGCGCACCCCAGCGCGTGCTGCTTTTCCAGAAAAGAGCCGCGACCAGCAGCGGCACGAGAGCCGCGTAGCCGGCGAAGGCGTACTGCGTGGCCACGTCGAAAATCGATTGCGGGATGCGCAGCGCGATCACGTACGCGACTGCCGTCACCAGCACGACGAAGATCCGTCCCGTCATGACCTGCATGCCGTGCCCAAACCTTTGACTACCTTGATAAAACGCGAAGATATCTTCCGTGAACATCGTGGACAACGCGAGAATTTGCGAATCGCTCGCCATCACCGCGGCCATTACCGCCGCGCCCAGCAGCGCGGCGAGCCAGATCGGCGCATATCCATCAACCAGCCGCAGAATCACATCATCTCCAGCCGCCTGCGCGCGCAGACGCGCGCGATCGTCAGGCGTCAACGTGGCGCCCGGGGCTGCGAGCTGCGCACGCGCTTCCAGTTTCGCCTGAATCGCCGGGACGGCAGTCGCCTGATTCGCGACAACCCCCAGAAACACCGAGGGCAGCCAGATGAACAGCATGCAGATCGGATACAGCACGATCGTCTTTCGGAAGTAGCGCACGTCGCGAGCCGTCAGGCAGAAGATGCAGATGTGCGGAAATGCAATCGACGAGAGCGGAATGAAGGTGTAGCTGAAGAAGTACAGCGGCGAAATCCGCTCGCGCGTCAGCAGCGGCGCGGTGGCCGGCGAGGCGAGCAGCGATTCCATCGCTTCGCGGAACCCACCCATGCCGCCGCCGATAACGAACGCGGCGATCGTGCCGAAGAGCAGGAACAACGTCGTCTGCAGCGCGTTCACCCACGCCGTGCCGCGCATGCCGCCGAGAAAGACGTACGCCATCACGACCGACGAGACGATGGCGCCGCCGATTTCGTATGACACGACGCCGTTGGTAATCGCGCGCAGCACGGTGCCGCCGCCCATCACCGCGATGATGATGTACGGCACGAGCAGCGCCGCCTGCACCAGAAAAATGACCGTGCCGATGTGACGGCACTCCCAGCGATCGCGGAACATCTGCACCGGCGTCATGAAGTGGTTCCGCTTGCCGAGCGCCCAGAGGCGCGTGCCGATCGCGAACAGGCAGACGGGAATGACGAGCGCAGATGAAGACGCCATCAAGCCGAACGTGACGATCCCGTTCGAAAAGGCATGGCCCGACGCGCCAAGAATGGAGAACGCCGTCATGTTCGTGCCGAACAGCGACAGCAGAAATACGGTCGGGCCCAGCGACCGGCCTGCCAGAAAATAATCTTCGGCGCTGTTCTTACGCGACGTGCGGAACGCGAAGATCCCTATGTAGAGCACAACGGCGAGATACGCAAAGACGACGATGGCGGGAATCATTTCTTATACGCGGGGGCCCCTCCGCCCCGCTCGGCGTCGCTCGCTTGCGGGACCCCATCCGGCACCCCAACGCGGCTGCCGCGTTGGGGACCCCGCCCGCCCCGCGCCGCTCGCGCCGCTTCGAGGTGCGACGGCCAGGCGAACTTCACGAGCAGCCAGAGTGCCGCAGATGAAGCCAGCGTGAAGACGGCGTGATAGAAGAGCCCGATCGGCAGGAACCCGAAGACGAGCGGCCGTGCTTCACGCCAGAACCAGAAATCCTGATGTAGGACGTAAAGAAGGACCACCGCCGCCACCGCGACCCGTCTCATGTTTAATCGCGGGGGCCCTTCCGCCCCGCTCTAGCCGCTCGCTTGCGGGGGCCCCATCGCCCCGCGCCGCTCGCGGCTGCGAATATACTACGCACGTTATGGGTCTTGAGGCAGAGAACGCAAGAACGGCGCTCGATGTGCACGTGCGCGAGATCGTGAACTGGCATTTCGACCCCGCGACCGGGTCCCCCTTCTGGCTGGAATACGCGAAGCAACTCGGCTGGGATCCGCGAAAAGAGATCGGCGGGTTCAGCGATCTGTCGCGTTTTCCAGCATTCGAAGATGAGTGGCTGCGCGGAGGACCTGTGCAGCGCTGGATCCCGAAAGGCTTTGCGGGCAAACCGGTCTACGTGTTCGAAACCGGCGGGACGACCGGCATTCCGAAGACGCGCGTGGCGTTCGACGATTTCCGCACCGATTACGAGCTCTTCAGCGCGACGCTGCCGGACGAGCACTTTCCGAAGGGCGCGAACTGGCTGATGCTCGGGCCATCGGGCCCGCGCCGGCTGCGGCTCGCGGTCGAGCATCTCGCGCAGTTCCGCGGCGGCATCTCGTTCTGCGTCGATCTCGATCCTCGATGGGTCATCAAGCTGATCAAGAAGGGCTGGATGGACCATCTCGAGGCGTACAAAGCGCACGTCATCGATCAGGCGGTGTCTATTCTGCAGGCCGGCCACGACATCCGCTGCATGTTCACCACGCCGAAGCTGCTGGAGTCGCTTGCGCTACGGCTCGAGTCGATGGGCTCGTCGATTCGCCAGGCGGGCATCACCGGTATTTTTTCCGGCGGCACCGAGTTCACGCCGCAGTGGAACCGGTTCGCGCACGAGGAGCTGCTCGACGGTGCGTACATGACGCCGACCTACGGCAACACGCTGATGGGGCTGGCGGCGAGCGCGCCGACCGGGCCCGACAACAACTATAAAATTACCTATCACGCGCCGCAGCCGCGCGCGGTCATTGAGGTCGTCGATTTTGATGATGCGTCGAAGCTGGTCGAGTACGGCCAGACCGGGCGCGTGAAGTTGACGACGCTGACGAAAGAGTGTTTCGTCCCGGGATTTCTCGAGCGCGACGAAGGCGAGCGCGAGCCGCCGCACGAGAAATATCCGTGGGATGGTGTCAGTGGCGTTCGTCCGTATCGCGCCTTCGCGGCCACGACCACCGTCGGCGTGTATTGAACGCGGAACCCGAACCCGGAACTTGGAACTGGAACCCGGAACCCCATGGTAACTATCCCGATCCTTCGTTGGGGCCAACCCTACGCGAGCATGGACGTCGATGAGGTGAAGCATTTCCTCACCGGCGAGCCGATTGCGAAAGTCGGGCGTGCCAACGGCGGCATGATCCAGCGCGACATGCGCAAGGCGTCGAACGCGCGCGATGCGCTGCGCAAGATTCCCATCGCCGAGCTGATTGCGCGCATGAAGGTGGCCGGCGATCTCTACATGAACGCCGAGCTGCCGCTTGGCGATGGCTCGCAGACGCCCGAGGATTTCGCGCAGCAGCAGTCGGCGAGCACCGGTTTGCCCGTCGCCCTGTGCCGCGCGAACATGAAGAAGAATCAGTTCGTCCTCAGCGAGATGGGCAACATCCTGAAGTCGCTGACGCGCGGTCTCGATTTGAATGTGCTGACCAGCGGCTACGGGGAAGAGCACGGCGTGCCGATCAGCTACCAGGCGCAGAGCCCGGTGCTCGGGCTCGTGCTGCCGTCGAATTCCCCCGGCGTGCACACGTTGTGGCTGCCGATCATCCCGATGCAGATCGGCCTGGTGCTGAAGCCCGGGCCGCAGGAGCCGTGGACGCCGTACCGCGTCGCCGAGGCATTTTTCCAGGCGGGCATTCCGCGGGAAGCTATTTCGATTTATCCCGGCGAGGCCGAGGTCGGCGCCGCCGTGGTGGCCGCGTGCGGCCGCAGCCTGATCTTCGGCGGCACGGCGACCGTCGATCGCTACAAGGGGAACCCGCACGTGCAGGTGCACGGGCCCGGCTTCTCGAAGATCGTCATCGCTGACGACTGTGTCGACGACTGGGAGAAATACGTCGACATGATGGCCGACAGCGTGTTTCTGAACAGCGGCCGCGGCTGCATTAACTGCTCGGGCATCTGGGTCAGCCGCCACAGCCGCGAAATCGCGGATGCGCTGGCAAAACGGCTGGCCGCGATTCAGGCGCTGCCGCCGGACGATCCGAACGCCAGCCTCGCGGCGTTCACGGTTCCCGGCATGGCCGACGCGATCTCGCAGTCGATCGACGTCGATCTGAAAGCGCCTGGCGTCACCGACTACACCGCGAAGTATCGCGACACGCCGCGCGTCCTCAAGAACGGCCGCGCCGAATATCTGCTGCCGACGGTCGTGCACTGCGAATCGCCAGAGGCGGCGATTGCGTCGAAGGAGTACATGTTCCCGTTCGTCACGGTCGTCGAGTGCCCGGAGGCGAAGCTGCTCGAGGCGATAGGGCCGACGCTCGTGTGCACGGCGATTACGGAGAAGCCCGAGCTGCGCCGCGCGTTCCTCGACGCGACGCACATCGATCGGCTCAATCTCGGACCAGTGCCCACCATCCGCCTCAACTGGCTCCAGCCGCACGAAGGCAACATCGTCGATTTCCTGTACCGCCCGCGCGCGTTGCAGAGCGCCAGCATGTGAAGATCCTGTTCGTCACCGCGGGCGCGGCGGGGATGTATTGCGGCAGCTGTCTGCGGGACAACGCGCTGGCCGCCGAGCTGAAATCGCGCGGCCACGACGTGCTGCTCGTTCCGCTCTACACGCCGACGCTCACCGACGAGCCGAACGTCAGCGAAGGCCGCGTGTTCTTCGGCGGCATCAGCGTGTACCTGCAACAGAAGGCGCCGTTCTTCCGCTGGGCGCCGCGGATCTTCGACATGCTGCTCGACGCGCCGTGGCTCATCAGAGCGGCCTCGTCCGGGTCGATCTCCACCGATCCGCGTTCGCTCGGCGAGCTGACGATCTCGATGCTCAAGGGGGAAGACGGATTTCAGCGAAAGGAATTCGAGAAGATGCTCGAGTGGCTGGCAATCGAGCCCCCGCCCGACGTGGTGCAGCTGCCGAATGCGCTGCTCGCGAGCCTGGCGCCGCCGATCAGCCGTGTGCTGAAAGCGCCAGTGCATTGCACGCTCCAGGGCGAAGATCTCTTTCTCGATGGGCTCACGAAGGCGCACCGCGCCGAGGCACTCGACTTGATTCGAAAGAACGCGGCGTCTGTCGATCGGTTCACGGCCGTGAGCGAGTACTACGCCGACTTCATGGCCGGATATCTGTCGGTTCCGCGTGAGAAGATCGACGTGGTGCCGCTGGGCATCAATCTTGACGGGTTCGATCGACGCTTCAACACGCCCTTCGACGACGCTCAGGGCAGGCCGTTTACGGTTGGATACCTGGCGAGAATCGCGCCCGAGAAAGGGCTGTTCGCGCTCTGCGAGGCGTACGTGCGATTCAGGCAGATGCCCGGCGTCACCGGCGCCCGTCTCGACATCGCCGGCTATCTCGCGCCGGAGCAGCAGAACTATCTGAAGGATGCGGAGCGCAGACTCACCATCGCCGGCTTCGGAGGCGAATTCACGTATCGGGGGGCGCTCGACCGCGAGCAGAAGATTGGTTTTCTCAGAAGCCTCGACGTCTTCTCGGTGCCCACGGTGTACGTCGAGCCGAAGGGGCTCTTCCTGCTCGAGGCGATGGCGTGCGGCGTGCCGGTCGTGCAGCCGCGGCACGGCGCGTTCCCTGAGATGCTCGCGAAGACATCGGGCGGGGTTCTCGTCCAGCCGGACGATACGCAAAGCCTTGCGGAAGGCATCTACAAACTCTGGAAATACCCGGCGCTGCGTGTCGAGTTGGGCCAGAACGCCTTCGACGGCGTCCGCGCGCATTACAGCGTCGCCAACTCCGCGGATCGAATGCTCGAGGTGTACGAAAGGTTAACGTGCTTAGCGTAAGTGGTCTCGGTAAGTCGTATCCGTCGCCGCAGGGCGATGTGTGCGTGTTGTCTGATGTGTCGTTGTCATTTTCTCCGGGCGACGCCGCGGCGATCATGGGGCCGTCGGGGAGCGGCAAAAGCACGCTGCTCTATATTCTCGGGGCGCTCGAGCCGCCGACGACCGGAACGGTGACGCTTGACGGGGTGAATCCGTTCAACTTGTCCGCGAAGGATCTGGCGGCATTCCGGAACAAGGAGATCGGCTTCGTCTTCCAGGATCATTGCCTGCTGCCGCAATGCAGTGTGCTCGAGAACGTGCTCGTGCCCACGCTCGTGGGGCCTGCTGACGCGGGCAGCGACGCGCACGCACGCCGGCTCGTCGATCAGGTGGGGCTCTCGCATCGGGTGACGCATCTGCCGGGCCAGCTGTCCGGCGGCGAGAAGCAGCGAGTCGCGCTGGCGCGCGCGCTCGTTCGACGGCCGCGGCTGCTGCTCTGCGACGAGCCGACGGGCAATCTCGATCGTGCCGCTGCGGATTCGGTCGCATCGCTGCTGTTCGACCTGCAGCGGCAGCAGAATGCGATGTTGATCGTCGTGACGCACAGTGCCGACCTCGCCGCGCGGTTTCCCATCCGCTTCGATCTCGTCGATCGAAAACTGCAGCGCGTGGCGTAATCCTGATGAAGGCGAGCACCCTCCGGCTTCGCAGTCTGCGCCACTACTGGCGCACGAATCTCGCGGTCATCGGCGGCGTCGCCATCGCTGTTGCCGTGCTGTCCGGCGCGCTGATGGTCGGCGTGTCGGTGCGCGCCAGCCTTCGCGATCTCGTACTGCAGCGGCTGGGCAGCGTCGATCGTGTCATCGTGTCGCAGGGATTCTTTCGCGAGCAGCTCGCCGCCGCGTTTGACGGGTCCGTTCCGCTCCTCGTCGCCGAAGGATTCGTCGCCGCGCAGGAGAGCGGGCGCCGCGCCTCGCGCGTGCAGGTCTATGCCGTCGACGATCGCTTCTGGCGCTTCCACGGTCTCGAGCGGGTGAACGCCCCTGAAGGGAACGACGCGCTGGTGAGCGAAGGGCTTGCGTCGGAGCTCGATGCTGCTGCCGGCCAGTCGGTGATTCTGCGCGTAGAGAACTCGACGGCCATTCCCACCGAGTCGCTGCACGGCAGGAAAGAGGATGTCGGCCGCAGCGTGCGGCTGACCGTGCGCCAGGTGTTGGCGCGCGAAGATCTCGGCGAGTTTTCGCTGAGCCCGCGCCAGGGATCGGTTCGCGCCATCTTCGTGCCGCTGGCGCGGATGCAGACGCTGCTCGAGCAGCGCGATCGGGCGAACGCCATCCTGATTGCAGGTATTGACTCTGCCGCGGTGGAGCGGACACTTCGCGAGTCCGCATTCGCTGACGACTTCGGCCTACGCGTGAGGGTGCTGGACGCACTTGGCGCGATTGCCGTTGAAAGCCGCAGCACGATTCTGAGCGACGCGTCCGCCGCGGCGGCCATACGCGTGGCGGAGCGCTCGGGGCTGAACGTGATTCCCACGCTGACCTATCTGGCGAACTCCATCCGCGCCGGCGATCGCGCCATTCCGTACTCGACGATTACCGCCATCGATCTTGCGGCGCTGGGGTGGGTCGACTCTGCGACGCTGAGCCGGAACCGGAACCCGGAACCGGAACCGATCGTTCTGAACGACTGGGCGGCGAGGGATCTCGGTGCGGCCGTCGGAGACGCGCTTTCCGTCGAGTACTACGTATGGGCAGCTGATGGGCGCCTGCGGACAGAAACGGCAGACTTTCGCGTCGCGCGCGTCGTGCCCATGATGGGTCCGGCCGCCGATCGTGATCTCGTCCCCGAATACCCGGGCATCACCGATTCGGATCGGGTTGCGGACTGGGATCCGCCGTTTCCCATCGACCTCCAGCGTGTCCGTCCGGTCGACGAGGAGTATTGGAACCGGCACCGTGCGACGCCGAAGGCGTTCATTCCGATCGAGCGCGGGCAACAGTTGTGGAGCTCGCGGCATGGCGGACTGACGGCGTTGCGGCTGATTCCACCGTCCGCGCCTGCCGCGCCGAAGCCCGAAAGCGGAGGCGGGCCGCTGCAGCAGGTGCGCGACGAGTACGAGCACGCGCTGCTCGGCGAGCTCGATCCGCTGACGATGGGATTCTCCGTATACGACGTGCGTGCGCAGGGGCTCGCGGCGTCGAGCGGCGCGACCGACTTCGGTGAGTACTTCACCTACTTCAGTTTTTTCCTCGTCGTTTCTGCGTTACTGCTCGCGGGTTTGTTCTTCAAGCTCGGCATCGAGCAGCGGCTTCAGGAGGTCGGGCTGCTGCAGGCGCTTGGTCTGGATCCTGCGGCGATTCGGTGGCTGTTCGTCGGCGAGGCGCTCGTCCTTGCGGGCATCGGCGGCGTCATCGGCATCGCGGGCGCGATTGCGTACAGCGCGCTCATCATGCTCGGCCTCCGCACCTGGTGGGTCGATGCCGTCGGCACCACCGCGCTGACCCTGCACGTCGATCCGATCTCGCTCATCGCCGGCGCGCTTGCCGTGGTCGCCGTCGCCGTCGCCTCGATCTGGTGGTCACTCCGCGCGCTCGCGACCGCGTCGACGCGCTCACTCCTGATGGGGTCAAAAAGGGGACGGGAATCTTTTTCTGGGAAATCATCCGAAAAAGATTCCCGTCCCCTTTTTGCGGCTATCGCCGCTGGCGTGATCGCCCTCGTGCTGCTCGCGGGCCCCGCGCTCGGCTTCGTGCCGCGCGTCGCAGGATTTTTCGGCGCCGGCGCGCTCTCGCTCGTCGCCCTGCTAAGTCTTGCGTCGGTGTGGCTGCGCCGCGGCCGATGGGGCGCGCTCCAGGGGCACGGGCTGTGGGCGGTGTGGCGGCTGGGGTGGCGCAACGCCGCCTATCGCCCGGCGCGAAGCGTGCTGTGCCTCGCGCTCATCGCCTTTGCCACGTTCGTCATCGTCGCGGTCGAAGCCTTCAAACGTGATGAATCGGCGACGCTGGCGGATCGCCATTCGGGCGGCGGCGGATATCCACTGCTGGTCGAGACGCTGCTGCCAATCGTGCACGACTTGAACGACGCGGCGGGACGCGATGCGATGAACCTGCCCGCGGCCGGCGTGCTGCAGAACGTGCGCTTCGATCGCTTTCGAGTGCGGCCCGGCGACGACACGAGCTGCCTGAACCTGTATCAACCGAAGAACCCGCGTATCGTCTCCGCGACACAGGAATTCATCGGTAGCGGACGATTTGCGTTCAGCAGTTCGTTGGCGGAGTCGGCCGAAGAGCGCGCGAACCCATGGCTGCTGCTGAATCGCAATTTCGGCGACGGTATCGTGCCGGTCATCACCGACGCCAACTCGATGACCTACGTGCTGCACATGAAGCTTGGCGACGATTTCGTGCTGCCCGGATCGTCCGAGCGGCCGATCAGGCTGCGGTTGGTCGCGGCACTGTCCGACAGTATTTTCCAGGGGGAGCTCGTGATGGCCGAGCAGCCGTTCGTGCGGCTGTTTCCGGAGTGGGACGGCTATCGTTTCTTCCTCGCCGATGCGCCGCTCGGGCACACACCGGAGGTGACGGAACTGTTGGAATCACGACTATCGGATTTCGGCGTCGACGTCGCGTCCACGGCCGATCGTCTCGCGGGCTTTCACCGCGTTGAATATACTTACCTCTCAACCTTTCAAACGCTTGGCGGGTTGGGGCTGGTGCTGGGAACGCTCGGGCTCGGCGCGATCCTTCTGCGGAACGTGCTCGAACGGCGCAGAGAACTCGCGCTGCTTCGCGCGCTGGGGTACACGCAATCGGATTTCCTGACGATGGTCGTGGCCGAGAACGTGCTGTTGCTCATCGGCGGATTGATGATCGGGACGTCGTGCGCGCTCATCGCGATTGCGCCGGCGTTTCTCGATCGCGGCGGCCGGCTGCCGTTCGAAACATTGGCGCTGCTGCTGGCGGGCGTGCTCGGGACAGGACTGTTGGCGTCGCTCGGCGCGACGATTGCCGCGCTTCGTTCACCGTTGTTGTCGGCTTTGAGAGCGGAATGATTATGACGACATCACATCGCCTCCTTGTTGGAACACTCGTGCTTGCTGGATTAACGGCCGGCGTCGCCGCGCAAGACTGGCCGCAATGGCGCGGGCCGCGCCGCGACGGCACGCTGACGGCGTTCACCGAACCGAAGGTATGGCCGGATGCGCTGACGCAGCGGTGGAAGATCACCGTCGGCGAGGGTTACTCGACGCCGATTCTGGTCGGCAATCGCATCTACCAGTTCTCGCGGCAGGCGGAGAACGAAGTGATGCGCGCCATCGACGCGGCGACAGGGAAGGTTGTCTGGGAAACGCCGTATGCGGCGAAGTATCAGATGAACAACAGCACCGCGCGTCACGGCCCGGGCCCCAAATCGACGCCCACCTTCGCCGGCGGACGGTTGTTCACGCTCGGCATGACCGGGCGCGTCACCGCGTTCGACGCAGCGTCGGGCAAAGAGCTCTGGCAGAAGCCGGGCGGTCCGGTGCAGCCGAACTTTCACACGGCCATGTCGCCCATCGTCGACGGCAGCACGATGATTCTGCACGTCGGCGGTCACAACGACGGCGCGCTGAGCGCCTTCGATCCCGCGACGGGCGCGGTGAAATGGACGTGGACCGGCGACGGTCCTGGCTACGGCTCGCCGATCGTCGCGGATATCGGCGGCACACGTCAGGTGATTGTGTTTTCGCAGAAGAATCTGGTGGGCGTAAACGCGGCTAACGGACAGCTGCTGTGGAGCGTGCCGTTCGAATCGCGGTCGACGACGAATTCCATCACGCCGCTCGTGTATGGCGGCAACACCCTCATCGTGTCCGGCCAAGGGATGCCGCTCAGGTCGTACATCATCGCGAACACGGGCGGCAAGTGGGCGGCCGATCTCGCGTGGGAGAACCCGCAGATCGGGATGTCGTTCAGCAACGCCGTGATCGTCGGCGATGCGATCTTCTCGATGTCCCCGCTGAACAGCGGCCAGTTCTTCTGGGCGGACGCGAAGACCGGCAAAACCTTGTGGCTGTCGGAACCGCGCCAGGCGGGCAATGCCGCCATTACGCGCTCGGGCGATCTGTTGTTCGTGCTGAAAGACAACGGCGAGCTGATGGTGGGCAAAGCGACGCCGGGCGCGCCGTTCACGCCGATCAAGACTTACACCGTTGCGGCCAGCGCGACGTGGGCGCCGCCTGTCATCTCGGGCAATCGCATTTTCGTCAAGGACGTCGACACGCTCGCGTTGTGGACGTTGAATTAGGGCCGGCCTGAAGGCCGGCACTACGCTAGACATATGGGTGAAAGCCGAACGACTGCAGTCGACGAGACGGAGGTCGGCAGCTATTTCGTTGCCAACTACAGTGCTGCCACTTCTGCTATTTCCGCGTGTACACCGA
Source organism: uncultured Bifidobacteriaceae bacterium (assembly GCA_964356125.1). Taxonomy (GTDB): domain Bacteria; phylum Acidobacteriota; class Vicinamibacteria; order Vicinamibacterales; family JAMQPK01; genus JAMQPK01. The sequence goes on along the minus strand of CAYHHH010000041.1, from coordinate 8,780 downwards.
CAAGAACGCACAGGAAGTCGAGGAGCACCTCGACGTGATGGCCCGGGAGTGGGAGCTCTACAGCGCCTATCCCTCGATCAACGGGCGGCCGATCAACTTCGTGTACTTCGGCGGCGGTACCCCTTCGTTTCTATCGGTGAAGCAGTTAAGCGGCTTCGTGAAGCGGATGACGGCCATCACGCCCTGGGCCACAGCAGAAGGTGGACATCGAGCTGATGGGCGGCATCGAGCGCGGCGCGGACGTCGCCGCGCATGTCGCGGCCGCCCTGCGCGAGTCGCTCGGGCTCACGGTGCACGTGCACGTCGTCGAGGCTGGCACATTTCCGCGGTTCGAGATGAAGTCGAGGCGATTCATAATTACGTAGGGCGGGTCTTGAACTGCAAGACCCGCCTTACACCTGGCTATGCCGTCGATCACGCCTGACACGCTGATGAAACACATCGACTCCGGCGCGGGACCAGTCGTGGTCGATGTGCGATCGAAACAGGAGTTCGACGCGGGCCACGTGCCTGGCGCTATCCATCTGCCGTTCTGGCAGGTCGGCCGTCAGTGGCAGAAGCTCGCCGCCAAGCGTGAACAGCCTATCGTCGTGTATTGCGGCCATGGTCCGCGGGCGTATATGGCCGGTGCGGCGTTGAGACGCGCCGGATTCACGAATGTCGCGTATCTCGCCGGCCATATGAAAAAATGGAAGCAGATGAAGCTGCCACTCACCATCGCGTGCCTGATCCTTGCTGTCGCGTCGGTCTTCGCACAGCCATCTGACGTCCGGATGGTCGCGGTGGAAGGGGAGGGTGCGAAGTACTGGCCCGTCTGGCGCGGTCCTTCCGGGCAGGGGCTCGTCACGGGCACCTACACAGATACGTGGTCGGCGACGGAAAACGTCATCTGGAAGAAACCGGTGCCCGGCCGCGGCAATTCATCGCCCATCGTCTGGGGCGACAGAATGTTCCTGACGACGGCCCACGAGGGTGGGCGGCGCGTGTCGCTCGTCGCGTTCCGGCGATCGGACGGGATGCAGTTGTGGGAGGCGTTCGCGCCGGACGGCCGGACCGGACGCGCGCACTACAAGAACGGTCACGCATCCGCGACGCCATCGACCGATGGCACCCTCGTGTACGCATCGTTCGGCAGTCGCGGTCTCGCGGCGTTTGATTTCACCGGCAAGCTCGCGTGGCACAAAGATCTGGGCGACGTCGACAACTACCACGGCGCCGCAGGCTCCCCGCTGCTGTACAAACATCGCGTCATCCTCTATCAGGATTTCGACGGCGGCTCGTTCGTCGCGGCGTTCGATGCGAAAACCGGCAAGGAGCTGTGGCGCACTCCGCGGCGCGCGTCGGTCGGGTGGGGCACGCCAGTCGCCGTGCGCGTGGGCACACGCGACGAGATCGTTGTGAGCAGTCAGGCCGCCGTTACCGCCTACGATCCCGATACGGGCCGCGAGCTGTGGGTGTGCGATGGCAACTCGTTCGAAGTGATCCCGACGCCGGTCGTCGGCCACGGTCTGATATTCGCTTCGTCCGGCCGCGTCGGTCCGACGCTGGCGATTCGGCCTGGCGGCCGCGGCAACGTCACCCGCACGCATCTCGTATGGACGAGCCCGAAGGGGTCGCCGTTCGTGCCGTCGCCGATCGTTTACGGCGATCAGCTGTACACGGTGAACGACATGGCCAGCATCGTCACGTCGTTCGAGGCGGCCACCGGAAAAGTGCTCTGGCAGGGGCGGCTCGGCGTCGCGCAGCGCGAAGGGTTCTCGGCGTCGCCGGTTGCGGTCGACGACAAAGTGTTTTTCACGAACGATCAAGGGGACACGTTCGTTCTTCGCGCCGGCCCCACGTTCGAGCTTCTGCGCACGAACAGAATCGGCGAATCCACGCTCGCGTCGCCGGCCCTTGTCGACGGCCGCTGGTATATCCGCACGGATCTCAGCTTATTCGCCATCGGCCGATAAGAGGGTTATGTTTAAAAGCCTGCGCGTCCCGGAGGGGTTCTTCCGCCTGCTCATGTGGGTGGTGTCCTTCGTGTTTGCCGGTTTCCTCATCGGGCTGGGCGGCCGCATCATCGCCGACCTGCCGCGGCTGGAGACGCCGCTCGAGCTCGAGCAGTTCGCCGACCAGGCGGCGCTGACGTCGGCGCGCAATGACCTCCGCACCCTCGAAGTGCGGGAGCGCGAGCTGAGCGACCAACGCGACCAGGCAGGGCTCACCTTCACAGCCGTCTCGAACGCCTATCAATCGGCGCGCGCCAGCTACACCAACTGGATTCAAACGCGCACCGCGACAACCGACCCCAGCCAGGATCCGGAAGTGCTGTCCCGCACGCGCGAGCTCGACACGCTGAAAGCGAGCGAGCGCGAAGCGCAGGCCGCGATCGAGCGTCTCGATAAGGAGCTGCTCGACACACGACAGACGGCCGATGCACGCCGCATCGCCGTGTCGACGCTGATGACCGATGCGGAGGACGCGTACGAGTCCGCCGTGTTCCGGCAGGAGCTGCGCGTCTTCGGCGCGCGGCTTGCGGTGACGCTGCCGCTGCTGCTCGTCGCCGGCTGGATGATCGCCAAGAAGCGCAAGAGCGACTACTGGCTGCTGATGCGCGGCTTCGTGCTGTTCGCCGTGTTCACGTTCTTCGTCGAGCTCGTGCCGTACCTGCCGAGTTACGGCGGGTACGTGCGCCACGCGGTCGGCATCGTGCTGACCGCCGTGGCGGCGCACTACATCATCAGGGCGATGCGTCAGTACATGGCCAAACGGGCCGAGATCGAGCGGCAGACCGAAACCGAGCGGCGCCGGTCGCTGCCGCCCGAGCATGCGCTGAAGAAGCTGGCCGCCAACGTGTGCCCGGCGTGCGAGCGCGCGGTGATGACGACAGGCGACGTGAAGCCGGACTTCTGCGTGCACTGTGGATTGAAATTGTTCGATCGGTGCGGCGCGTGCGAGACACGGCGCAACGTGTTCTTCCACTACTGCCCGAAGTGCGGCGCGCCCGCGCCGGCTGTTGCGACGTAATTGTCGGCGGGTCCAAAAAGCAGGACCCGCCCTACGTACTCGCACCCCAACGCGGGTGCCGCGTTGGGGGCCCCGCGTAGGCCGGGTCTTGCTTTGTAGACCCGGCGGTTAAAATTCGACGCCGAATCCGATGCCGACCATGCGGTGAGAGAAGGGGATTCGCGTCGACGGCCACGTGACGCTCTGGTTCGGCAACCGTCCACGCACTGGAGCGGTGACCTCGTCTGCGGTCAGCGAGCCGGCGTACCGATACTGCCAGAGGGCGTGCGCGAATCCACTTCCGTCACGCTTCCATTTCAGATTCACGCTCGCAACGGCTCCCCACGATCGTTTGCTCTGCACCCCGACGGCCGCCCCAGACCCGCATATCGCCAAACGGCGGACGTGTAGTGCCGGGCCGGTGGCGTGCCCCCGATCTCTTGGTGCACGAGCGACGACACGTACGGCGCGCCGGTGTCGACACGCCACGTCACGCGCGTCTTGCTCACATCGCCTTTACCGCCGGGACGAATGGCCATGTACGGCCCGCTGCGATACCCGCGGCTTGTGTAAATCGTGCCGTCGTGAAAGACGGCCATCGGAATCGGAAAGCGATTCGTCTCCTGGATGTGCCACAGGAGCTCGCCCGTCGAGGCGTTGTGGCCGCTCACGCCTTCGCTGGAGTTCACGATGATTTCGTGCGTGCCTGCGGCCGGGACGATCAGCGGCGTGCTGTACGAGTTGAACGTGCCGCCGCGATCGACGCGCCACTTCGTTTTGCCCGAAGCCGCATCGAGGTTGAGCAGATACGAGTCGGTATCGTGATAGCAAATCAGGATGAGGGAGTCGTTGAAGATCGCCGGCGAGCTGCTGTGGTCCCAGTTGATGTTGAAGGCGGAGTACTCGCGGCCGAGATGCCGGGACCACACGAGCTTGCCCGTCATGTCGAGCGACACGATCCGACCCGTTCCGAACCACGCGTAGACGCGGCGCCCGTCGGTAACCTGGCTCGATGACGCGAGATTGTGCTTGTCGTGCACTTCGGCGAGCTGTCCTTCCGCCGGCAGCTCGTATCCCCACAGCTTTCGGCCGTCGACGCGGTTCAGCGCCGTGACGAGGAACGACACTTTGTCCGCGATCGGCGCGACACCTCCTCCGAGTGCGCGCTCGCCGGCCTCGGTCTGACTGCCTCCCTGCACGAGCGTCGGATGATTGCCGGCGCGCCGCGCGCGGGCGCCTTCCACGCGACGTTCTCCGTGTCGCTCCATCGCTCGGGAAGCCCGGTCTCGGTGGACACGCCGGTCGATGCGGGCCCGCGCCAATGCGGCCAGTTCTCGGCGTGCACGTGAACGACACCGACGATCACCAGTAGCGCAGTTGTGAGCAGTCTCATCGCAGCATTCTCCAGGGTGCTTCCGTTATGTAACACAAGTCTCAGAACGAAACGCGCGTGCTGAAATGGCCCCAAACACACTCTCGGCATCTTGTGTGCTGAAAATGTAACGCGATCGAGACGCGACTTCGATGAATTGCTGAGGAAACCTGCGAGTTGCGCCGTGGTACGTGCATTGCCATCCGTCGGGCGGGGCCGGTTGTGTTGCGCCTCGAGGAGGGTTACATGACTGCGATAAAGCGACCGTTCGTCGGCTTCGTGCTCGCGGCGGTGTTCACGGCGATATTCCCCGTCTCCCTGCATGCGCAGAGCGGCGGCACGAACGTGGCCATGCTCGCGGCGGATGATGCCGCGTCGGTTCTCGATGTGCAGTCGCATCTCGAAAGTCAGGGGCTGCATGTGACGGTGATCGACGTGGGTGTCGACAGCACAGTTGCGACGCCGACGGCGGCTCAGCTGAGCGCATTCGATGCGGTGCTGACCTGGTCGAGTCTCACCAACGCGTACTTGGACCCGGCGGCCCTTGGCGCTGCACTCGCGGCGTACGTCGACGCCGGCGGTGGCGTCGTGCAGGGCGCATTCTCGTTCGAGCCTACGGCAGAGCAGAGCCTCGCCGGGCCATGGCAGAGCGACGCATATCAGGTGTTGGCCCCGTTGTCATTTACCATGGCGAGCTCGCTGACGCTTGGGAACATCCTTGCGGGTCATCCGATCGTCGCGTGCGTCGATACGTTCGATGCGGGCGCATTCCCTCTTTATCACCGCACGACAGTGCACCCCGCCGCGGAGCTCGTCGCGCAGTGGAGAAACGGCTCGCCCCTCGCAGCGGCGCGATCGCTCCCCAATGGCGGGCGGATTGTCGCGCTGAATTTTTATCCGGTCTCGTCAACCGGACCGACCGGTCAGTTCTGGCGCGTAGAAACGGACGGTGCCGCGCTGTTGGCCAACTCGCTCCGTTACGCTGCAGACAATGCCACGGGCCCTGCCGTCGCGCTCGTTGCGGCCGACGACAAAGTGAATGCCGACGAGGTGGCGTGCAAACTGCGGAACCTCGATCTCTTCTCGGACGTGGCCGTCATCGATGCGCAGTCGGCAACCCCCGATCTGGATACGCTGCTGAACTACAGCGCCGTCCTGACCTGGACCAACTCGTCATTCTTCGACGCGTCGGCGCTCGGCAACACACTGGCAGGTTTCGTCGATGCGAATCGCGGCGTCGTCCACTCGCCGGTGAGCTTCGCGGATGGCGCCCGGCTCGACGGCCGTTGGTTGACTGACGGATACGCGCCCGTTATCGAGATGGCGCACTCCACTGCGGAGGGCCTGGCCGCTGACATGTCCTCCGCCGATCCGATCGTCTTCGCGGGAGTCAGCGGTGTGGGCGGCGGAATCGGCGGGCTTCACGCAGTCGTCATACAAGCGGCCTCCGCCCCGGCAGTGAAAGGAACCTGGAGCAACGGTCAGATTCTCGTGGCCGCCAGGAAGCACGCGTCAGGCGGGCGCACGCTCAGCTTGAACATGTATCCGCCGTCGAGCGACGCGTTCGGCGACTCATGGGACAGCACCACGGATGGCGCACGATTGATCGCCAACACGCTGCTCTTCGCCGCCAATCACGCACCGACGGTGGAGATACAGGGCCAGCTCGACGTGCAGGCGACGGCCGCGGGCGCCGACGTCAGCCTTCATGCCGCCGGCGTCGATCTCGATGGCGATGCCCTGGAATACTCGTGGATGGGCGACACCGTTGGAAGCAACCAGGATCTGAATTTCCACGTTCCGGCCCCGGCGCCGAATCAGACGAGCGAACACACTCTGACCGTGAGGGTCACCGATGGCAAAGGTGGCGAGGTCACGCAGACGGTGACCGTCACCGTGCGGGCGCCCGCAGCTGATACCTCAAAGCCGGGCAAGGTCTACGGATATGGCTTCGTCCGTGCAGACGGAATGATTCATGAGGTCGCATTCACGGCGCTCGAAAACGAGGCGGGCGTCGAACGCGGTGGCCTCTTGCTGCATGTCAAGACGGACCACAACGTTCGGCGCGGCCGTACCCCGCGGCGCAACGATCGGTTCTTCGCGACGACGGTCGAATCGGTGACGTTCGCCGAAGGGTCGACGGTGCTCTTCGCGGGCACGGGCAAGTGGAACGGCGCGTCGGGTTACCACTATGACGTGACCGCATCCGAGCACTCGGCGACACGGCGGGACGACACCGTGCGCATCACCGTTACCGCCCCCGGCGGCGCCATCGTCGCGCAGGTCGATGGCCGCCTCAGCGGTGGCAACGTGACATTCGTCCGCGTAAGGCGGTAAACGGTAAACTCCCGCGCTCATCACGCAGTATTCTTAGGCATGCGAATCGTCTACGGTATTGGTGTCGCTCTGGCATCCCTTGCGGCTGTTGTCACCGCACAGACTCCAGGAGCGGACCGCTACTGGCCGCAGTGGCGCGGGCCGCTCGCCAACGGCATCTCCCGCACGGCGAACCCGCCAATCGAGTGGGCTGAGAACAAGAACGTCAGGTGGAAGGTCGAGATTCCGGGCCGGGGCTCCGCGTCGCCGGTCATTTGGGGAGATCGCGTGTTCGTGCTCACCGCGATCCCTGCCGGCACAAGCGTGGCCGACTCGCACGCACCGCGCGGCGGCTTCAATCCGAGGAGCGTGCATCGGTACGTCGTGATGGCGCTCGATCGCCGCGACGGCAAGATCGTCTGGCAGCAGACCGCGCGCGAAGAGGCGCCGCACGAAGCCTCGCATCAGGACAACGGCACGTGGGCATCATCGTCCGCGATGACGGATGGCGAGCATGTGATCGCGTCGTTCGAGTCGCGCGGCATTTACGCGTACGACATGAACGGCACGCTCGTCTGGCAGAAGGATCTTGGCGACAAGTCGATGCGCAGCGAGTTCGGCGAGGGCAGCACCCCGGTGCTCTATCGCAACCGCCTCGTTGTGGTGTGGGATCACACGAAGGGCTCGTACATCACCGCGCTGGACAAGAACACCGGCAACGAGCTGTGGCGCGTCACCCGCGATGAGATCGATACGTGGGCAACCCCGTATGTCGTCGAGCACGGCGGACGCGCGCAGGTCATCGTGCCCGGCATGAACAAACTGCACAGCTACGATCTCGAGACCGGCGCGGTCGTGTGGCACAGCCCGGGTCTGACGATGAACCCGATCCCGTCCCCGGTGGGCGAGGACGGCATCGTCATCGCGACGAGCGGGTTCCGCGGTAACAATCTGAAAGCCATCCGTATCGCCGACGCGAAAGGGGACCTGACCGGCTCGAACGCGATCGTCTGGTCGCTCGATCGCGATACGCCGTACGTGCCGTCGCCGGTGCTCTACGACGGGTTTCTGTATCTCTTGAAGAGCAACTCGCCGATTCTGTCGGTGTTCGACGCAAAAACGGGGAAGCCGCACTATCAGCTTCAGCGGCTCGACGGATTGTCCGAAGTCTTTTCCTCGCCGGTCGGCGCCGGCGGGCGCGTGTACATCACCGGCCGCGACGGCAACACGCTCGTGCTTCGTAACGGAGGCACGTTCGAAGTGCTCGCGAAGAACGTACTGGACGACGGGTTCGACGCCTCGCCGGCGCTCGTCGACAGCGAAATGTACATGCGCGGCTATCGCTATCTCTACAGTCTCGGGGCCAAGTGAATCCAGACGTCATCGTCATAGGTGGGGGCCCGCCGGAGCAACAACCGCTACGCTCATCGCTCAGCACGGCTATCGTGTGCAGATGTTCGAGCGCGATCGTTTTCCACGCTTTCACATCGGGGAGTCGCTGATTCCCGAAACGTACTGGGTGCTGCAGCGGCTCGGCATGTTGCCGAAGATGCGGGCGAGCCCGTTCGTCAAGAAATACAGCGTGCAGTTCGTCAACTCGCACGGCCGCGAGTTGACGCCAGCGGGCAGACGGCGATGCTGCAGAACCGGTTCAAGCCGCGGCTCTGGGATCCCGAGCTGAACAAGGGGCGATCTGGACGTACTGGGAGAACGCGTATCGCGACAGCGGCAAGGACGAAGGGGCGACGCTCGTCATCCACACCGGCGACAGGCAGGGCTGGTTCTGGTACATCCCGCAGCACGACAACATCATCAGCGTCGGGGTCGTCGGGCCGTTCGAGCATTTGTTCAACAAGAATCGCGAGAGCCACGAGAAGACCTACGAGGACGAAGTCGAGAACGCGCCGGGCGTGAAGCAGCGCCTCGCGAACGCGAAGCGGGTGACCGGCTGCTTCGTGTGGGCGCCTGGGGCGAGAACTTCAACCGTGGCGTCGATCGTATGCGGCGTCTCGTGTGCGAGTACTACGCCGGCTTCAGCTTCGGCGACCTCTTCGACGATCGCGTCGACAAAGTGTGTGGGCCGATGGAATCGCTGTACAAG
>CAYHHH010000040.1:31470-34650 GCA_964356125.1 uncultured Bifidobacteriaceae bacterium | reverse complement strand
GTAGCCTGTAGCCTGTAGCTTGTAGCTCGTGGCGGGTAGCACTGCAGGCTACTAACCACAGGCTACCAGCTACGAGCTACCGGCTACGAGCTACTTCAGGTAATACTCAGAGACATCCGAGACCGGCCAGTAACCGATGCGCTTGAAGATATTGGGCGACGCGGCACTGGAGACGTCCGTGTACAGCCAGCAGAAGGCATTGCCCTGCGCGAGCTGCTGCTTGGTCAGCGCCTTCACGCAGGCCGTGCCGTAGCCTTTTCCGCGCAGCTCGCGCGGCGTGTAGACGAAGTTGATGCGCACGCCGCTCGGCGTCTTGCCGGTCCATGCCGCCATCGATACCGGGCTGCCGTCATCCCACACATGCAGGCGTCCGCGCGTGATGGCGTCCTCCACGATTCGGGTCGCATCGACCGGCTCAGGAAGGCGCGCCTCGGACACGAACGCGTCGGTCCATGTCGCCAGCAGTTTGACATCGGGCGCCGCCGCGGGCCTGAACTGTCCAGGCGGAGACGGGAGATCCGAATCCACCACCTTGCGCGTTTCATGAATGCGCATGCGCATGCCGAGCGTCGGCTCGACGCCTGACAGCTTGCTCCACGCCAGCGCGAAGTCGCCGGCGGAGCGTGAAGGCCCGGTGACGCCGTCGACCTGGGGCACCGCGTCGAACACGTCGCGCGCCAGCGCCGCGATGGGCTCCCGATTCGCGCGCGTGATGACCAGCTTGAACGGCGCGATGTACACCGCGCACGCGAGGACGCCCGTATCGCCGGCGACGGTGGCGAGGTAGGGATCTTTCGCGGCGGATGGATTTCGCGCGATGCCCTGCGCGACGCCGAGCAGAAGGTTGTTCTCCGCTTCGGCCATCATCAGCAGCGGCTGGGCGACCTGAAGAAACGCCTCGGCGGTGTCGTAGCGCGTCACATTCATTGAATCGGCGCCTCCGCCGCGATTCTACATCGTCGGCAGCAGCGTTACTTCGAGCGGCGTTTCCCGTATCGCGCTCCCATCCACCGACACGTAATACGCCTTCGCCCCGGATCTCTTCGACACGACGCGCTCGAGGCGGCCGTTTCTGAAGTGCGCGGCGACCGCATCTTCGATGGCGTAGCCGGGCGTCATCTCGCCGCTCTGCACCAGCGCGTGATACGCCGGCCGGCGCTCGGGCTCGCCGTCATAGTGCGGACAGCAACTGCCGGGCAACAACCCCATGCACTCGAGCGGGCGCAGGCGGTCGGCCCACGAATCGGTGACCCCCTGCTCGAACCAGCAGATGGCGCCGGCGCTCTGCCCTCCCAGGACGACGCCCGATTCGTACGCCTCTTTGAGTATCGTCGCCGCGCGCGGTCGGAATCATCAGCACGCTCGGCCGCTCTTTGCCGGTCTGCTCGAGGATGTATTTCTCGAGCGCGTAGTTTCTCGGCTCGGCGAGAAATCCCGCTCCTCCAATCGCAACGATGTCCCCCCTTTTAGTTGAACCCAAGCGCCTTCTTCACCTCTGTGTTGGCGATCGGCCTCACGCCGTTGCGATCGAGCCGCCATTTGTCCATGTATTGCGCGGGCTTGACGACCGTCACGCCGGATGCCTTCATGAGCGCCTCGACGCCGGCATCAGCGTATGGTCTGGGCACGCCCGCGTCGAACGCGTTGAACAGCCCGTCCCAATGCACGGGAATAAACGCCTTCGGCTCGAGCACCGGCACCACGAGCTTCGCCACGGACACCGCACTGCCGCCAATCCAGAGATCGACGGAGCTCAGCTTCGCGTCACGCATCGCCGCTTTCAGGTTCTCGATTGGGGCGCCGTAATCGACACCGTCGACGACAATCGGCACGTGCAGGTCGACCGCACTCGCCGAATTGTTGAAGAACCAGCTGAATCGCCCGTCGGGCGCATCGACCGTGAAGAGGTACGCGCGATTCCCGCCGCCGTTGGGAAAGTCCTCCGCCACACCCGCTCGGAGCCCACCCGTCGCGGGGTCTCGCGCCGGCACGGCCTTCAGCTCGACCGGATTGTGCTGCTCGGGATTGACCGCCGGATCGCCGCTGTGATTCCACCGCACGACTCTCATCGTGACACCGTCAGACAACGGAATCGCTTCCCCGCCATCGACCACGCGGCACCGCTCGGCCGGCACCGACTCCGCCTGCGCCTGCAGGCAGGTCGTCCTCGAGCCGATGATGCGCGCGCCTGTCAGCTTCGACCAGGTCGCCGTGTCGAAGGAGTGATCCCAATGACTGTGCCCCGTGAGCAGCAGGTTGATTCGTGTCGGCCGGCCCAGCGCATGCATCACGCGAGTCACGGCCGCCACGTCGGGCGTGAACGGACGTTTCGTCTGCGCATAGCCCCCGCCGCCGCCGAAGAACGCGTTCTGGGGAAGTCGGGTGATGTACCCGTCGGTCACGATGTTGAGCGGCCCGAGCTCGTAGTACATGTTCGAGATCGACATCCAGGTGATGTCGACGAATGCCGGTGGCGCGGCGAACGTCGGTGGGAGCGCGTAGACGACGCACAGCAGCGCAGCGCATGTGACACGTTTCATGTTGTCCTCAATCTGGCGCGCCTTGCCGAAATACGCGCGGCGCCATTTGCGCGGGAGTGGGAAACGGGCATACCGATCGCAACGGGCAGATGTGGCACAACGGATCCGCGTCGATGCACGTTGCGCGCCCGTGATGTGAGAGGTACAGCGTCGCGCGCTGCATCGCCGTGAGCACTCCGCCGAGCTCGTCGGCAGCGACATCAGCGTCCATCCGCAGGCGTGCCAGCACGCGCCGCACGTTCGGATCGTCGGGCAGCAGCGGATGGCGTCCGGCAAACAGCAGCAGCCACTGGCTCGACGCCGCGGTCAGGTGCGGCAGCAGCGCCAGCGCTTCGCGTGCCGCGTCGAGGCTGCTGCGGAGCTGTTTCGGAAGATCGCGATTGCGCTTGAACACGTCGACGCCCGAGGTGAGCGCGCGAAGGCGCTCTTCGCGGTGTGGGCCGGCAAGGCCGACAGCATTTTCGAGCCTTGCGCGGGCCGCCTTGGCCATCGAGTCGGGCGTCAGCGCCGGAATCCGCCGGAGTGCGCCCATTGCCGCGTCGCGGCGCGCAGGCGTAGTACGAACGCCGAGCACTTCCCACACATAGAGGGCGAATGGATCCTCGGGCGGCTGCGGCAACGGCCCGTAGAACCGCTCCAG
>CAYHHH010000040.1:0-31370 GCA_964356125.1 uncultured Bifidobacteriaceae bacterium | reverse complement strand
AGCTTCGCGATCTCCTCGTAGAGGTGCGCCGAGGCGATGACGCCGCCGTGGAAATTTCCGAGGTCCAGCTTTTCATTCGGCGCGTGCGCGTTTTCGTCAGGCAGGCCGACGCCGAAGAGCACGCTCGGAATCCCGAGCTCTTCCTGAAACGTCGCCACCACCGGAATGGATCCCCCCTCGCGCGTGAACACCGGCGTCTTGCCGAACCCTTTCTCGATGGCGCGGCCCGCGGCGCGGATGTACGGGCTGTCGAACTCGGCCATCCACGGCTTGCCGCCATGCAGCCGCGTCAACGTCAGCTCGACGGTGGGCGGCGCAATCTTCCGCACGTAGTCCTCGAACTGTGTCGCAATCCTGTCGGGATCCTGATTCGGCACGAGCCGCATGCTGACCTTCGCCATGGCGACCGCCGGCAACACCGTCTTCGGTCCCTCACCGGTGAAGCCCGAGAGCAGTCCGTTGACTTCGAACGTCGGCCGGCCCCACACACGCTCGAGCACTGAGTACCCGGACTCGCCCGCGAGCTTCGGCGCGCCCCATTCCTTGCGGTACTGCTTCTCGTCAAACGGCAGCTTCTTCCACTCTGCGCGTTCGGCCTCCGTCAAGTCGCGCACATCGTCGTAGAAACCGGCGATCTTCACGCGGTGGCTCTTGTCTTTCATCTGCGCCAGCATCTGCGCCAGCACGAATGCGGGGTTGGCCATCGCGCCGCCGAAGACGCCCGAGTGCAGATCGCTTTTCGTCCCGCGCAGATCGATCTGGTAATACACGAGGCCGCGCAGCCCGTAGCAGATCGACGGGATTTCGCGCGCGAACATCGCGGAGTCGGAAATCACGACGACGTCCGCCGCGAGCAGCGGCTTGTTCTGCCGCACGAATTCGTCGAGGTGCAGGCTGCCGACTTCCTCTTCCCCTTCGAGAAAGACCTTGATGTTCAGCGGCAGACGGCCGGCCTGCTTCATGTGGGCTTCCATCGCCTTGAAGTGCATGAAGACCTGCCCCTTGTCGTCGGCCGCGCCGCGCGCGTAGATCTCGTTCTCGCGCACCGTCGCTTCGAACGGGGGCGATTCCCACAGCTCAATCGGATCGACCGGCTGCACGTCGTAGTGGCCGTAGAACAGAATGGTCGGCGCGCCAGGCGCATTCAGCCAATCGCCGTACACGATCGGGTTGCCGGGCGTCTCGAACAACCGCACGTGCTCGAGGCCGATGCCCTTCATGTGATCGGCGCTCCACTCGGCCGTGCGGCGCACGTCGGCCTGATGCCCGGGAAGCGCGCTGATGCTCGGGATGGCGAGGTACTGCTTCAGCTCGTCGACGTAGCGATCGCGCTGCACGTTGATGTAATCAACGACCTTGTCGATGTTGTCCATGTCTCCTCACAGCGGGTCCAAAGAACAGGACCCGCCCTACGTCTGATGCAGGGCGGGTCGTGCTCTGTAGACCCGGCTCAGGGTTTCGCCGGGTGCTCGATGGGCAAATCGACACGATCGCCCCACTCTTTCCACGATCCGATGTAATTGCGCACGCGCGGGTAGCCGATGAGCCGCAAGGTCAGATACGAGTGCGCGGCGCGATAGCCGCCCTGACAGTAGGTGACGACTTCCGTGCCCGGCGTGATACCGGCGCGCTCGTACATTCGCTTCAGCTCAGCCGCCGGCTTGAACGCACCATCGGGGCCAAGGTTGTTCGTCCATTCGAGATGCACGGCGCCTGGAATGGCGCCGCCTCTCGCAGCGCGCACCGTGGTTCCGCAGTACTCTCCGTCGCTTCGCGTGTCGAGAATCACGGATCCCGGAGCGTTGAGGCGATCGCGAACGTTCGCCCAGTCGGCAAGAACCTGCGCATCGCGGGTGCCTGTCCATTCGGTCGGCACAGGCTTCACGGCCTTCTGCGTGACCGGCAGGCCGCGCGTGACCCATGCCTGATAGCCGCCGTCGAGCACGCGCGTGTCGGGATGGCCGAAAAACTCCAGAAACCAGAAGATGCGCGCCGCTCGAATGCCGGAGGTGTCGTCATAGACCACGACCGGCACGTCGTTGGAGACGCCGCGGGAAGCGAGAAGATGCTCGATGATCCAGAAGAACGCTTTCAGCGGCGCCGGACTCGTGTCGACGGCGCTGATGCCGAACAGATCGAGATGAACCGCATCCGGCAGATGATCCTCGCAGAAATTCTCAGCGGGGCGCGTGTCGATCAGGAGCGGCCTCTTGGGAAACGCCAGCTCACGTGAGAGCGCCTCCGGCGTGACGAGCAGCGACATCGTTTAGAAACTATATCTTAGCGTTGCGAGAAGGTGCGAATTGCGCCGGTATTGGCCGATGAAGTCGCGCTCGCGGCCGCCGATGCCCGCACCCGCGACGGTCGCGCGCCAGTGCGCGCCGAAGGCCTCGGAATACTGCCCTTTGATCCAGACGCCGTCGAGATTCTGCCGCACCGCGGCTTCGAACGAAACGTCGCTCGTCGCGTCGATTGTGTAGCCCGCGCGGCCGAGAAACGCGCGTGTGAGCCCGCGGTCGGGCGCGAAATCGAGCTGCGACCTTCGCTCGGTGACGATCTCGCCCGCGTACCCGGCGACGAGGCTCAACTCGCCTGACTGACGCTCCAGCTGAACCACATACACAACCACTTCGTCTGCCGTCTTACTTGTTGTCAAGAGCGACGCGATTTCCCCTTTCACCGTGAACCACCGAAGCGGTACCGCGGCGTCCGCGCCGGCCATGCGGAGCGGCGCGTACGTCCGCTGCAGGGCGATGACCGGGCGGCTGGACAGCGGAAACGCGGTGAACTGCGGGAGGTGGTTGAAGCCGTCGAAATACGACAGCGAGAGCTCGAACCCGGGGCCGAGCACGTTCCAGCGCGCGCCGTACTGCGAGCGATCCGGAAACACCGAGTCGAGATCGACGAAGCCCGTCGTGCCGAACGTGTGCGGCTGCAGCGGCGCCCACCGCCGGCCGACGAGCGGCGTGCGGCTGGGCGTAAACGTCGGGACCCAGACGACGTCGATGGAATGCGATCCGCGCTCGTACTGCCCGCGAGCCCCGATCACCGCGAGAAACTCATCGTCGGTGACTTCGAGAAAATCGCGCGGTGCAAATCGATCGGTAGGGTTCAGGATGTCCGCCTTCCCCCAGCGGACGAATTGTTTGCCAAGGTCAACCGTCAGGGATCCTTTGCGCACCGTTGCCCGCGCATCACGCAGCGACAGCGGCGGGCGCTGTAGCCCTCTGTCTCGCACGTCGACGCGCCATGTCCGTTCGACCTGATCGATGGTGTCGATGCGCGCGTCGATCGATCCGGAGAGCGTCAACCAGTCGGCCGGGCGGTACGCAGGCTCGATGCGGAACAGGGCTTCGACCGTTACGTGCTCGTCCTCTTGCGGCGTGGATTGAGGATAGACGGTCGATTGAATCTGGCTGAATCCACGATAGGTAAACTCCTGCGCGCTCGCCGGCACGGCGAGCAGGAGCAGCAGCAGCAGCAGCAGCGGTCTCACAGCGGATCCCGAAGCGACTGAAGCGTGAAGTCTTCGTCTTTGAGCGGGATGTTGTACTCGAGCTTATCGAGGGTGAGAATCGTGCGGCTCTTGCGTCGAAGATCGATCATCTCGAGCCGCCGGGCGGTCCAGATACCCTGCACCTGGACGACATCGCTGTACGTCAACCGGCGGACCACGTCGGTCTTGATGTAACTCTCGACCTGAGCGAAGGCGTAGTTGTCTTTGCGGATCCAGACCTCGGCTTTCGTGTACTGCGAGATCTTCTTCTGGGACGGCGTCGACTCGACGTGCCAGCACGGAACGCCATCGATGGACTCTTCGCCGAGCAGTCGATAGTTGTACTGATTGACATCGCGCTCTTCGAGATCCTCGAAGCTGAAGTCGGTGCCGAAGAACCTGGTCGACCGGTCTTGCAGCGCAATCCGGCGCTCGCGCTGCAGCGCCGGCGTCCACATCCACTGATCGGACGCGCGATCGGGATGATTCACGATCAGCAGCGCCACCCCCTTGACTTCGGCGGGCGCGACGAACCGAAGAACGGCCCTGCTCTTCCCGTGCGATCCCAACCGCATGAAGAGCCAGCGCTTGTCGGCAACCTTGCCCCTGCTGTCGAGCACCTGCAGCAGTCCTTCGTAGCGCTGCGATTTCGATTCGGCGCGGCGCTGCGCCTCTTCGACGATCTTTCGCGCGTCGGACTGGGCGGAAAGGGGCGAAGCAGCAATAAGCGCGGCAATGGACAGCGCTAAAGCGTGGTTACTCATATTCAAGCGCCTCAACGAGCGACGTGCGCACGGCGGACTCCGCCGGCCACAGGGCCGAGAAGAAGGCGGCCGCGAGAATCGTCGGCAGCAGCATCGCCGCAATGCTGAAAGGGAATCGATACGGGAGATGCATGCCTGACAAATCGCGGCCGGTAATCTGCAGCAGGAAGTACAAATTCGCCGCGCCGAAGAGCACTCCGAGCGCGAGCCCGACCAATCCGATCGCCACCGCTTCCATCCATACAGTCTGACGGATCTGCCGCCGGAACCCGCCGACCGCGCGCAGCACGCCGAGCTCCCGTTTGCGATCGATGATCGACACCGTCAGCGTGTTGACGATGCCGAGGATGGCGACGAGAACCGCGATGAAGACCTGGCTGTAGGTCAGCTGCAGCCACTGATCGGTCAGCTTCAGCACCCAGCTTCGCACTTCGGCGTTGGTGAGCACGAGTAATCGAGGATGCGACGGCGACAGCCGCTCGAGAATGCGCTGGCGCACGGCCTGCGGATCGGTCCCCGGATTGACGTACACGCGAAAGACGTTGACGGTGTCATCCTTCCAGTAGCGCTCGTACACCGCGCGGTCGAGAAAAATCGACCCCTGTTGATCGGACCAGTCGGTGATGATGCCGGCGATCGGAATCGTCAGCAATCCGCCTGGCGTCGGCACCTCGACGGGATCGCCAACCTGTTTGTGGTGGAGACGCGCGAAGTTGTCCGACACGATGACACCCTGGCCGGTCTTCGCCAGGGGGTACATGCCTCGTGGATCCTCCGACACGGTAGGACGATGACTGCGACGCTCGAAGCTGGCGGCGTCGATGGCGATCAACATCACCGGGCCGCCGTCGATATTGACGCGCATGCTTCGCACGTGCTGCACGTCTTCGACGCCAGGAATCACGGTGATCGCACCTGCGAGCGTTTTGGGGAATCTGAACGTCCGGTCCGAGAGGTTCTGCGATCCAGACACGAACAGATCGGGATTCAGTGCCGTGTTCAACCACTCGACGATCGAGTTGTAGCTTTCGCGGCCGATGCCGCCGAGCCCGATGACCTGCCCGAGCGACAGCATGAGCGCTGCGACGGCCCCCGACGTACGGCGCGGCGACTGGATCAGGCTGTCCGCGGCCAGCGCCCCCTCGACCGGACGCAGCCACTTCAGCACGGGTCGCAATGCGCGTGAAAACCACAGGGCCACCGTCGGCACGAGCATCAGCGCGGCCAGGATGATCAATGTGTACCCGGCGTAAAACCAGATACCGCTGCCCAGCCACAGCATGACGAGCGCGGCAGCCATGAGGCCGGCCGCGGTCAGCCGACGCGCGCGGTTCTCGCCGGCCGTCAGAACCTGATACTTGCCTTTCTGAAGCGCCTGGACCGGGTCGACGCGCGACGCGTTACGCGCCGGGAGCCACGCCGCCATCATGCTCGTCAGAGTGCCGATGGCGATGGCGGCGCTGAGCAGGCGCGGATCGGCGGACACTTCTTCGGCCCGCTCGGCGACCCCGTAGATACCCTCGAGCATGTTGGAGATCGATCCCACCATGCCGCGCGCCATGAAGATGCCGAGCGCGATGCCCGCAATCGATCCCAGCAGTCCGCTGACGGCACTCTCGATGAGGAAGAGATTTCTGATCTGCCGGCGCGGCGCGCCGAGCGCCCGCAGGATGCCGATCTCCGATCGCCGCTGCGTGACGGCAATGGAGAACGAGTTGTAGATGATGAACATGCCGATGAACAGCGCGAACACGCTCGACACGTTCATCGAGATGGCGTAGACCGCCAGGGTCGATTCGAGCTGCCGGCCTCGAGACGCGGGAGGCTCGACGTCGAAACCCACGCCAAGCTCTTTCCTGATCGCGGCCTGTCCGCTCTGGACCGCCACACCTTCCCGAAGCTTCAGATCGATGCGATCGAACCGACGCCCGCGCCCGAACACCTGCTGCGCGGCATAGATGTCCATAATCGCGAGGTTGCCGCCGAACGCGCTCGTCAACCCGCCCGAGCGCATGATGCCGCGCACGGTGAACGGCCTGTCGCCGATCATCGTCGACAACGTGAGGCGATCGCCCACGCGCAGGTTGTTTCGCGAGGCGAACTCGTTGGTGATGATGATGGAATCGGGCTGCGCGAGAAACACGAGCGGGTCGTCGATGACCGCTTCGTCTCCGCTCTCGAGGTCGTACTCGCGCAGGCTGCGATCGCCCGTCATGTCGACGCCGAGTATCAGAATGTTTCCCTGGCCGGTGAGCCGGGTCCCCGCCGGCGCCTCGATGACGGGAACGGCGACCTGCACGTCCGGTATGGCCTGGACCCGTTCGAGCGCTTCTTCGGGAAATCCGGCCTCTCCAGCCGTGACCTGCAGCTGCGACGCGCCGGCGATGCGATCGACCGTTCGCTCGAACGCGAAGAACACCGCCTGATTCGCGGTGTGCATGGCGACGAAGACCGCAACGCCGAGCACGATCCCAACGACCGTGAGCAGCGAGCGGACGGCGTGTTTCTTCAGATACGGCCAGCTGATGAGTCGCAGGAGTCGCATGGCGCTACCCATGCCCCGCTCCGCGTCGCTCATCCGAGACGATCCTGCCGTCGCGGATCGTGATGGTCCGCTGGCATGTCTGGGCCACGTGTGCGTCGTGAGTGACGATGAGGATCGTCGAGCCGAGCCTGACGTGCAGATCCTGCACGAGGGCCAGGATGTCGGCGCCGGTCTGTGTGTCGAGGTTGCCTGTCGGCTCGTCGGCCAGCAGGATGGGCGGATACACAGACAACGCGCGGGCAATCGCGACGCGCTGGCGCTCTCCGCCCGAGAGCTCGTCCGGCAGATGATCCATGCGCGCCGACAGCTTCACCAGATCGAGCAGCTCGCGCGCGCGATCGTCGATTTTGTTCCGCGGCCACCCACGCAGATGCAGGGGCAGCGCGACGTTCTCGACGCACGACAAGCTGGGCAGCAGATTGAAGAACTGAAAAATGAAGCCGAGCTTGTCGCGCCGCACCGCCGTCAACCCATCATCTGCAAGACCATCGAGGCGCTGGCCATCGAGCGTGATGGCGCCTGACGTCGGCCGGTCCAGGCCGCCGATGAGATTCAGGAGAGTCGATTTGCCCGACCCCGAAGGGCCGACGATCGACACCAGCTCGCCCTTTGCAATGTCGAGCGTGATGTCCTGCAGGGCCGTCACGCGGCGCCGCCCTTCGAAGTGTTTGCTGACGTGGTCGAGCGTGATAACGGAAGGGGCCATTTATGGGCGGGACAGCTGCCGTCCTTCGTACTCCTCGATGCGCGCGCGCGCCCAGTCGGGGACGGGCACCGGTTTCGCGGTTGTGTAGTCGTAGGTCACCATCACCGCGCGACCCTTCGCCACCGGCTGCCCGCGCTGGTCGAGCATCTCGCAATCGAGCGACAGGCTGGTGCGGCCGATCTTCGTCGTCCCCATCCAGATATCGATGCGCTCGCCGGGATTCACCGGGCGTATGAAATCGCATTCGGCGCGCGCGAGGATGAGGCCCGGAAGCCGGTCGTGCGGGAAATCGCCGGTCAGCTGGCGCCAATACGCCCAGCGCGCCTCCTCCATGTACGTGAAGTACACGGCGTTGTTCACGTGGCCGAACAAATCGCAATCGCGGAAGCGCGCCTGAAGCTGATGACGAAATCGGAATGCGGGCATGGGAAGGTACCGGCGAATAGTGTACCCTGACGCCGTGTCCGAATTCACGCCAGACGAACGCGCCGCGCTCTCCCCGTATTTTTCGAACCTCGACGGCCCGGTATTCGCGCTCACCAACCTGCCCGACACCGTCAAGGGCGCGCTGTTCTCGCGCTACTCGCGCTCCGCAAAATCGCTGCGGCGTTTATTCCTCGACGAGTTTCTGGGCGATTTGCACGGCGCGGCGATAACCGACAGCCAGGTGGGCGTCGCCCGCGCGGAAAAACTCTACGCGAAAATCTTTGCGGAATACGGAGACGACTCCGTCGCGCAGCTTGGCGGCGTGCACCTTGCGTGTGAGGGGGTGTCCAACGTGCTGACGAAGGTGCTCGAGTGGGGCCGCCTGATGGCCTATCTCGAGCAGTCGACGCGGTACGTGCCGTACACCGATCGGCCGGGCGGCCGGTGGAAGTACTACGTGCCGGCCGAACTCGAAGGGACGCCGCTGAAGGCCCGCTATCAGGCAGCGCTCGATCGCACGTTCGAGATTTACGCGCGATGGTACGAGCCGATGCAGGAACATTTCCGCGCGCGATTTCCAAAGGACCCGGCCGACAGCGACGGGGTCTACCGCGCGGCGATTCGCGCAAAGGCCCTCGACACGCTTCGCGGGCTGCTGCCGGCCGCCGTGCAGTCGAACATGGGGCTGTTCGGCACCGGCCAGGCGTACGAAGCGCTTCTGCTCCGCATGCGCGCACATCCGCTCGCGGAGTCGCGCGAGTACGCCGATCTGATCCTCCCCGAGCTGCGGAAGGTGATCCCTGCGTTTCTCACGCGCGTCGATCAACCCGATCGCGGCGTGCGGTGGACGCAATACTTCTCCGAGACGAAGACGGCGACCGAGAGCATGGCCGAGCGTCTGCTCTCCGGCGAGGAGCGCGAATCGCGGCCCGAGGTGACGCTGACCGATTTCGATCCCGACGGTGAAATCAAAGTCGTGGCGGCCGCGCTCTATGCGGTCTCCGATTTGCCAGACGATCAGCTGTTCGAGGTTGCTCGCCGGATGTCGGCCGACGATCGCGCACGCGTGCTGCGCGCTTACGTCGGCAATCGCGCGAACCGGCGCCACAAGCCCGGGCGTGCGTTCGAACGGACCAGCTACCGCTTCGATGTCCTGTCAGACTACGGCGCGTTTCGCGATCTGCAGCGGCATCGCCTGCTGACCATCGAGTGGCAGCCGCTCGGCGCGCTTCATGGATATGTCGAGCCAGACGCGATCGAGGCCGCGGGCGCGCACATGGACTGGACTGAAGTCATGGATGCGTCGGCGGAGCTGCACGACGCGCTGCACGCCGCCGGACTGTCGGCCGTGGCGCCCTACGCGGTCTCGATGGCGTATCGCATCCGCTATTACATGGAGATGAACGCGCGCGAGGCGATGCACCTCATCGAGCTGCGCACCGCGCCGCAAGGGCACCCCGCCTACCGCCGCATCTGCCAGGCGATGCACACGCTCATCGCCGAGCGCGCCGGCCACCGACTCATCGCCGACGCGATGCGCTACGCGGATCACTCAGAGGTGGAGCTGGAGAGACTGAAAGCAGAGCGCGCGGCCGAGAAAAAGCGGCTCGGCGGCACCTGACACTCGCATTGGCAGATTGGTGCGTCAGTCCCTATCCTTCGACCAGTACCGCGCGTACTCTTCCAGGTACGACAGCGTCTCGAACGAGCGCATGCGATCGAGGAAGAGCACGCCGTCGAGGTGATCGGTCTCGTGCTGGATGACGCGGGCCGGGAAATCGTACGGGGCGACGTCGATTTGGCCGCCGGTGCGATCCATCGCGGTCACCCGGATGGCGCGGGCGCGCGGCACGCGGCCGCGGATGTCCGGGATGCTCAGGCAGCCTTCCCAGTCCTCCACAATCTCGGGCCCCACGGGCGTGATGACCGGGTTGATGAACACCATCGGCTCGGCGTCTGGTGACAGCGGCTCGTCGTCTTCGGGCGCGATGGCGGCGATGAAAATCCGGAGCGATTCGTGAATCTGCGGCGCCGCCAGGCCGACACCATGGTACTCGTGCATGGTGTCGATCATGTCGTCGATCAACTTCTGCATCGAGGCGTGCTTCAGCTCCGCGCGCTCGATCTCCCGGGCACGGGCGCGCAGCACTGGATGGCCCATGCGGGCAACCTTCAACAGCGACATAGGGTGATTATCCAACAGACCTAAAGCCGGTTCCTAACAGGGCCGATACACAAAGACATGAAGCTTCTCAAAATCGCGCTGATTCTCACGATCGCGGTCGCCTCGACGGCCTGCGGTCAGTTGTTCAAGAGCATCCTCGGCTCGCCCACCGAGCCGAGCAACGCCACCGACGTCCGCTCGTACCTCGGCACCTGGACCGGCACGACGACGGCCGCTCCCGCCGCGCAGAGCTGCGGCAGCCTGCTGTGGAAGATCACCTCGCAGACGGGCGGTCAGGCGAGCGGGGACTTTTCTGCGACCTGTGCTGATGGGGTGAAACTGGCCGGCACCATGACGGCGACGCATGGCGAGACGTCGATTCCGTGGGCGGCAACCGGCACGGCCACGAAGGGAACGGCGACGTGCCCCTTCAGCATGACCGGTACCGGCACCTTCCAGGGCACGTCGAACATCATCTTGAATTACGCCGGCACGTCCTGCAACGGACCGGTCAGCGGAGCGGAAACGGTCAAGCGATAGTGACATCCTTGTTCAGATAGATGTCCTGAATCGCGTTGAGGAGCTGTGCGCCTTCCTTCATCGGCCGCTGAAACGCCTTGCGGCCCGAGATGAGGCCCATGCCGCCGGCCCGCTTGTTGATGATGGCGGTCTTCACGGCTTCCCTCAGATCGCTCTCACCCGACGAAGCGCCGCCTGAATTGATGAGTCCGGCGCGCCCCATATAGCAGTTCGCCAGCTGATAGCGCGTGAGATCGATCGGGTGGTCCGACGACAGGTCGGAGTACACCTTCTTGTGCGTCTTGCCGAAGTTCGCGAGCGCGTTGTAGCCGCCGTTGTTCTCCGGCAGCTTCTGCTTGATGATGTCGGCCTCGATCGTCACGCCGAGGTGGTTCGCCTGTCCCGTCAAATCGGCGGACACATGGAAGTCCTTGTCCTTCGTCTTGAACGCCGGATTGCGCAGATAGCACCACAGCACCGTGAACATGCCGAGCTCGTGCGCCTCCTGGAAGCACTCTGTCACTTCCACGATCTGCCGCTTCGACTCTTCCGACCCGAAGTAGATCGTCGCGCCCACGCCCTGCGCGCCCATCTCGAACGCCTGCGTCACGGAGCCGAACTTGATCTGGTCGTACGCGTTCGGATACGAGAGGAACTCGTTGTGATTCAGCTTCAGCAGAAACGGAATCTTGTGCGCGTATTTCCGGGCGACCGACCCGAGCACGCCGAGCGTCGACGCGACGGCGTTGCAGCCGCCTTCGATCGCCAGCTTCACGATGTTCTCGGGATCGAAGTACATCGGGTTCGGCGCGAACGACGCGCCAGCCGAGTGCTCGATGCCCTGATCGACCGGAAGAATCGACACGTAGCCGGTTCCGCCGAGCCGCCCGTGGTCGAGCAGCGACTGCAGGGTGGTCAGCACCCGCGTCGGGCGGTCGGAAATGCTGTAAATGCGCTCGACGTAATCCGGCCCGGGGAGATGCAGCGTCTCCTTCGGAATGGTCTTGCACTGGTGCTGAAGCAGGCTGGCTGCTTCGTCTCCAAGGATGTCTTCGATCTTCGAACCCGCGCTTTGAACGGCCATGATGTCCTTCCCTATCAGGTAGGGCTTAACTTAAGTTAAGCCCTACAAACTGAAGGTAGTGCTTAACTTAAGTTAAGCCCCACAAACTGAAGGTAGTGCTTAACTTAAGTTAAGCCCTACAAACTGAAATTAAGCCCTACGACGTGTTATTTTAGCACCCGGATACTTGAAGTCCTCGACAACGGCCGATTCGACCGCCTGGCGCACACAATCGTCGATCGGCAGCGCCGCCTCCGCGCGCGCGACGTCCTGGGGGCGCGCTTTCGTCGCCGGATGCTTCGGGGTGAAGAGCTGGCAGCAGTCCTGGTCCTCGATGATCGAAATCGGATAGGTCCCGAGCCGCTGCGCCTCCGCCGTGATTTCGTCCTTGTCCATGCCGATGAGCGGCCGGAACACCGGCAGCGTCGACACCGAGCCGATGGTCGCCATGTTCTCCAGCGTCTGCGACGCAACCTGGCCGATCACCTCGCCGGTGACGAGCGCGCCGGCGTGCGCCTTCTCCGCAATGCCCTGCGCGATGCGCAGCATCAGCCGCCGATAGATGACGACGCGCAGCGGTGGCGCCACCGACAGCATTACCTGTTGTTGAATTTCTCCGAACGCCACCATGTAGAGGCGCGTGAACTGCTGGTAGCGCGTCAGCACCGCCGTCAGCTCGCGCACTTTCTCCTGCGAGGCGCGCGAGAGAATCGGGTAGCTGTGAAAGTGCACGGGAATGACGCGGCACCCGCGCTTCATGATGCGATAGCACGCGACCGGCGAATCGATGCCGCCCGAGAGCAGCGCGACGACCCGGCCGCTCACGCCCGTCGGCATGCCGCCGGGGCCGGCTTCCTTGCCGAAGTGGTAGAACGCGTCGCCCGTGAGCGCTTCGACGTGAATGGTGAATTCCGGATCGTCGAGATCGACGGTCCAGCCTGTCGCTTCCTTGATGCGCCCTCCCACCTCGCGCTCGATCTGCGGCGACGTGAGCGGAAATCGCTTGTCTGCGCGCTTCGCCGAGACGCGGAACGTGGAGACACGCATATCGCCGAGATCCTCGAGGATGGCCTTCGCGATGACGTCGACGTCGAGCGGCACGAGCGCGGCCCGCGAGAAATTCGCGATGCCGAAGACGTGGCGCAGCCGCTCGGCCACAGGCTCCCACGCGTCGGGGCCGCCGAGCATGATTTCGATGCGCCCCATCTTCGTGACCACGCGTGTGACGTCGAGATCGCTCGTCGCGGTCTTGATGTTGCGCACCAGGCGCGCGATGAACCACGGCCGGTTGCGCCCCTTCAGGGCGATTTCCTGATAATGGACGACGACTGAATTCATGAATTCCCCACGAGCCCCACGGACCCTACGCGACCCACGCAACCCTCAAATGGCCTCGGCCGCGCGGCGGCCGCTGATCGCCGCACCTTCGATCGTCGCGGGCAGGCCCGTCTCAATCCAGTCCCCCGCCAGCACCAGTCCTCTCACGTCCGTCACCGTCGCGGGGCGCTTCGGCTGCCCCGGCGCCAGCGAATAGGTCGCGCGGCGCTCTCTGACCACCGACGCGCGCGTCACTTTCGCGGCCCGCGCTTCCGGCACGGCATCGCGGAGCTCACCCAGGGCCAGCGCGATCAACGCGTCGTTCTGCAGCGCCATCACCTCGTCTGCGCCGCTGGATACCAGCGTGATGTGTGACGTTCCGGTGTCGAACATCTGCTCCTTGTCGAACACCCACTGCATCGATCGGCCCGGCAGACCGAGAAACGGCGTCCGCAGAATGCGGCGGTCCAGCCACAGGTTCACGCTCGCAATCGGCGACGGCTTCGTGGCGGCAGCCGCGTTGCGAACGGCGTCGAGCGGGCCGACGTCACCGGCAAACAGATCGACCAGGGCGTACCAAGGCACGGCAGCGACCACCGCGCTCGCGTCGAGGCGTTCGCCCCGCGCTTCGACGTGACTCACCGCGCCGCCCGCGAGATGCACGCGGGCAGCACATCCGATGCGCACCTCCCCGCCGCGCTCTTCGATGAATCGCCGCGCAGGCTCCGCGTAGACCTGATCGAGCGGCCAGGTCGGCAGAGCGAGCGACGCATCCTTCGGTCCGCCGCCGAACATCTGCGCGAGCACCGCGACGAACGGCGGCGCGGCCGCGACGCGCACCGACTGATTCAGCGCCGCGAGCGCCAGCGGCTCCCACAACATCTCTCTGATGCGCGCCGTCTGCCCGTTGGTGATGAGCCATTCTTCGACCGTCTCGCCCGGCGACGCCGCAATGCGGGTCGGTTTCTTCCCTCTTCCCTCTTCCCTCTTCCCTGACTGGGCGATGCGTATGGGCGCAGCCAGGCGCATCGCCGCCAGCCGATCGCGCCAGCCGAGCGCCTTCCAGTCGAGCAATCCCGCGATGAAGTTGATTGGCGGCGGCAGGCCGGGCAGGCTGAGCCGGCTTCGCTCTCCGGCCGGATCGACAAAGTCCACATCGAGGCCGGCCTGCACCCGCACGCGATCGTCGGTGCCCATCTGCCGCAGGAACGCGAAGGTCTCGTGATAGCAGCCGAGCATCACATGTTGCCCGTTGTCGACGCGCTCGCCGGTCTGGGGATCGTTGAAGGCGGTGGCGCGTCCGCCGAGCACCGCCTTCGATTCCAGCACGATGACGCGCGCGCCGCGCGCCGCCAGCTGCACGGCGGCGCGCAGACCCGCCACGCCGGCGCCGATCACGACAACGTCAGGGGACCTCATCGAAGCGGCACCATCACCTTCACCCACGTCCACGCGGCGATCATCGCCTGGCGCGGACGTCCGACGCGCACGCGTTGCCGGAACACGTCGTATCCCGCCCGCTCGATGGACCGCAGCAGGTCGAAGTAAATCGCACCCATGATGCGGGCCGCCACCATGCCCCGCTCGTCGCGGCGAGGCAGCGCGGCGTCGGCCTTCTTGTAAAAAAGCCGCGCGCGATCCACTTGAAACGCGAGGAGTTGCCGGACCTTGTCGCTCACCGTACCCGCTTTCAGATCATCCTCGGTGCAGTCAAAACGCCGCAGATCCTCGGTCGGCATGTACACGCGCCCGCGCTCGAGATCGGGCGCCACGTCGCGAATGATATTCGTCAGCTGCAGCGCGATGCCGAGATCGATCGCGTAGTCGCGGGTCCGCACATCCCGATAGCCGAAAATCTCGACGCAGATCAGGCCGACCGCCGACGCCACGCGCAGGCAGTACTGGCGCAGCTCCTCAAACGTGTCGTACCGGTTGTGCTGCAGATCCATGGCCACGCCGTCGATCAAATCCTCGAACGCCGACCGCGGCAGCGAGAACGCGGCGATGAACGGCGCCAGCCGCGTTCCCTGAGGCGTCGCCGGTGCGCGTCCTTCATAGAGGCGCGCGACCTCCTCGCGCCATTGCGCCAGCGCCGCGGCCGGATCCCGCTCTCCAGGCTCGTCCACCGCGTCATCGACGGCGCGGCAGAAATCCCACACCGCGACGATGGCGTTGCGCTTGTCGGCGGACAGCGCGAGAAAGGCATAGTAGAAGCTTGTTGCCCGCCCGCTCATTGTTTCGTCCACATCAGTGCGCGCGCGATCAGTACGGGCGCATCCATCATCCCGAGCGTCGGCCTGAACATGAAGACGTTGTAGTCGATCCGATCGAGCCGATCGAGAATCCGCGCGCCCCCGAGCCACGTCAGGCGCAGCTCGCAGCGAAGCCGGCCGCGCACGCCGTCGCACACGTCCCGTCCCGCGTCGAACGACAGCCGCGTGCGCGCGGCGACGCGTCTCATCGCGCGCTGCCACGGCTCCGTCATTCGCCGATCGTCGAGATCCTGCAGGCGCGCCCCCTCCGCGTCGGCGTCCTCGAGCGGGACGTAGAGCCGTCCGTTCTGCCAGTCACGATCGAGATCCTGCCAGAAGTTGGTCAGCTGCAGCGCCGTGCAGAGCGCGTCCGACGAACGATCGAGCCGCGCGTCGTCGTGCCCGGCGATGCGGAGCACGAGCCGGCCGACGGGATTCGCCGAGCGGCGGCAGTAATCGAGCAGGCTCGCCCACGTGTCGTAGCGATGCGTCGTGATATCCTGACGAAACGCGCTGAGCAGATCGTCGAAGAGCGACACCGGCAGATGACAGTCGCGAATGGTCGCACCCAGCGCGAGAAACACTCGGTCGTCAGGAGCGCATTCCGTAACGCACGCGTGCAGCCGATTCTGCCAATCATCCAGCAGCCGCAACCGTTCCGCGTCGGGCCGTCGCCCCTCGTCCGCCATGTCGTCCGCCGTTCGGGCGAACGCGTAGAGCGCGGCGACGTGCGGGCGCATGCGCGCGGGCACGAGCCGCGACGCGACCGGAAAGTTTTCGTAGTGCGCGCGCGCGATCCGCTCGCACTCGGCGTAGGCGGCGCGCAGCGCGTCGGCGTCGGGTTGCACCCCGCTCGTGCGTATCGGCAAGAGCATTATTGTACCGGTGATTGCCGATGCGCGACGCCGTAGCCGCGTTCGCCGCCGCGGCGCTGATTTTCTTCGCGCTGAGCCTGCTCACCTCGCTGCACTTCTACCGGAAGAGGCACCGGAAGGCACGCGAAGACGAGCTCGCCCGCGGCCGCACCATCATCGTCGAGCTGCCGACCGATCCGGAGCTGACGCTGTTCACAGAGGATGCGGAGCGTTTTTATTACGGCGCGACGCCGATCGACAAACACGAGATCGTGGCGGTGCGCCTGTTGATCAACGGCTCGCCGATCGCCGCGTTCGTATCGCCGCGATGGGAGGGCACGCAGGACCCGGCCTACTCGGACACGTCGTTCGAGGATGAATCCGAGGGTATCCTGCGCGACCGCTGGGACGTGGCCATCGAAACCGTGAATGCGCAGCAGGGAACGATTCTGGTCGAGTGCGGCTCGGTGCGCGAGCGCGTGTCTCAGGAGCTTGCGCGGAAAATCTTCGACGCCCTCACCACTGCACTTCGGGCTGGCCTGCCCGATGATTGACGACGCGCGCCACCACGAACAGCAGATCGGACAGGCGGTTCACGTACGCGAGCACGTGCGCGTCGACCTGTTCGGCGCCGAGCGCCACGATCGATCGCTCCGCGCGCCGGCACACCGTCCGCGAGAAGTGCAGCAGCGCGCCGGCGCGACTGCCGCCGGGGAGGATGAAGCGGCGCAACGGCGGCAGCTCGGCCTCGAATCGATCGATCCAGTCTTCGAGCCGCTGGATGTCGGCGTCGGCGACGGCGGCCTTGGTCACGCGCTCCGCGATGTGTGTCGCGGGATCGGCGAGCCTCGCGCCGATGGCGAACAGATCTTGCTGCAGCTGCTCCAGGAGCTCGGCGATATCGCCGGCGAGCTCGCTGTGCGCGTGCACGGTTCCCAGGCACGCGTTCAGCTCGTCGACGTCGCCGCAGGCGGCCACGCGCGGATCGGCTTTCGAGACGCGGGTACCGCCAAACAGCGACGTGCCGCCGGCATCGCCGGTGCGCGTGTAGATCTTCATGGCCGCCAGTATACGTAAATCCCGCCTTCGCCAAGGCTCCGGCGGGCAGGTGCCGCCGCCGCCGTCTCGACGCGCGTTCAGGCGCAAGCTGCTCGATTGGTACGACCGCAACGGGCGATCGCTCCCCTGGCGCGAGACGTCCGACCCGTACCACATTCTCGTGTCGGAAATCATGCTGCAGCAGACGCAAGTCGATCGCGTGCTGCCGAAATACCACGAGTGGCTCGAGAAGTACCCGTCGCTCGAAGCGCTCGCCGACGCGCCCGAAGGCGATGTGACGGACACGTGGCGCCCGCTGGGTTACAACATCAGGCCGAAGCGGTTGCAGGCGATTGCGCGCGAGGCGGTCGCGACCTATGGCGGAAAGCTGCCGTCGGATGAAGCGACCCTGCTGTCGTTCAAGGGCATCGGCGCGTACACCGCAGGCGCCATTCGCAGCTTTGCGTTCCGCGAGCGCGCGGCGATTCTCGACACCAATGTCGCGCGTGTGCTGTTTCGCGTGTTCGTCGGCACAGGCGTCCCGAAGGCGCACGCGATGAAGAAACATCTGTGGAGCATCTCGGCAGCGCTCGTGCCGCGAAGCCGGGCATTCGATTTCAACCAGGCGCTGATGGACTTCGGCGCCACGCTCTGCACCGCGAGAAAACCGAAGTGCCTGATCTGCCCCATGGCCCCGCTGTGTGAGGCCTATCCCCACAACCCCGACAACGAGAAACGTGCCTGAGCACATCATCGTCGTCGCGGCCGTGATCGAGCGGGACGGACGATTTCTCGTCGCGCGGCGCCTGACGGGCACGCACCTCGCCGGCTACTGGGAATTTCCCGGCGGTAAGGTCCATGACGATGAAACGCGGGAAGACGCGCTGCGGCGGGAAATTGCCGAAGAGCTCAACACGGCCGTCTCGAACGTGCGGAAGATTTTCCACACCGCGCATGCGTACCCCGAGCGGGTCGTCGAGCTGCATTTCTACCGCGGCGAGCTGGGCGGTGAGCCTCAACCGATGTTTGGGCAGGAGCTCCGCTGGATCACGCGCGAGGAATTTGGCTCGCTGGAATTTCCTCCCGCCGACGCGGAGCTAATCGACGGATTGATAAACACGAGCCTGTAATCCGTCGACGCTGAGCTCGGTGCCGGGTTCCGCGTGATCGCGGTGCACGTATCCCAGCGCGAGAGGGGCGCCGAGCTTCGGCGACGCGGTCGCGCTGGTGATCTCTCCGACGCCGCGATCGCCGATCTGGATCGTGCTGCCGCGGCGAGGCACGGCTTCTCCGGCAAGGACGATCGAGACGAGGCGGCGCGCCACACGGCCGTGTCCGCGGTGCATCACGCGGATGATGACTTCCTGACCGACGTAGCACCCTTTCGTGAAGCTGATGGCGCGGTCTTCAATGCCGGCTTCGAGCGGAATCGTGTCGGTGCTCATGTCGACCCCGAAGCGCGGGCGCCCGGCTTCGATGCGCAACGTCTCCCCCGTGTCCTCGCTTGCCGCCACCGCGCCTGCATCGATGAACCTGGCGCGCGTGGCGTCGGCATCGCCGGCCGGCACGTAGACGTCGTATCCCGGCACCCCGAGCCCATCATCGCGCACGATCGTCAACGACTCAGAGGTGACGTTGTCGTACTGCGAGGCCAAGTCGATGACCGAGATGCCGATCGCGTTCTGGATCATGCGCGCGGCCGACGGACCGTGCACGCCGAACACCACCAGCTCGCCAGTCACGTCTCGTGCCTGCACATCCTCGGAAAACACCAGTGTGTCGAAGCGCTCGGCGAGCGGCGCCGCGATCTCGCGCTCCACACCCAGCAGCATGCGGCTGCCGGTTTCGATGACCCGCATATCCGAGATCATGCGCCCCTGCGGGGTCAGATACGCCGCGTAGGCACCCTGCCCGGCCCTGAGCCGCGCGATGTCGTTGGTCAGCAACGCGTGAAGGAACGATGCGCGATCGCCGCCGGTCAGGGCCACTGCGCCCTGCGAGGAGCGGTCGATGATGACGGCCGAATTGTGCGCGGCGTGGTAATGATCGATAGAAAACATCTGCTATCCTGATGCGTACGTGAAATCCTTTAGACAGTTTACCTGCCCGCCGAAGCGTTCGCGGAGGCGGGCCGTTCTTGCAGCGCTCGTCATGGCGTTCGGCGCGGCCGGCGCTCAGAGCGCCGCCGCCCAGACGACCGTCGCCAACACGTTCCGCGTGTTCGTCCGGGGCATCGACACGGGTATCGAAGAAGTGACGGTGCTCGAGGCGCCAGACGGCTGGACGCTGCGCGGATCGGGCAAGCTGCGCGCGCCGGTCAACATCTCGATGGACTATTGGGAGGCGCGGTACGACCGGGCGTGGAAGCCGATCGAGCTCACGATCAATCTCACCGAGAGCGCGAGGAAGTGGACCGTCCACACGACGTTCAACGGGACGATTGCGTCGAGCGATATCGCGCAGGAAGGGCAGAATCAGCGCCGCACGAGCACGGTGGCCCTCGACACGGTCGTGCTGCCCAACCTCATCTTCGGCGCGTACGAAGCGCTCGCCGCGCGCCTCGCGACGGAGAAAGTCGGAGGGCAGCTGCAGGTGTTCATCGCGCCGCAGGATGCCCTGTCTGCGACGATTCACAGCGTCACCGACGAAACCATCAAAACCCCCGCACGCGTGATTGCGGCGCGCCGCTGGACGCTGCATCTCGGCGGCGGCGCCGCGAGACTCGAGATGGACGTCTGGACCGAAGGCAGCCGCCTGCTGCGGCTCGACATTCCGACGCAGATGCTGACGGTGCTGCGCGACGACATTTCGAGCGTGTCGGCGCGGCTCGTCACGATGGCGCGGCCCAACGACGAGGAAGTCAGCATTCCGGCCAACGGCTTCAGCCTCGCCGCCACCATCTCCAGACCCGTCACCGTCGCCCAGCCGGCGCCCGCGCCGGGACGCAAGCCCGTTCCCGTCCGTCTTCCCGCCGTGGTGCTGGTGTCGGGATCCGCGCCGACCGACCGCGACGAGTTCGTCGCCGGCATTCCGATCTTCGCGCAGCTGGCCAATGCGCTCGCC
Organism: uncultured Bifidobacteriaceae bacterium; assembly: GCA_964356125.1. GTDB lineage: Bacteria > Acidobacteriota > Vicinamibacteria > Vicinamibacterales > JAMQPK01 > JAMQPK01. Next base: position 11,163 of record CAYHHH010000040.1, on the reverse strand, counting down.
GACGCGGGGTATCTCGTCGTGCGGTATGACGAACGCGGCGCGGGCCAGAGTGGCGGACGCCAGGAGTCGGCCACCATCGAGGAATTCGCCGTCGATACGCGAGCCGTCGTGTCGTACCTGTCCAGGCGGCGTGACGTCGATCCGAAGAGAATTTCGCTCGTCGGGTACGGCGAAGGCGGCTGGATTGCGCTCCTCGTCGCGGCACGCGACGACAAGATCGCCGCCATCGGATTGATCGCGGCGCCGTCGACCCCGGGCACCGAGCTGGTGCTCGAACAGCAGCGGCTGATGTTCGACGGCAGCACGACGAGCCCCGCCGTCATGCAGTCGGCGATCGAGCAGCAGAAAAAGATTCTCGAAGCCGTCGTGAGCGGGAAGGGCTGGGAGAACTTCAACCCCGACATGCGCAAGCGCGTCGACACGCCGCTCTACCGAAGCTTCCTGATGTTCGAGCCGGCGCAGGTCATCGTGAACGTGCGCCAGCCGATGCTCGTGATGCACCCGATGCTCGATCGCGAGGTGCCCGCGTATCACGGCGAGCAGCTCGCGCAGCTCGCGCGCTCGCGTCCCCGCGCCAGGCCGACCGAGTTCGTGCAGCTGGCCGGCGTGAATCATCTGCTCGTGCGGGCGTCCACCGGCGAGATCGCCGAGTACGGAACGCTCGCACAGCGCATCATCAGCCCGGCCGCGACGCTGGAGCTGACGGCGTGGCTCACGAAAGCGCTCATTCCCGAGCCCCGGAAATAAATGTGGATTCTGGAAACACGTGACCCGTCGATCGACCGTGCCACCTTCCGTCTTCCTCCCGGCGCGGTGAAAACGATCGGTCGCTCGCCGGGCGCCGAATTCATCGTCGAGGCCGCGCTCGTCTCGCGGCTCCACTGCCAGCTCACCGCCACCGAGGATTCGCTTCAGGTCAAGGATCTCGGCAGCACGAACGGCACGTTCGTCAACGGCAAGCGGGTCAAGGCCGCGAAGCTGAAAGACGGCGACACGCTGTCGGTTGGGCGCCTCGAATTGATCGTGTCACGGTCGGATTAAAAACGGATTCGTCCGGCGTTCCTGTCCGATGGTCGTCTGCGGACCGTGTCCGGAATATACCCGCGCCGCATCTCCGAAGGCGAACAGCACCTGCGTGATCGATCGCATCAAGGTTGGATGATCGCCGCCCGGCAGATCCGTCCTGCCGATCGAGCCGGCGAACAGGGTATCGCCAACGAAGAGATCGTCCTTCTTCGATCCCTTCCTGCCAATCGCCAGACACACACCGCCCGGACAATGGCCCGGCGTGTGATGTACCGCGACCGCATATTCGCCGAACGTCAGCGCCTCCGAGAGATCGTAGTAGCGATCGATGGGGGGCTGCGGGTCGCAGTGCAGGCCGAAGAACGCGGCCTGCTGAGGCGCCGCATCGTACAGAAACTGATCGTCCCGGTGCAGGTAGACAGGCACCTGCAGCGCGCGCTTCGCGCGCCCGACCCCCGTCACATGATCGACATGCGCGTGCGTCAGCAGCACGCTCTGCACGCGCAACGACTGGGCCTCGACGATCTCGAGGAGCATGCCGACTTCATCGCCCGGATCGATGATGACGGCCTCACGCGTCGTCTCGCACGCCACCACGTAGCCATTCTTCTGGAACGGCGGGACGGCCCGCGTCTCGACGATCATTGCCCGCGCATCAACCACGCCGCGATCGCGCCGGCGAGGAGCAGCAGCACGATGACGACCGCGATGAGGCCGCCGCGCGTCTGCTCGCGGCGGCGGCGCGGCGGTTCAGACGCGTCGGCGGCCTCGGCCGCCTCTGTTCGCGTGTCGAGAATGGCCGCGACGCTGCGGAACTCGGCGGCAACCGTCGCGGCGCTTTGCGCGCGGTGCTCGACGTTGGCGGCGAGCATGCGGCCGATGATCTGTTCGAGCTCAGCGGGCACCGTGGCGTTCAGCCCGGTCAGCACGAGACCGCGTGCGCGCTGACGGCCCGTCAGCATCTCGAACATCACGGCGCCAAGCGAGTAGATGTCGCTGCGCGAATCGCCCGCTCCACCAGCAAGCTCTTCCGGGGCGATGTACGGGTTTGCCGTGGCGGCGCGCGCCGCGCCGCCGGCGGTAAAGCGCGCCAGCCCGAAGTTCACGAACTTCGCCCGATCTTTCGGCGTAATCATGATGGTGTCGAGCCGGATATCGCCGTGGACGATGTCGACGCCATGCGCGTCGGCGAGCGCATCCGCGAGGTTGATGCCGAACTCGAGCGCCCGTCGGACGTGCAGCGCCCGGCCGTGGACGAGCGCCGAGAGCGGCTGGCCCTGCACGAACTCGAACACGAGGAAGCGTTGATCGCCGTCCTGGCCGATCTCGAACAGCATCGCGATGTTGGGGTGGGACAGTTCCATGACGCGCCGCGCGGTCTCGAGCAGCGCCTCGAGACGGGCCGGATCGCGCGTGATTCTGGCGGGGAGCACCTTCACGGCGACGGTGCGCCCCAGGTTGGTATCGCGTGCGCGATACACGTCGCCCAGGCCGCCTGCGCCCAACGTGCCCAGAATCTTGTAATGTGCGATCGCGTCAGGCATGCGCGCGGTTATTTTTTCGGCGGTCTCGACGGCCGCATGTCGACGCGGCTCGGAAGGCTGCGTGCATCATGCGACACCAGATCGACCACGACCTGGGCCACGTCTTCGGAGCGCAGCTTCCAGTCGTTGTCCGGGTCGGCGTGTCCCATGAAGTCGGTGTTGACCGAACCGGGCTTGACGTAGCTGACGCGGATGCCGTCGTGCCGCACTTCCTGCATCAGCGCTTCGCTGAACGCGTCGACCGCCGCCTTCGACGCGCAGTACGACACGCCGCCGACGAAGGGATTACTGCCCGCGAGGCTGCTGATGTTGATGATGTAGCCGCCGCCCCGGCGCCGCAGATGCGGAATCGCGGCCTTGCAGCAGTTGAAGATGCCCGTCACGTTCGTGTCCATCACGCGGCGCCAGTCGTCGTGCCCCTGCGATTCGAGGCTGCCGAACCACCCCACACCGGCGTTGTTGACGAGAATATCGATGCCGCCCTGACGGCGCGCCGTCTCGTCCACGAGCGACTGCACCGCGAGATGGTCGCGCACGTCGGCCGCGAAGATCAGCACGCGCGCGCCGGCAGTCGCCACGCGGCTGAGCTCGGCTTCGGCCTTCTCGAGATGATCTTTCTTCACGCCGCTGATCGCGACGTGCGCGCCCTTCTGCAGAAGGGCCGCCGCAATCGCGCGCCCGATGCCGCGCGAGCCGCCCGTGACGATGGCGACTTTGCCTTCCAGGGAATTCGACATCCACCAACTATATACAGCTTCAGCCCTGGCCGGAGAAGTACCCGGGGCGCGCTTTCACGGTGACGCTGCGATCCTTCACGCGCACCTCGAGACGATGCCAGCCTCCCGCCGCAACCCCTTGCGGCGAGTAGCTGACGAGGTAGCGCATGCGGAACTCTTCGAGAATTTTCGAAAACGTGGCGGAGAGATCCGTCGTCGACTCGATGGCGAAGAGCCGTCCGCCGGTCGCCTCGCTCAAATCGCGCGGAAAGCTCGCGCGCCGCTCGCCCACCTCGACGGCGTAGACCACCACGTCGCCGCGGCGCGCCGTTTCCAGCACGGCATCGGCGGTGAGCCAGCTGGATGTATCAACCCCGTCGCTGAACACAATCAGGAGCGATCGTCCCGCGTCGGACTCGCCGAGCAGCATGCCCGTATGCGTCGCGTCGATCAACGACGTCAGCCCTTCGCCACGCGCCTGATCGAGCGCGGCCCGCACGCGATCGAGATTGTCGGTGAGCTGGCTTGGCGCGACGACGTGGCTGAATGCGACGAGTGCCGCCCGGTCGCCGGGCTTCAAACCTTCGAGCACGCGCTTGCCCGCCGTCTGCAGGTGACCGAGGCGAAGGCCCTGCAGGCTCGCGCTCATGTCGAGCGCGAGCACCACGTTCAACGGAATCTGCTCGAAGCTCGCGAGATCGACGCGCTGGCGGACGCCGTTGTCCAGCACGTCGAAATCGTCAGGCGTCAGGCCCTGCAAGGGCCGGCCGTTCTCGGTCACCAGCACGTCGACACGAACGGCGTCGATGCGGCTGCTGAAGGTTTGCCTGGCGGCACCGGAGAGGCTTGCGACCGCCATCGCCGCGATCGACAACGCGATCAGCGGACGTCGTAGTAAAGCCACCATGGATCCTCCCGGCGCTGCTCGTCAGCGGATAACGCCGCAAGCGCCTGAAGCTCGAGCTGCGCAGCCGCGCGGTTGCCCGCGCGCCGCGCGATCTGGCTGAGTGCGAGACGAGGCGACTGCGCATTCGGATAAAGCGCGGAGGCACGCGCGAGCGCCGCGCGCGCGGCGTCGTCATTGCCGCGCGTCTCCTCGGCGCGGCCGAGAAACAGCTCCGCGAGATATAGCAGATGCCCGCTCGCGCCGCCTGCGATGGCGCGGCGTAACTCGTCGCACGCCTCCGCCGGCCGTCCCAGATTGTCGAGCACCCGCCCGTGTCGAACGCGCGCCTCGACATGATCGGGTCGATGGATCAGCGAGTCGCGGTAGAACCGTTCGGCCCTGACGAGCTCGCCGCGAGCCGAGCTGACGGCGGCAGCAGTACGGTTCGACTCGGCGACCGACACCGCGGCCGCCTGCAGCGCGGTCGAGGCGAATCGCTCGTGCAGCGTACCGCTCACGAACAGGATTTCCGGATCTGCAGGGAAAATCTGACGCGCGCGGGTGTAATGCTCCAACGCCGCCGCGAACTGCCGCAGCAGCAGCAAATGCGCCGATGTGTCGAGATACCAGGTGCGGACGCCAGGCTCCGCTGCCGGCTCGGGCGTCACGCTGTCGAGAAGCGACCGGCCGAGCTGCCAGTGCATGCTGATGTACCGGACACCCATCCATCGCCCGTCACTGACGATGTAGGCGGTTTTCTGCGACGCCGACCGCCGCACATTGTCTTCCGGAACCATCCGCGCGATATCGGCATGCAGCGCGGCGCCGCGCAGCAGAATCTGATTGGCTCGTTGAGGATCGGTTTTCGCCAGCGTGCGCGCGTGGCGTTTCGCGTCGGCGACGACGGTCTCCAGCTCAGGCCCCGTCCACGTGGACACGTCGATGGCCATCGTGCCGCGATCGCCCTCGTGATGCACGTCGACCGCGGCAAGCCATTGCTGGAATCGGTCGGGCGGTGGCGGCATTTGCCCGAGCGAGGCCCCGGCCGGGTGCGGACACGCAATCAGAAGTCCCGCGACCGCGAGCCCGGAAGATAGGCGGCCGAGCGGCGTCAAGGCGCTACAATAGCATTACACCAAGCAAGGAGAGGGTCATGTCACGACGGTTGGCAGGCGCGGTTGTCGCGCTCATATTTGCCGGCTCCGCCGGCACCGGGCTTCTGGCCATTCGCACCAAGCCGCAGGCATCGGACGCGGCGAAACAGTCTCCGGAAGCCGCGGCGGCCGAAGCGCTGAACAGAGGGCTCGAGCGGCTGGAGAAGGCCGACCGGATCGAGCCGAAAAACGCGAAGCAGGCGCGCAAAGAGTACGAAGCGGCGCTGAAGGATTTCCAGGCTGCCGCCGGCGCGGCGCCCGACAATTACCGCGCGCACACCGGCGCCGGCTACGCGCTGCGAAAGCTTGGGAATTACGAGCGCGCGCTGGCGAGTTACGAGCGCGCGCTGCTGCTGGCGCCCACCTCGTCGGAAGCGATCGAGTATCGAGCCGAAGCGTACCTCGGCCTGAACCGCCTGGACGCCGCGAAAGAGTCGTACATGCATCTGTTCGTGCACGACCGCACGACGTCGCACGTGCTGATGACAGCGATGAAGGCGTGGGTCGACACACGTCGCGCGAAGCCCGGAGGCGTCGCACCGGCGGTGATTGACGCCTTCGATGCGTGGGTCCGCGAGCGCAACACGCTCGCCATGTCTGTCGGCAATCTCGGCCACAACTCTCCGGACTGGAAGTAATGAAGGCGAGGCAAGCATGGCTCGCCTTCGCGGGCCTCATTCTCATCGGCGTGTCGGTATGGCCCGTGGAGGCACAGCCTTCCCCGGTCGAGTTTTTCGCGAGTCGCCTGCCTCGATGGTTTCCGGTCCCGAAAATTCCGGTGGACAACCCCATCACTGAAGAAAAGGTCGAGCTCGGCCGGCATTTGTTCTACGAGCCGATGCTTTCGGGCAACAGCACGTACTCGTGCGCGAGTTGCCACAAGCAGGCGCTCGCGTTCACCGACGGCCTGGCTCAGGCGATCGGGGCGACCGGCGGTCAGCACCCGCGCTCGAGCATGTCGCTCGCAAACGTCGTCTATAACGCATCGTTCGGATGGCGCGATCGCACGTGGAGCCTGGAATCGCAGATGCTGGTCCCGATGCACAACGAGCACCCCGTCGAGATGGGTTTGAAAGGGCAGGAAGCGGAAGTCATGGCGAGATTCCACGCCGACGCCGACTACGTGGCGCGATTTCAGACCGCGTTTCCAGGCGACCCGAATCCCATCACGCTGCCGAACATCGTGAAAGCGATCGCGTCGTTCGAGCGCACGATCGTGTCGGCCGACTCGGCATTCGACCGGTACCTGTACAAAGACGATCACAGCGGGATGTCGCCGTCCGCGAAACGGGGCGCCGCGCTGTTCTTCTCGGATCGCCTCAAGTGCAGCGAGTGCCACGGCAGCGTCAACTTGTCGGGACCGACGATGTTCGCGGGCACCATGCCGTCCGATCCCGAGGCGTTCTTTCACGACACGGGGGTCGCGGCGGAACCTGAACAATTCCGGGCGCCGACGCTGCGCAACATCGCGGTGACGGCGCCCTACATGCACGACGGAAGCATCGCCACATTGAAAGATGTCGTCGCCCACTACGCCGCCGGCGGACGAAGCCCGCGCCCGAAGAGCGACAAAGTCGGCGGGTTCGCGATCTCACCGGCCGAGACCGACGACCTTGTGGCCTTCCTGCACACCCTCACGGACGAAAAATTCCTGTCGAACCCGGCGTTCAGCAATCCCCTCAGTAATCCCGACCTGCGCCGGGAAGAACACCGCGAAAAGCGAACCAATTCAGAGCCGCCCGCATGGCTGACAGGATCTCACTGACGAATGTCCCTGGTTGCGATTATCGGGGCGGGTGAAATCGGTGGAGCTGTCGCGCGCGCGCTCGCGTCGCGGGCCCGCGTCGATGCCGTCCGCCTGATCGACGACAACGCGCCCGTCGCCGCGGGCAAAGCCCTCGATTTGATGCAGTCCGGACCGATTTCCCGCTCAGATACCCGAATTGAAGGCACCGCCGACCTCGCTGCGGCGGCCGGTGCATCGGCCATCGTGCTGGCCGATCCTGCCGGAGCGGCTGAATGGAGCGGCGAGGCCGCGCTGGGCACGCTGCGCCGGCTGAAAGCCGGCGGCTATCTCGATCGTTCAGTCCTCGTCTGCGCGGGCGCTGCGCATCATGCGTTGATGCAGCAGGCGTTTGACGAGCTCGGGCTCCCGCGGCGCCGTGTCATCGGCTCGGCGCCCGAGTCGCTGGCGGCTGCCGCGCGGGCGCTCGTAGCCATCGAAGCAGGTGCGGCGTCTCATCAAGTGGCGCTGATGGTCATCGGCAGGCCGCCCCACAAGATCGTCGTTCCCTGGAGCGACGCATCGGTGGCTGGATACCGCGTGACGTCTGTGCTGACCGCGCCGCAGCTCAATCAAGTCGAGCGCCGGCTGCGCGGCCTGTGGCCGACGGGGCCGAATGCCCTCGGTACGGCCGCGGCGTTATTCTGTGAGAGTGTCGTGACCGGCTCGCGCCGTATTTTCAGCGCCTTCGTGTCGCTCGATCGAGACAACGGCACCAAAGCGCCCGTGTGCGCGTGGCCTGTGTCGATTGGCCCGTCGGGGCTCGAGCGCGCCACCACACCCGTGCTCTCGGGACGCGACCAGGTTGTTGTCGATGAGGTACTGCAATGAAACGTGTGTCAGTGGGTTTGTTGGCCGCCGTGCTCTGTGCCGTGTCGCTGCAGGCGGATCCGCGCCGCATCGATCCGAAGGCCTATCTGGAGCATGTGAAGTTCCTCGCGTCTGGGGATCTCGAAGGGCGTGGAAACGGCAGCCGCGGCCTCGAAAGCGCCGCGGAATATATCGCGGCGCAATTCCGCGAGGCGGGCCTCGAGCCGGCAGGCGATGGTGGCACGTTCTTTCAGCGATTCGACATGACGACCGGGATGTCCGTCGATCCCGACGACAACTCCGTGACGCTGCAATCCGGTCGCACGTCGGTCAAGTTCGACGTGGGACGCCACTACGAGATCGTTTCGACGTCGGCGAACCCATCTGCCAGTGCGGAAACCTGGCCGGTGGTCTTCGCCGGCTACGGCATCTCGGCGCCCGCGCTTCGTTACGACGACTACGCGGGTATCGACGCCACCGGCAAAGCGGTGCTCATTTTCACGCACGAGCCGCAGGAACACGACCCGGGAAGCGCCTTCGAGGGGCAAACGAACACCACGCACGCGACGCTGATGCGAAAGGTCGAAGTTGCGCGGCGAAATGGCGCGAAGGCCATCCTCGTCGTCGACGACCGGAACCATCGGCCGTCGCCCGAGCGGTTTCGCCGCTGGCTGCGCGAGCCGCAGGCCGAGGATTTCGGCATTCCGGTGTTCTTCCTTGCGCGCGATCTGGTGCAGCGCGCGCTCGGCACCCATTTGAATCTCGAGACGACGTCCGGCGAGATCGATCGCGACTTCGCGCCGAAATCTCGCTCGCTTCCCGACGTGACCGTGAGCGCGCTCGATCGCACGACGAGAGTGCGGCGACCCGTGCGCAATGTCATCGGCACCATGAAGGGCAGCGATCCATCCCTGGCGCCCGAAGTCATCGTCATCGGCGCCCATTACGACCACCTCGGCCGGAGCGGCCGCTTCTCGATGTCGCAGAACACGACCGGCCAGGTTCATCATGGGGCCGACGACAACGCGTCCGGCACGGCCGCCGTCATCGAAATGGCCAAAGCCGCCGTCGCGGCGCGCAAGGAATTTCGCCGCGGCCTCGTGTTCATGACCTTCGCGGGGGAAGAACACGGGCTGCTGGGCTCGTCCCACTACGTCAACCACCCGACGCTGCCGATCGAGAAGACGATCGCGATGATCAATCTGGACATGGTGGGGCGCGCGGGCGGCCGCATCATGGTGGACGGTCTGGCGAACGCGCCGTCGATCGAGGGGGACCTCACCGCCGCCGAGTCCGCGAGCTCGCTCAAGCTTCGCGCGCTGCGCGGCGGGCCGGGCGCCGGTGCGAGCGACGACGCGACGTTCCTGCTCCGGAAGATTCCGTCGATTAATTTCTTTTCAGGCTTCCATTCCGACTATCACCGGCCGAGCGACACGTGGGAGAAGATCGACGCCGCCGGCGGCGCGGGGGTGGCCGATCTCGCGTTAGCGCTCGCGCGGCAGCTCGCGAATCGCGCGGAGCGTCCGGCATTTGTCGAAACGGTGCAGGAGCAGGATCCGCACGCGAGCGGAAACGTCGGCGCCGTGTCGGGCTACGGCCCGTATTTCGGATCGGTTCCGGATTTCGCCAACGAGGGCCAGGGGGTGAAGTTTGCTGAAGTGCGCACCGGAAGCCCCGCCGCCAAGGCCGGCCTTCGAAGCGGCGACGTGATGATCGCGTTCGGCGGCATGCCCATCAACACGCTGTACGACTTCACGTTCGCGCTCCGGGAGAAAAAGCCCGGCGATCGCGTCGACGTCGTCGTCCTGCGCGACGGCAAGGAAGTGAAGGCGACGGTGGAGCTGACGACGCGGCCGTAGGTGAAAGTGGAAAAATCGCCTTAATGAAGCGATAAGCCCGTCGAAAAATCAGCGAGCTGTTCGCGCAGCATCAGCCGTCCGCGATGCAGCCGCGACTTCAGGGTCTGTTCCTTCACGTGCAGCACCGCGCTTGCCTCTTCCGTGCTGAGGCCCTGCACGTCGCGCAGAATCACCGGCGCGCGATAGAGCACCGGCATGTCCTTCAGCGCGCGAACGAGCGTCTGACGCATCTCGCCGCGCAGCATGTCCTCGTCGGCGAGCGGCGCCCAGTCGACGACCTCACGCTTCAGCGGCTGCCCGGTCTCGGCGTCATTCGCGTTCTCCATCGCGGCCGGCAGGTTCTGCTTGAACTCGCGGAGACGCGACATCGCCGCGTTGAACGTAATGCGATAAATCCACGACGACAACGCCGCGTCGCCGCGGAATGCGTCGATCTTCTGATACACCTTCAACAGCACGTCCTGCGCGACCTCCTCGGCGTCCTCGCGGTTCCTCAGATAGCGGAACGCAAGCTGATAGATCTTCGCTCCGTAGGTGTCGGACAGGTCTGCCACCGCTGTGGCATCCTGGGCGCGTAGTCTCTCGACGAGGTTTCTTGTGGTCGCTACCTGGGTCATGGTGTCCTTCTGCATACAAGAACACCCCTGGGGTGGGTTTTATTCCCCGAGCAGGACTGTGACGATGAAGACAGGCACCCAGATGCTTACGGCGAGTACAAGCCCAAGCAATACAACGGCTTGCGGGCGCCCAAAGTTGACGGTCCAACCGTGGCCTGAGCGCAGCGGCACGAACAGGGACGGGTCCTGCCGGTTGATATACATGCCGGGAAAGCGCCAATGGACGTCCTCGGTCTTGCGCACGACCGGCTTGGGATACTGAAGATACACAGCCGCGCGCACGCCAACGATCGCGGACAGCACGATACACACGACCAGGCTCTGATAGTAGATGCTGCCAAGGCCGCAGCACATGCGCTGCCACATCATGATCAGCCGGACAGCGAGCAGCCCTTGAAAGGTCACCCATATTGCTGAGAGCAGGCTGATGGCTTCGGCGGTCATCAGCATGCGCTCGCGCTCCTGGCGGCTCACTTCGTTCTCGACCGCCGAGCGGGTCTTCTGGGAGCGATACAGCACCACGCCGGCGATCGCGCCAAAAATGATCGCCAGTCCCAACTGGATCCACACCGGCACGAGGATGATGGCGTACGACGCGCGAACGAACCTGTCGGCGATGGCCTGATCGTCGAAGTGCACGGGGAGCAGCGGCGGAATCGAGGGCGCCCGGCCGAGAATGTAGCCGGTCGTTCCCGAGATGGCCGCGATCGTCGTGCCGATGCCCAGCAGCGTCGGAAACGTCGGGCGATAGATCATTTTCATGGTTAG
>CAYHHH010000039.1:19076-34651 GCA_964356125.1 uncultured Bifidobacteriaceae bacterium | reverse complement strand
CCAAATTATTGGAAACGCCCGGGTTGGTGTTGCGACAAGTTGCGACCAAGGGTTGCGCGCGATAGGCGTATATTCTCCTTCATACAATCTTAATTTTGTGCCGCCCATCAGGAGCGTACCGCTATGGCAGTTTTCCGACAGTTAAGCATTCTCGGCGTGGCGGTGTGCCTCGTCCTCGTCAGCCTCGGGTTGGCGTCCGCGCAGAGCGTCTCGTCGGGTACCATCCAGGGCACGATCAGAGATCAGTCCGGCGGCGTGTTGCCGGGGGTCACTGCAACACTCACCAGTCCTGCGCTTCAAGTCCGCGAGTTGGTTCAGGTGACCGGCGCCGAGGGTGAATACCGGTTCGTCGATCTTCCCGCCGGGACGTATCTCCTGAAGTTCGAGCTGACCGGTTTCAGCACGCTGATTCGAGAAGACCTCCGCTTGACCGTCGGATTCACCGCGCGCGTCGACGAGAGCATGAAGGTCGGCGCGATGGAAGAATCCGTCACCGTCAGCGGGCAGAGCCCTGTCGTTGATATGACGAGCACGAGCGCCGCGGTTGCGTTTACGAAAGAAATTCTCGAATCGGTTCCGCGCGGCCGCGATCTTCAGAATGTCCTCGCGATGGCGCCAGGCGTGACGCAGGAGACGATGGACGTCGGCGGCAGCACGCTCGCGCAGCGGCAGGATACGGCGAGCTACGGCGTCGAAGCGCAGCCCAAGCTCCAGTACGAAGGCATGAACATCGCGATGGGCGCCGATCAGAATACGCCCATCTACTTCATCGACAACAGTCTCGAAGAGGTGCAGGTCCGGACGTCCGGGAACGACGCGGAAGTGTCGACGCCCGGAGTCTCGATGATTGCGATCATGAAGTCGGGTGGCAACACGTTTCATGGTTCGTACCGTGGCTCGTGGCAGCCCAACGAGCTGCAAGGAAACAACCTGAACGATTCCTTGAAGGCCCAGGGGATTGGCACGCCCCCGGAGCTCAAGAAATTCTACGATGTCGCAGCCGATTTAGGCGGCAGGATTATCCGGGACAAGCTCTGGTTTTATGGCGGGTACGCCAAGCAGACAAAGAGTGAAGGAACAGCCGGGTTCGCGGCGGATCCCGGACCGGACGGCCGGTATTTGACCGGCGATGAACCTCAGGCATATTTCGAGAGTTCCCTCTACCAGTACTCACTGAAGCTCTCGTATCAGATGTCGAGGAACAACCGCTTGGTCTATGCATGGCAGCGTGGTGTCAAGACGCAGCCCCAGAACGGCGGGGGTCGCTTGAGGCCTCTCGAATCGACGCGCGACTACAAGAACCCTACAGCGATCCAGAAAGCCGAGTGGCAGAGTACCGTGACGCCGCGGCTTTTATTGAACGCGATGGGTGGTTTCGCCGGCTATTTCACCGATTACGATGCGGGCCGGTCGTTTGCGCGGGCCGACGCCCCGAGCCGCCAGGATGTCGCCACGAACCTGTTCACGGGTTCCCACGTGCAGAATCAGAACAAGACGCGCGACCGCTATCAAGCTGAGGCCAGTGCCAGCTTTTTCCCCGAGCGGCGTCTCGCCGGCCAGCACGATTTCAAGACCGGTGTCTCCATCTATTGGGACCGCACGTCCGACGGCTGGCGGAATAATCTTGCCGGCAACTACGTTCTGATCACCGACAGAGGCGCGCCGTTCCGGATCCGGGCGTACAACACGCCGGTGAGGCCACTGGACAACGAGGACATCTATGCGTGGTATTTCAAGGACAGCTGGCGACCCACCGACAAACTGACGTTGAATCTGGGGCTGCGATGGGAGTATCAGCACTCGTACCTGCCGGAGCAGGACTATGCTGGCGCCCGCGATTTCCCCGCGATCTTCCCGGCCAAGCATGTCGACAGGCTCGACGTTCAGACGTTCAACCGCATGGTGCCGCGGGTCGGCGTCGCCTACGATCTGGGCGGCAAGTCGGTGATCAAGGCCACTTGGGGCCTCTACAACTACATCCTCGGCGACACCTACGGCGACGTGTTCGCCGCCACCGCCACCGCGAACGCCGTGTTCCTCTGGCACGACCTGAACAACGACAGGCTGTGGACGCCGAACGAGTCGAATCTCAGTCTCGGCAGCGGCAATCCCGACTTCGTGAGTATTACTGCAGCCTCCAACTACGAGCTCAGCCCGGAGCTGAAACAACCGAACACGTGGGAGTCGACCGTGAGCTTCGAGCGTGAATTGGCGCCAAGCCTCGGATTCCGCGTGATGTACATCAATAAGATTGTCGACGGCAGTATCGAGACGATCAACGCAAAGCGGCCCTACAGTGCGTACAGCGTTCCGATTACCCGACGCGATCCCGGTCCCGATGGACAGCTGGGCACCGCCGACGATGGCGGGCGCGTCACGTTGTATGACTACGCCTCGTCGTTCAGGGGTGCGACGTTCGTGAGCAACAAGCGCGTGAACGCGGCCAACACCGACAAGTTCCACTCCATGGAATTCACGCTGACCAAGCGTGCCTCGTCGAAGTGGATGGGGCAGGTGTCGTACTTTGCCGTCAAGAACCATCGATGGCTCACCGGCGTCTTCCAGAATCCGAACGACGAGTTTTTCCCGCTCGATGAGACGTGGTCGTGGGCCGGCAACATCTCCGGCAGTTACCGGATGCCGTACGACATTAACCTCTCTGGATTCCTTCAGAGCCAGTCGGGAGTCAAGGGGCAGCGGACCAACATCTTCCGCACAGCGGATCCGGATGGCGGTCCGGCGATTGCCAGTAACGGCAACACGACGATCCGGCTCGAGCCGTATGGCAGCCAGCGCCTGCAGGCGTTCAACATCCTGAACTTCCGGGCGAATAAGGATTTTCGGATGAGCGGAGGTCGGAGGATCAGTATCGACTTCGACATATTCAACCTGTTGAATCTCGCGACGCCGACCGGAGCCGAATTCGCGTCGGGGCAGACCTTCGGGTACGTCACCGGAATCACGCCGCCGCGGATTACGCGCATCGGCGCGCGGTTCACGTTCTGATGGAGGCCATATGAAACCCGTGAAATTCGGAGCCGCCATCGCCGCGCTGGTGCTCCTCGCCGCCGTGACGATCATCGTCGTTACGCCGGCGGGCGATCACATGGCGCCGACGCTGGCCGCTCAATCGCTGAATTGCGACATGAGCCAGTACAAAGGGGCGTCGGGTCTGACGGCGGCCGTCGAACAAGGTGCGCTCGCCGTGACGTGGACCGGGTCGAGTGGCTCGGAGCTTCGCGCGCGATACGCCATCGACAACGGGCAGCCCGTCGTGCGCGAACTGGCGGTGAAGAAGAGCGGAGGGCAGTGGGCGCCGCTCGGCCAGAATCTCGTGCCCGAGTTCTATGTAAAGACGGGCGTCCGCCGCATGACGACTCAGCAGGGCGCGCCGCTCATCAATCTCGGCGTCGATATCACGCCCGAGGTCATTGAGAAGAACAAGTGGTACTCGTTCTGGGACGCGCCGTTCGTCATTCCAGGCGTCCCGGAGCCCACGCCGGCGAGAGGCGCGGGCGCAACTCGCGGGCAGGCGCAACCTGGGCCGGCCTCGCAGAGCGAGCCCGCGGCCAGGCGAGGCACCGTGCCGCCGGGACCTGTCGGGCGTGTATATGGATTGCCGCGCAGGCCCGAAGAAATCCGTTCGGCTGATGCGAAGTTCCAGACGAGCTCGTGCAGCGTCACGACCGACGGCGCGAGAGTCGAAGTCAACTTTCCCGGACTGACGATGGGAATGTTCGCTGGAAGCCTGCGGTTCACGTCCTATCGCGGTTCGAATCTGCTCCGCATGGAAGCGATCGCGAAGACCGACGAGCAATCCGTCGCCTACAAATACGAAGGAGGCTTGAAAGGATTCTCGACCACCCTCACGCCTCGTGTGACGTGGCGCGATCGCGGCGGCGATCCGCAGCAGTACGAGTTCGGTGGTCTCAAGAACGATGCCCGCGTGACGGTGAAGGCGAAGAACCGCGTGCTCGTCGCCGGCGGTGGAAGAAATGGCTCCATTGCGGCGTTCACGCCGCCTCACGTGTTCTTCTTCACGCGTGAAGTCGATACGAACCTCGGGTACATCTGGTACCGCAAGGACGGCGACACGCAGTTCGGCATGGGCATTCGGCAGGCCGAAGGGGAAGAGAATCCGCAGTACGTCGAGAACTTCGCGCTGCACAACGCGCCTCCTGGAACGATGCAGCGCATGGCGGTCTATTTCCTGGTGAGCCCGGATTCGTCCGAGACGACTCGTCAAGCCGTGATGGCCTATACGCACGGCGACGTGTTCAAGCCCGTCCCCGGCTACAAGACGATGGTGAACCATTTCCATCTGCGGTTCACCGAGCGGCTGCGACAGTCTGGTTCGCTCGACAACACATTCGAAGATCTCATGGTGATGCGCTCGGCGGGCATCAACATCGTCGGTCTCAGCGACTTCCACGGTGATTTGCGTCCAAACGATCCGGGACTCGGCCGGTACGAAGATCAGCGTGACTACTACGTCGCGTCGCAGAAGGCGTCAGACAAGAACTTTCTCGTGACCAACTGGGAAGAGCCGACTGCGTACTTCGGCGGTCATTACAACACGATGTTCCCGAAGAACGTGTACTGGTCGAAGGTGCGCAATCCGGGACAGCCGTTTACGGAGAATCTGCCGGGATTTGGGAAGGTCTATCACACGGGCAGCACCACCGACGTGCAGCAGATGCTGGATGCCGAGGGCGGCTACTGGTTCCATGCGCATCCGCGCACGAAGGGTACGACGGGGTATCCCGATGCGATCTTCGACAAAGCGTGGGTCAAGAACGATCGCTATCTGGGCATCGCGTTCAAGCCGGCGATGGGCGACGACCTGTCGGATCCGCGGATGTGCGCGTGGCGATGCTTCGATGCGATCGACACGATGAACAATCTGTACGCGAACACCGGCATCAGGCCGAAGTACTTGATTGCCGACGTCGATACGTATCGAAAAGGGCCCGAGGACGACATCTATCCGGGGCATCCGATCAACTACGTGAAGCTCGATCGGCTTCCTGGACCAACCGATGACTGGAGCCCGATACTCCGGTCGATTCGGAACGGCGACTTCTGGGTCAGCACAGGGGAGATTCTGATCAAGAACTACGCCATCGAAGGAACCGGCGCCAGGCGGACGGTGTCGGCCGATCTCGAATTCACCTACCCGCTCGACTTCGTCGAAGTGGTGTGGGGCGACGGCAAGAAAGTCGATAAGCAGGTCATCCGTGCGACAGATACAACGGCGCACGGCACCAGGAAGATCTCGATTCCGTTCGACGCGACCGGGAAATCCTGGGTGCGATTCTCGGTGTGGGACTCTGCCGGCAACGGCGCGTTCGTGCAGCCGATGTGGCTCAACGCCACGAAGACGACGAACTGACGGCCCGCCGCTGATGCGCGTACGCGTCTTTTATCCTCTGTGGGCCGCCGCGATGATGGTTGCGGCGGTCCATCTTGCCGGCCAGGACACGACTGTTCTCATTACGAACGTCATGCGCGTGCCGCCGTGGGCGCTGGCCCAGCGGGAATTGATCGCCCGGAATGCCGAAGGCGCGGCGCTGTGGGCGGGAAAGTATCTCGATCGGAACGGCCATCTGCGCGGCGTCGCGAATTTCGGTATTGCCGACGGCCCCGATGATGCCGTCGAAAGCATTCGGAATTGGCCGCTCGCGCACGCGGTGGGCGGCCCCGACTCGATCATCGAGTTGTGGGATCACGCCTGGGAGGGGCACCTCGATCAGTACAGCAAAGCCAGGGATCCATCCACCGAGATTGCCAGGGAGGGGATGTATTTCAAGGAATTTCCACCTTCGTACGACTGGGAGCACATCGGCGAGGGCCTTGGACCTTTTTACTGGTCCGGCCTGAGCCGTCCGGCCGACGAGCGTTACCACACCAGACTGCGGCGGTTTGCGGGCTTTTACCTCAATGAAGATCCGGAGGCGCGCAACTACGACGCCCGACTCAGGATCATCCCGAGCCTCTTCAACGGCAGCCGTGGAGCCAAGCTGACGCCGAACACACAGGAAGACTGGAACGGCCGCCTCATTCCTGGCACCCAGCCCAGCACGCGGTTTCTGAAGGCGACCCATATTCTCGGCGATCATCCGTTGAATCTCGCCTCCACGAACCTGGCGTTCCATGCCTACATGGCCACGCATGAGGACAAGTATCGCAACTGGTTGCTCGAATACGTCGACGCATGGAAGGCGCGAATCGACGCCAACGGCGGAAACATTCCATCCAACATCGGGCGCGACGGCACGATCGGCGGCGAATGGGGAGGCAAGTGGTACGGCGGCGTGTTCGGCTGGAACTCGCCGGACGAGGGTGTGCGGAACTACGTGCTGCGCGGTCCGCCGGAGGCGTTTGGGAATGCGCTGCTCATGACGGGCGATCAGAGCTACACGCAGGTGCTCCGCCGGCAGATCGACAATCTCTACGCCGCGGCCAGAGTAGAAAACGGCCGAACGCTGCTGCCGCGCTATTACGGCGACAGCGGCTGGTACGGGCATCACGACGGCGAGTCCGGCTCCGCTGGAGGCCTCCTGAATCTTCGCAACGTGGAGATCGACGTCTACATGTGGGGGCTGACGCCGGGCGATTTGAAACGCCTGCCAAGGCAGGGCGAGACGGTCGGGCAGGATCTGCGATGGATCGGCTTCCTGGAGAACGGAGATCCCGGCTATCCGATGGCGGCGCTTCAGTCGGGAATCGAAGAGGTCCGTCAGGCGGCGGCGCGCGTGCGCGCCGATGCGAACACGTATAATTCTCCGCCGCATGCCACGCGGGGTGCAGTCGGCAATCCGGTTTCGACGACCGCGCTGATCAATGTGACGCTCGGCGGCAACGATCCAGGTGGGTCTACGCACGGGCCCTTGCCGCTGCATACCCAGGTGCGCCACTTCGATCCGGCACGGCGCCGTGCCGGTCTGCCGCAGGATGTGGCGGCGCTGGTCGAGCGCATCCGCCCGGAAGCGGTGACGCTGACGCTCATCAACACCAGCCCGTTCGAGTATCGAACCGTGACGGTTCAGACTGGTGCGTACGCCGAGCACCATGCCGTGAGCGTCGCGGCGGGAGGCCGCACCTTTCCCGTCGACGCGCCATACTTCAGCGTGCGGCTGGCGCCCGGCGCCGGCGACACGCTGACGATTCATCTCCAGCGGTATGCCCATCAGCCGACGCTCGCGTTTCCGTGGGATCGTGGATGGATGGTCAAGAAGTGAAAATGAGAGGCACATTTATGAGAGGTACGAAGTTGCTATTTGTGGCGAGTGCTGCCGTCTCGGTGGTTGCTGCACTCGTCGTTTCCCCGGTGTCGTCGCCGGCCCTCAACGCCGCGAATCAGGCAGCGGCTCCGCTGACGTGTAACCTCACGCAGTACAAAGCAAGCACCGGTCTCACGACAGCGCTCGAAGGTGGTCTGCTCACTGTCTCGTGGAATGGGCAGGGCACGGCGCAGTTGCGGGCGCGATTTGCCATCGACGCCGGGACGCCGACAATTCGCGACTTGTCGGTGCGTCGCGGCAGCGGCGAGTGGGCGATGCTCGGACAGAACCTGACGCCCGAGTACCAGGTGACGACAGGCATCCGGCGCATGTCGAATGACCAGGCGAACGCATTCTCCAGTCTCGGCATCGACGTCACGCCGGAACTGATGGAGAAGCATAAGTGGTACGCATTCTGGGACGCGCCGTTCAGCGTCCCCGGCTACACCGCCGCACCGGCCGGTGGCGGCCGGGGTGGCGGCGCGGGCGGACAGGGCCAGACGCAGGCATTGGGACAGGGCGGTACCATCCCCGAGCAGGTCGCAGCGCTGCAGTCGGGGTCGCGAGGCAGACCTGGTTACAATCCGAATCCGAACCCGCCCGGTTTCACAGGCGGCCGCGGTATCCCATTGCCGCGGACGAAGGAAGAAATCCGCCGCGGCGTATCCGTGTTCTCGGCGTCATCCTGCGAGGTCAAGAGCGACGGCGCCAGCCTCGCGGTGACGTTCCCCGGGATGAAGCTTGGCATCTTCGATGGCAACCTGCGGTTCACCGTGTACCGCGGGACGAACCTCATCCAGATGGACGCCATTGCGCGGACCAACGAGCCGTCGGTGGCCTACAAGTACGACGCGGGGCTCAAGGGATTCTCGACCGCGACGATGCCAAAAGTCATCTGGCGCGACACGGGAGGCTGGCCGCAGCAGCATCAGTTCGGCGGCCCCAAGGCAACGAGCCTGTCGGGTGTTCGGGCGGCCAATCGACTGCTCGTGGCCGAAGGCCCGCGCGGTTCGGTCGCGACGTTCCCGCCGCCGCACACGTTCTTCTTCACCCGCGAAGTGGATGTGAACCTCGGCTACGTGTTCTATCGCAACGACGGTGGCGGGACCTACAGCATCGGCGTCACGATGCCCGAGGCCGAAGCTGATACGTTTCCGCAGTACGAGCAGAACTACGCGCTGTACAACGCGCCCCCGGGCACCTGGCAGAAAATGTCGATGTACTTCTACGCCAGTCCGGAGACGGGCGAAGCAACCAGGCACGCCGCCCTGGCGTTCACGCACGCCGATGTCTTCAAACCCGTTCCGGGCTACAAGACGATGGTCAATCACTTCCATCTCCGGGTCGTCGATCGGATGCGCGTGGGCGGGTTCGACACGCCGCTTCAGGATTTGATGGCGATGAAGGCGATCGGCCTCAACGTCATCGGCTTGAGCGATTTCCACGCGGACAGCCTGGCGGCCAACGACCACGGTCCGCTGCGCTTCAGAGATCAGAAGGACTACGCCGAGGCGTCACGGCGCCTCTCAGACAAGGACTTCCTCGTCGCGCCGTGGGAGGAGCCGAGCGTCGCGTTCGGCGGCCACTACAACATCATGTGGCCGAAGAGCGTGCTCTGGTCGAAGCCGAACGCGATAGGTGGAGGACGCGGCGCTGCTCCCGGAACTGCGGTCGCGCCGCTTCCGTTCGAGGAGAAGGATCCGACCTACGGCAAGGTCTACCACACGGGCAACGCAGAGAACATGCAGCGGTTGCTCGACGCCGAAGGCGGCTACTGGTATCACGCGCACCCGCGCACGAAATCCACGGCCGGTTTCCCTGATGCCACCTGGGGCACCAAGTTTCTGAAAAGCGATCGGTACCTCGGCGTCGCCTTCAAGCCCGGCATGGGCCAGGACAACTCCGAGGCGACGATGTGCGAGTGGCGCTGCTTCGACGCCGTGGATACCATGAACAACATGAATGCGGGCCAGGGCATCGGCCCGAAGTACGTCATCGCCGACATCGACACGTACCGGAAGAGCCCAGAGGACGACCTCTACGCGAACTTTCCGGTGAACTACCTGAAAATCGATACCGTGCCAGGGCCAGACCAGGACTGGAGTCCGGTGCTGAAGGCGATGCGCGACGGCACCTTCTTCGTGACGACGGGCGAGATCCTGATCAAGAACTACGCGGTGACCGGTAGCGGTGGTCAGCGGACGATCACCGCCGATGTCGAGTGGACGTTTCCCATGGCGTTCATGGAGATCGTGACGGGGGACGGAAAGACCGTCAGCAAACAGGTGATCTCCGCCACCGATATGCAGGCGTTCGGAACGAGGAAACTCTCGCTGCCGTTTAATGCCGCCGGCAAGAAGTGGGTGCGGTTCGCGATGTGGGACGTCGCCGGCAACGGTGGCTTCACGCAGCCGCAGTGGCTGACGGGTACCGGGACGACGAACTAGCTCGACTCTTTCACCACCGTGTGTTTCTTGATGAACGCGGGATCGATCTCGATGCCCGAGCCGGGACCGGTCGGCACCGTGACGACACCGCCCTCCGTCTTCAGCGAGGACGTCTTGCATTCGAGCGGCACGTCTTCGTTCAGGCCTTTGAATTCGTGGTAAGGCCCCGCGTTCGGAATCGCCGAGACGAGATGAATCATGTAGAGATAGCCCAGCCCGTCCGAAATGTGCGGCGTGTGCACTTTGCCCATGGCGGCAGCCATCCGGGCGACCTTCATCGAGCGGATGAATCCACCGAAATAGTACAGATCGGGCTGAACGATCTCCAGCGCGTCATTGGCAATCAGCCAGCGGAAGGCATGCATGCTCGCCTCCTGTTCTCCGCCGGCGACCGGAATGTTCACGGCATCGGTCACTGCCTTCGTCTCCTCGTACCAATCGAACGGGACCGGCTCTTCGTAGAACGCGAACTTGTACTCCTCTAGCAGCCTGCCGAACGTGATTCCCTCCGCCACATCGTACGAGCCGTTCGAGTCGGCGTAGCAGACCATCTGGTCCCCGAATTCCTTTCGCACCATCGGGATGAGCTTCTCCGAGCGCCCGGCGGGGTACTCGAAGTGGCTCATGCGGCCGCCGATCTTGATCTTCAGCGCCTTCGCCTCGGACTCGACGACCTGCTTCTTGAGGTTCTCCATCACCGCCTCGGCGGTGACGTCGCGTTCGCCGTTGGCGCGGTAGACGGCGACCTTGGGGTTGTGAATGTCGCCGACTAACTGCCCCATCGATCTATTCGCGATGCGGCCGAGCATATCGAGGATCGCAAACTCGATCGTCGCAAGCGGCACCCATAACGCCAGGCTCTGCAGCTTGTAATTGCTCTGATAGACGTACACCTCCTCCAGCAGCGCCTCCAGATCGCGCGCGTCCTTGCCGAGGAAGAAGGGCTGCAGCCGGTTGACCTGGATCGGGTAGAGCGAGCGCTGTTGCGAATTGTTCGCGGCGGAGATGCCTACCGCGCCGTCCTTCGAGCGGACGCGGCAGAGGAAGCTGTCTTTCAGCCGGAGCAGTTCGAGCGTCTCGATGATCACCGGCGTCGAAAAGAACTGCTGCCTGAGCACCGGCTCTTTCAAGACTTCGTCGAGCTTCGCGTAGTTGGCATTGGCGGAGGCGGTGGGCGCGGCCACCGCGGGGGGGCCGGCGCACGCGGGGAGCGCGACACCAGCCCCCCCGACGAGCGCACTGGCGAGAAATTTTCGACGGTCGGTTTTCATAGGCACTTCTGATTATTGAACAGGAGGCTAGGAGAGTAGGAGGCTCCTAATCTCCTGTTTTGTTTTGCTGTGTTAGTTTTTCCAAACAGGATTCACGAACGCCCCGTTTCCCGCGATATCCCACACCGCCACACGCGCCCATTGCCAGCCCGCGGCGGGCGCGCGCCATTCGAACGTGCGCTTCCCGAACTCCCGCGTGTCTCCGAGCGGTATCGTCTCGCGGTGCGTGGTCGTGCCGTCGCTCCACACGATCTCGGCGAAGCGGAGCGGGAAGGTCCACTGCGCGTCGACAGACGCGACCACTTCGTTCGCCGTCGATGTCGACAGGTCGACCCGCGGCAGCAGCACCTCGCCGGTCGTCGTGAAGAAGTCGCCGCGGGCGAGCGGCTCGACGGCCTGTCCCCACTGTTCGAATGCCGGCAGGCGATCGAGCTTGATGTAGTTGATGTTCATGTGCGCGTAGATCTCGTCGGTGTGATCGAACTGGAACATGTCGACTTCGCCGAAGATGCGCTTGCGGAGCCCCTGATTGCTGAGGTCGTCGAGCAGATCGAACACGCGATCGCCGAGCCGCGGCGACGATAGATCCGCCGGCATCGCCTTCCATCCTGCGCCAAGATACCGAGGATCGCGGAAGTGCTCGGTCGCGACGATCTTGTCAGGAAACCCGGTCGAGCCTTTCGTCCGCGCGTGCGTCTGGTACATGTAGCCCCCCTCACGGCGCACCAGGTCGAGCATCTCCTGCGCGTTGGCGGTGCTGTACACCTTCCCGTACTTCGCATGCGGCATCTCGAACGCGGCACCCGCACTCTTGGGCCGGTCCATGAACCAGTACACCGGTTTGGGAAACACCACGGACCAGTGGCCGCCGAGATGCACGTTCGCTTCTTCCGCAGGGACGAGCAGAAAATCAGGCTCGGACTGGGACTTCAGCGCTGTGAAGTACGCGTCGAGCTCGTCCAGACGCAGGTCCGTGAGATCTCTGGGATGTCCGTCGCCGTGAAAGTCCATAATCATCGACGCGTCGACGCCCATCGCTTTCAAGACCGGCTTGAACGGCGGCGACCACGTCGGACCGTTGGCCATCGCCTGGACCGTGTCGGCGAGGTGCCAGTGCGTGCTCAGCGTCTTGTAGCCCGGCAGCGCGACGAATCGATCGCGGTTCGTGTAACGGAGCACGTGCGACAGCGCGGCTTCGGGCGTTCCGTCCGACACGAGGAAGAAGACGCCCATGCGCTGGGCGCGTCCGGGCGGCGCGTTCACCCAGGGGTAGTACTGCCAATTCTCGTCGCGCAGTTGCCGCACGCCGAGGCCGACGCGGCCGCGCCACGAGCGATGCCACAGGTACGCGAGGTTCGACGAGAAGTCGCGGGGAAAGAAGTACTGATGCGGCGCGGGGAACGCCGCGACGCTGCCACCCGCGGTTTGTGCCGCGAGCGTTCTGTAGCGCACCTGCACCGGCTCGCGCTCGGCGCGGAAGCCGGTGCTGTACACCTTCTTCAACGTGCCGGACGTATCGTAGTACGTAATCTCCGATCGCATGTTGTTGCCCGGCGTGCGATCGGTCGGCGCGGCCATGTCGAGTCCGGCGTCGTAGTAGTACGCGACGTCCGGATCGCTGGTCGTGAGGACCGCTTCCTGCTGGATCAGCCGGCTTCCCGGATAGAACGTGTACGACAGCGCCCCCTCGAAGCCACCCATCTGCATGCCGTCGAACGCCAGCTCGACGCGATCGCCGAGCGTCCGCGCTTTGGCGCCGCGCAGGGTGAAGGTGGCCTGCACGTGGCGCGTGCCTTCGGGATGTGTCGTCGGATCGTCGAAGAACGCGTTCCAGCCGCCCCGGCGCTTTCCCGTTTCGCCGCGGTAAAACGCGCGCGCCTCGGTGATGACCGGTGTGACGCCGACACCGATTGAGGTGATCAGAGGCCGGTTCGGCTCGAGTGAAAACACGGCGGTCCAGGTGCGAGACGACTCGTCGGGCCACGTCACCGTGACGGTCGTTGACGTCGACGTCACCGCCACAGGCCCAGGCCGCACCTCGCTCGAGTCGAGCGTGATGGTCTGCGCCGACGACAGGGCCGGAACGAGGACCAGGATGAGAAGGAAGACGTTGGTTTTCACTCTTTACCTTCTACTTTTTACTTTCCACTTTCTTGGCGCGCCATTCTTTGAAGCGCGCGCGGGTCGCGTCGTTCATCGGATACACGCCGAAGATCGATTCGCCTTTGAGCAGCAGTTCGCGCTGAAATTCCTCCTGCTCGTCGTGCTCGAGCGCGGCGTTGGCGACCTTTTCGGCGATCGCGGCCGGGATGACCAGAATGCCGGTGCTTTCGCCGACGAGGATGTCGCCGGGAATCACCGTCACGCTGCCGATCCGCACCGGCACCTGGTAATCGACGCTCATCATGAGCGGCGACACGGATGACGCATGCCCGCGGCGCATGTACGTCTGAATCGGCATCGCTTCGAGCTCGGGCACGTCGCGCATCGCGCCATCGATGACAAGCCCGGCCCCGCCCCGCACCAGGAATCGTATCGTCGTCACGCCGCCCGAGACGCCGGCGCGCGTCTCGCCGCCGGCGTCGAAGACGAGCACATCGCCCGGCTGCGCTTCCTCAGCCGATTTGTAGTTCAGCTGCGGCCCCGCCGAGTACAGCTTGTCGCGCACGTCCTTCCGGTTCGGGAGATAGCGCATCGTTCGCGCGCGGCCGACCATTCGCGTGTTCGCCTTCAGCGGCGACAGCTCGTTGATGAAGTTCTGCGGGTACCCTTCGGCCGTCACCAGCGACCACGCCGACTCGAGCCCCACGCGCATCAGCTTGTCGAACAGCACGCGATCCGGCGCCGAGAGCCGCTCGACGATGTACGCCGGCATCTGCCGCTCGACCGGCTCGAGCGTGAGCGTGGCTTTCTGGGCGAAGATGCTCACACCGGCTGTGAGAAAGATCAGAAATGTAGTCGTGATCCGCATGATCGGTTTCTCCCGTTTCCGTAATCTACCAATCTACCAATCTACCAATCTTCCAATCTTCCAATTCAGTAAGGCATCTGCCGTTTCGTGAACGCGCGACCTTTATTGGTCAGCTCGACCGACGTCCCGTGGTGCACCATCACGCCCGCTTTGATCAGATCGATGACGTTCTCGACGTTCGACGAGTGCAGCGGCGCCCACTTGTTGTCGATCATCGCCTTCATGATGCGCGCGCGCGCGGCGTCCAGCTTCGGCTCGCCGATGGGCGGCAGACCGCCCGTCGCCGCGGTTCCCGGCAGGCTGCGCCCCTGATTGCCGCCGCCCTTGAGATAGGCGAGCCCCATCAGCGACATCGCCTGATCGCCCGGTCCCCATTCGCCCCACGCGATGCCGGGCGTTTTCGTAATCTCGTCGATGTTCGCGAGGGAATACTTGTCTTCCATCTTCAGCGACAGAATCAGCTCGCCGTTCGGGTTCATCGGCCACGGGTCGGCCTTCTCGATGTATTCCGTCCCGCTGATGCCCCAGATGCGCGAGGCATATCCCTGGCTTCCCGATCCGCGCAGCCCTTCCGGGATGACTTTGTCGGCGCCCTTCAGCTCCGGGCGCTCGAACTGGTAGCGCGCCGTCGAGACGAACGTGCGCACGGCGTCGGCGTTGCGCGCGTGGCACAGCATCAGCCCATGTACGCCAGCGCTCAGGATCTGCTCGATGACCCAATGATTGTTTCTCACCGTCTGTCCATCCAACCCCAGCACCGGCAGCGTGACGATGACCGTCGGCGTGCGATGGCCGCTCTTGGTCGGCCCGCCGTCGACGAGCCCCTGCATGAACTGGCGCAGGCGCATCGGATCGAAGGGGCCATGCTCCATCTGGTACTGAATTAAATCGACGTGCGACTGTGCGAGCTTCTTGCCTTCCTCGTAGCCCACGCCGTCGACGCTGACGTCATAGACCGGCTGGCCGGCTTCGAGCAGCTCAATCATCTTGTTGAGGCGCTTGGGCTTGTAGGCGGCGCTTCCGCCTTGCGCTGACAGAAGGGACGTCACGGCGATTCCGAGCACGACGGCGAGCGCGATTCTTTTCACGGCATCCTCGCTTTCAAAAAGAAAAAAGGGGTCGGGAGGGGTTTTCCTGCGATCATCTGCGGAAGGAAAACCCCTCCCGACCCCTTTACCGGTGTCAAGATACACTCTCCTGGAGGTTTTGTATGCGGTTGTTTGTGATGATTCTCGCATTGTCCGCCGCAGGCTCGGCTCAAGCGGCGGCGCAAGGGCTGATTGCGCAGAAGGCGCTGTCCCATGAGATGGCGCAGGCGATTGTTCAGGGCACCGTCGAGCGGTGCCGCGCCGACGGCTTCAGCGTCAGCGTAGCGGTCATCGATGCGAGCGGGCTCCTCAAGGCGTTCGTCCGCGACGACGGCGTCAACGGCCCGCACACGATCGATTTGAGCCGCCGCAAGGCGTACACCGCGCTCACGTTCGCCTCGCGCTGGGCGACGTCGCTCGAGGCCGCGAAGGCATGGGGACATGCCTTGGGGTCGCCGATGCCGAATGTGGAAGGCACGACGGGACTGGGCGGCGGCGTGCCGATTAAAGTCGGC
>CAYHHH010000039.1:0-18976 GCA_964356125.1 uncultured Bifidobacteriaceae bacterium | reverse complement strand
CGTGGGGATCGCCAACATCATCCGCGGCGATCCGAAGACCCAGAAGCCGGCGCGCGACGACGACAAAGGGCATTTCCATCTCACCGGTCCCGAGCTGTGGTTCATGCTCGAGGGGCAGAACGAGTTCAAGATCGGAGACCTCCCGCTTCTCGTCGCCGATCAGGGGGACATCGTGTACGCGCCTGCGCAGGTGTGGCACCGCCCTCGTCACGTGGGGAGCGGGATGGCGACGCGGCTTGCAATTGTGGGGTACGCGAATTCGCACGTGTATCAGCCGGCAGTAAGTAGCAAATAAGGAGGCGGACATGCGGTCTGCGTCGCGACTGTGGTTCATCGTCCTCGCGTGCGTCGTGGTTGGCGTGAACGATGCGCGTGTGGGAGCCCAGGGCCCGTACAAGCCCGTGGAGTGGCCCGCGCCCGCGACGAGCGCCGCGGGCTTTGCCGCACCGTGGAATCTCATCCAGGCGTCGAGCGTGGCGATTGGGCCCAAAGGCACGATCCTCGTGTTTCATCGCGGCGCGCACCCGATTCTCGAGTTCGACGGCGCGGGGAAGTTCATCCGCTCATGGGGCGACGGGCTCATCAGCGAAGGCAAGGTCGCAGGCATTCCCAAGGACAACTGGGCGGCTGACAGGTCTCGATACTCCGCCGTCTATGGGCCCGCTGGCTGCACGGCGTGCGGCGCGCATTCGATACGCGTCGATCCGCAGGGCAACATCTGGATCGTCGATGCCGCCGCGCACGTCGTGTACAAGATGACCGTCGACGGCAAGGAGATCATGCGGCTCGGGACCAAGGGAACGTCCGGCGCGAGCCGGTCGACGTTCAATTTACCAACCGACGTCGCGTTCGCGGCTAATGGGGATCTCTACGTCACCGACGGTTACGGCGGGGCTCGTGTCGTGAAGTTCTCGCGCGACGGCAAATATCTACTCGAGTGGGGGAAGCGCGGAACGGGTCCGGGCGAATTCGGCTTACCGCACAACGTCGTCGTCGACACGCAGGGGCAGGTCTACGTGACCGATCGGGATAATCAGCGCATTCAGATCTTCGATGCGAACGGAAAGTTTCTGAGCGAGTGGACAGGCACTGGAGGCATCTCCGGACTCGCGATGACGGGCGACGGCCATATCGTCACCGGCAACGTCGTGAGGGATTTGAAGGGAACCGTCGTGGCGAAGTTGCCGGACGCCGCGATCGCGCACGGTGCCGCTGTCGATGCGGCGGGAAATATCTATCTCGCGCAGCTCACCGGCGTCGTGCAGAAGTTCGTCAAGCAGTAGCGTCCCGCGTCAGTAGTGCGTGACGGTGAGCTTGAATTCGCTCGTCACCACGACGTTGCCGCTGTCGAACACGCCGGCGCAGTAATCCCCGGGCGCCGAAGGTGTCGCGGCAAAGGCGACGTTCAGCGTTGCCGTGGTGGTTCGCAGCTGCTCCACGCAAATCTCAGTGGCGGCCTCCCAGAATCCCAGCGAGAGTCCCATGACAAGCGTGCTGGTCGGGCCTAACTCCGAAATGACCACCGAAATGTCGCCCGGATTGACGACGGTGAACTTGAAGGCTTTTGAGCCGCCAGTCGCGACGGTGCCCGTGAAGACGTCGGTCTTCAGCTCGTAGACCGGTGCGTCCGTCTGCGTCGGCGTCTTCGCGCCGCAGGCGATCGAGCTCATGAGAGCGACAGAGACGGCGACGGACCGTGCGGCGGCGATTGCTTTCATGCTGGATTGTCCTGACTGATTGTACGGGCAGACAAGCACGAAGAAGGGGCCGACACGCTTTTGTCACATGTCGGCCCTTGCGACGTCCGATTGGTGATTAGTTCTTCGTGTAGATGAGCTTTCGTGTCTGATCGCCTGCGGGTGTCGTGCGAGTCGTGTCGATCGTCAGGACATTGCCCTGGACGCTGTAGATCTCCTTCGAGGTAATCGTCATTTCGCCGCCGCGGCCCTGCATCGTCTGGGTCGTGCTGACGACGAGCCTGGGGCCATCCCATACGGCTTTCGACGTCGCCGGGCCCATGCCGATGGTATTCGTGCTGTCGGTGCCGTCGAGCTTGAGCACAACCGTCTGCGCGCCCTGAGCCGTGGTGCGATCCATCGACAGCTCCGTGCCCGTCTGTTTGATGGTCATGGCCGTCGCCGGCGCGCCGCCCATGCGGCCGCCGCCGCGCCCACCGCCGCCGCCACCGCCGCCCGCGCGCGCAGGCGCCGGGTCGCTCTTGGCCTCGTCAAAGGTCCAAGTGCCCGAAAAGTCCGTTTTTGCCTGGGCCAGGAGGGCCGCCGGCAGAGCCATGGAAACCACAAGCGCCGCCATAAGTGCGTGTTTCATAGACAAAGGTATCTCCTTACCTATGAATACGACGCTCGATGCCGGCGCTTTACTTACTTTCCACTTTCTACTTTCTACTTTCCACTTTATTGGACCGGCGGGTCGAAATGCTCCTGGTCGTACCAGCCGATGGCGATGCGACAGGAGCCGCCGGGCCCATGGTTCGCCATCGCGTGCGACAGGTACGGCGGCGCGTACAGGATGTCGCCTTCCTGGCCGATGTAGGAACCCGACTCGAACTTCGCGGAGATCTGCCCGACCAGGACGATCCACCATTCGGATGAGCCCGGATGCAGGTGGCCGGCAGGCACGTTCGGAGCGAAGTCGCGGGGACTGGCGGCAGGAGCTGGTGCGGGCCCTGCGCCTCGCCCCGGCGCCGCGCTGCGATTCGGATTAGCCGGATCGTTCGGATCGGCGAATCCGTAGTTCGCGTTGGCGTAGAGATGTTCGGTGCGTGTTTGCACGCCGGCGGGCCGCGCGGGATTCGCTTTGATCGAATCGTGCAGGTTGAAGTGCGGCTTGTTCGGCGCAACGTACGGCGTCGGCTTCCGTTCGTTGAACCTGGTTCTTGTCACAACCCGCCCGGGTAGCGCGTCAGGCGCCGCGCCGGTGGCGGGATGGACCGTGTCGAAATGGATGGCGTTGACTTCCACGAAGACGGCGGGCACAGACCCGATGACGTCGTAGGAGAAAATCGTCCAGGATGGAATGTTGACCATCGAGCCGCGCTTCGCGGTGAAGGCTTCCTGATTCTCGATCTGCCACCGCATTTCCCCTTCGAAAACCACGAAGAGGCTCGGCGTGGCCGGATGAAGCCGTGGCGTGACTTTTGTGCCGGGAGCCATCGACACGTAGTCGGCCTGCGACTCGCCGTCCTTGACGACGGTTTCTCTCCACGCCGCCTGGTTCTTGTACTTCGCTTTCAGGTCGGCGAGCCTCGTGTGCGGCTTGTTGGGCGGCACATAGGCCGCGCCACCCTTGATTCTCTGGACCCAGAATTCCTGCTTCGGCGCCTCTTGCGCGCCGAGCCATGTGCTCGCGATCAGGAAGACGAAGAGCGTGACGGTTCGGACACGTGCACTCATGGTTCCTCCGCTGGCTGTGGTGTGGGGAAAGTCTACCACCTGCAAAAATTGGCCGGGTCTAAAATGCAAGACCCGGCCTACGTGCTCGACTCGTCCGACTCCGACGACTCGTCCGACTCTTTCCCGACTCTTTCCCGACTCTTTCGACTCTTAGTACCGGTAGTGATCCGGCTTGTACGGCCCCTCCACCGGTACCCCGATGTAGTCCGCCTGATCCTTCGAGAGCTTCGTCAGCTTCACGCCGAGATGGTCGAGGTGCAGCCGCGCCACCTGCTCGTCGAGGTGCTTCGGCAGCATGTAGACCTTCTTCTCGTACTTGCCGGTGTTCGCGTGCAGCTCGAGCTGCGCGATCACCTGGTTGGTGAACGACGCCGACATGACGAAGCTCGGGTGGCCGGTGGCGCAGCCGAGGTTCAGCAGGCGTCCTTCCGCGAGAATCATCACGCTGTGGCCGTCGGGGAAGCGGAACTCGTCGTACTGCGGCTTGATGTTGATGCGCTCGATGCCCGCCTTCTTCAGCCCGGCCATGTCGATTTCGTTGTCGAAGTGGCCGATGTTGCCGACGATCGCCTTGTCCTTCATCCGCTTCATGTGCTCGAGCGTGATGATGTTGTGGTTGCCGGTCGCCGTGATGAAGATGTCCGCCTTGTCGACCACCTCGTCGATCGTGGTGACCTGGTAGCCTTCCATCGCCGCCTGCAGCGCGCAGATGGGATCGATTTCGGTGACGATGACGCGCGCGCCCTGGCCGCGCAGCGCCTGCGCGCACCCCTTGCCGACTTCGCCGTAGCCGAACACGACCGCGACTTTACCGCCGAGCATGACGTCGGTCGCGCGGGCGAGACCGTCGGGCAGCGAGTGGCGGCAGCCGTAGATGTTGTCGAACTTGCTCTTGGTGACCGAGTCGTTCACGTTGATGGCGGGGAAGAGCAGCGTGCCTGCCTCCATCATCTGATACAGGCGATGCACGCCGGTGGTCGTTTCCTCGCTGACGCCGCGAATCGTCTTTGCGAGGCGCGTGTAGCGCGCCTTGTCTTTCGCGATCGAGGCGTTGATGGTCTGGAGGATGACGCCCCACTCTTCGGGATCCTTCTCGGGATTGAACGCGGGCACCTTGCCGGACTTCTCGTACTCGGCGCCTTTGTGCACGACGAGCGTCGCATCGCCGCCGTCGTCGACGATCAACGTCGGGCCGCTGCCGTCTGGCCACTCGAGCGCCTGCTCCGTGCACCACCAGTACTCTTCGAGCGTTTCACCCTTCCACGCGAACACGGGAATGCCCTGCGGGTTCTGCGGCGTGCCGCCGGTTTCGGGACGGCCGACGACGACCGCGGCGGCCGCGTGATCCTGCGTTGAGAAGATGTTGCACGAGACCCAGCGCACGTCGGCGCCGAGCTCGGCGAGCGTCTCGATGAGGACGCCGGTCTGAATCGTCATGTGCAGGCTGCCCATGACGCGGGCGCCGGCGAGCGGTTTCTTTGCGCCGTGCTGCGTGCGCAGCGCCATCAGGCCGGGCATTTCCTGCTCGGCGAGGCGCAGCTCTTTGCGCCCGAAGTCGGCGAGAGACAGATCTTTCACCTTGAACGGCTCGCGGCCGGCGGCTTTCGCGGCGGCGAATGGATGTGCATTCTGAACTGCGGTACTCATGTGTCTGCTTCTCCTGTAGGGCGGGTCCTGTGGACCCGCCGGTGCGCCGGGTCCGAAGGACCCGGCCTACGAACGTTTGGCTGTTGCTACGAATAAACCTGGTCCTTTTGATTTCGGATCGGGCGAGAGCGGGACAATGCGGACGTCGCCGAATCCGCTCTCGTCGAGGATTCGCCGGACGTGTTCATCGGAAAAACCGAGCCAGATATGGCCCATCTGCTGCCGATAGCTTTCGCGGTCGTGCGGCAGCATGTCGACGATCAGCAGGCGGCCGCGCGGCTTCAGCACGCGCGCCACGTCGGCGAGCGCGCGGCCGGGCTCGGGCAGATGGTGCAGCACGAGCCCCAGCGTCGCCGCGTCGAGACGCCCATCGTCTATCGGAAGCGCCTCCAGGTCGCCGCGCCGCAGCTCGACGTTGTCGAAACCGTGCAGCCGTTTTTTGGCCGCCTGCAGCATGGCAGCGGATGCATCGACAGCGATGACGTGACGCACGAACGGCGCGAGCGCCGCCGTGAGCTGACCGGTGCCGCAGCCGAGATCGCCGATCGTCCACTCCGAGTCGGCGAACGCGGGAAGCGCGGCGAGATGGAAGCGCTCGCCGAAGAGCTCATCGCGAAGGCGATCCCACTGACCGGCCGAAGAGGAAAAGAACTCCTGCGACTTCGTGCGGCGCCCGGCCAGCACCGTCTGCCCGCGGCGCTGGTCGTTCATCGCGGCCGGCGTCGGCCCCACCTGCTCGCGGACGAGCGCCCACAGCCGGCGCGCTGAGCCATCGACGTCGCGCGTCATCGCGTACACGTTGCTGGTGCCTTCGGCCCGCGCCGAAATCCAGCCGCTGTCGGCGAGCGCCTTCAAGTGACGGCTCACCGTCGACTGCGGCAGTTGCATGATGCCGCAGAGCTCCGACACGGTCAGCTCGTGGCGGTCCAGCAACAGCAGAATGCGGCTGCGCGTGGTGTCCGCGAGGGCCGAGAGATGGTCGAGAATAGCGGGGGGGCGTGCGACAGACATCAATCCGTTAATCCGGATTAAAGGTTACATTAACACCGCGAACGCGTCAACACCCCCTCACAGGAGAGTAGGAGATTAGGAGGAAATGCAAAGGAAACGACGCAAGAAATTAGAGCGTGGTCGTTCGCTATATCGCACCCCAAAGGCAAGCTCCACGGCTTCCTCTCCCGCTGACGGCCGATTCGTCCGACATCTCTTCTGTGACGATTTCCGAGCCGACCACGCTCGTCACCGACTACCTCCTCGGCACCCTCTCCGAGCTTTGCGCGATATTGCTCATCAAGCGGAACGGGGCGCTTCGGCAGCGCTCGATACAGTGGTGGGCCTTCGCGCTATTCGCTGCAGCGGTGGGCAGCTATGTTGGCGGCACCTATCACGGGTTCCGGCATGCGCTCGAGCCGGCGGTCGCTGCCGCGCTGTGGAAGGTGACGACGATCAGCATGGGGGTGGCGAGCTTCTGCCTGCTGGCCTCTGCGATCACGTCGGCATTCGCGGGGCAGGACCGGCGGTGGCTCATCGCCGGAGCGGCGCTGAAGCTCGCGATCTATGTCGCCTGGATGCTCGGACACGACGAGTTCCGATTTGTGATTGACGACTACGGCTCGACCCTCGCGATTCTGCTATTGCTGGTCGTCGCCGGGCGGACGCGCGGCGTGGAAGGCCATCGCGCCTACATCGCCACGGGCATCGTTGTGTCGATTGCGGCCGCGGTGGTGCAGCAGAGCGGGTTGCGGCTTCACGAACATGTCAATCACAACGATCTGATGCACGTCATACAGATGGGCGGTGTGTGGCTCCTTTATAAAGGCGGCGCACGCCTTCGCGATGCGGGAGGACCATATGGCCCTGAGTCGTAGGGATTTTCTGGAAGCGTCGAGTCTGTTTGCGCTGCAGGCGACGCCGGCTGAAACGGGCACGATCGTCAACGACATCCACTCGCAGCTGAACCCGACCCGCGTGAGAAATGTCGTGTCTGTGGGATCGGCAACCGACCTCCAGCGCGCGCTCAGAGGTGCCGCCGCCGCTGCCGGAGTGTCTGCGATTGAAGCGGACATACGATCCGGACGAGCGTTTTCAGAGCGAGTGGTACCGCTACTACAAGGGGATGTTCGCCGACCTGCCCTGAGCGAAGTCGAAGGGATCTGATATTCTTTCGCCATGACGAAACGATATTTGCTGCTCACCATCGTGGTTGTCGTCGGGACGGCATGGGTGCCCGCCTTCGCGCAGACGGAGCACAACGCTACGGCGGGTACACCCGGCGGCTACGTGCTCGAGCGCGATAAAGAAGTCGCGAAGAACGAGCCGGGCACACACAAGGGGGGCGGCGAAACGATCGGCTACTCGTTCTTTGCCAAGACGCCGAACCTGAAGCTCGTCTTCCGGAAGCGTGCGTTCAAGCCGGGCTCGGCGATCGGCTACCACCTGCAGCGCGAGGACGAGATTTACTACGTGCTCAGCGGCCGCGGCATGATGACGATCGACGGCAAGGAATTCGAAGTGGGCCCCGGCGACGCCGTGTTGACGCGCCCCAGCAGCTCGCACGGTCTCAAGCAGATCGGCAAGGAGGATCTCGTCATCCTCATCAACTACGAACAGGCGCCTAAATAGGTTGGTGGTTGGTGGTTTGGTGGTTCACCAACCACCAACTACGAACCACCAACCAGGTTTGCATGAGTGTCGATCCGCACCAGCCGCTGCGAGACGATGTGCGTCTGCTCGGCGAGGTGCTCGGGCGGGTGTTGCGGCACCACGAAGGCGAGCAGATCTTCCAGCAGGTCGAGCAGGTGCGCGAGGCCGCGAAGAAGGCGCGCACGCAGGACAGCGAGCTCGAACACATCGATCGGCTGTTGCGCGACATGCCGATGGCCTCGGCGCTGACCGTGGCCCGCGCGTTCGCGCATTTCCTCACGCTGGCCAACATCGCCGAGCAGCATCACCGCGTGCGTCGCCGGCGCGACCATGCGCGCGATCCGCACGGACGCCCGCAGCGCGGATCCGCGGCGGAGACCCTCGCGCGATTGCGCGATCAGGGTGTGCCTGCCGGCGCGCTCGCCGCCGCCATCGCATCCATGCGCGTCGAGCTCGTCTTCACCGCGCACCCGACCGAGATCGTCCGGCGCACGCTGCTGCAGAAACACAATCGCATCGCGCAGATTCTGGCGTTCCGCGATCGGCCCGACCTGAC
This sequence comes from uncultured Bifidobacteriaceae bacterium, assembly GCA_964356125.1. GTDB lineage: Bacteria > Acidobacteriota > Vicinamibacteria > Vicinamibacterales > JAMQPK01 > JAMQPK01. The sequence goes on along the minus strand of CAYHHH010000039.1, from coordinate 10,717 downwards.
CCCGGACGAGCAGGAGGAGTCGCTCGCCGATCTGCAGCGTGAGATCGCGGCCGCGTGGCAGACAGACGAGGTGCGCCGCGCGCGCGTGACGCCGCTCGACGAAGTGCGCGCGGGGCTCGTCGTGTTCGAGCAGAGCCTCTGGGATGCGCTGCCGCAGTATCTGCGCGCCGTGGACCGCGCGCTCGCGGCGGCGACCGGTACGCCGCTTCCGAGAGACGTCGCGCCGATACGGTTCGGATCGTGGATTGGCGGCGACCGCGACGGCAACCCGAGCATCACGCCCGAAGTGACGCGGCAGGCGACCTGGCTCGCGCGCTGGCAGGCCGCCGACCTGTACCTCAAAGACATCCTCGCGCTGCGCAGCGAGCTGTCGCTTTCGGCCTCACATGCCAGCGAGGAGCTGCGCGCGCGCGTCGGCGACGCCCACGAGCCGTATCGCGTACTGCTCGCGGAGGTGCGCGATCGTCTCGAAGCGACGCGCGACCTGGCGGAAGAGGCGCTCGCGGAATCGGCGCCGAGGCTGACGGGCACGGCTCCGTACCTGGCCGCGGCGGAGCTCGCCGAACCGCTGGAGCTCTGCTTCCGTTCGCTCGTGTCGACCGGCAATGACGTGATGGCCGCGGGACGTCTCACCGACATCCTGCGCCGCGTCACGACGTTCGGCGTCACGCTCGCGCGCCTGGATGTGCGGCAGGAGGCGCAGCGTCACACTGACGCCGTCGACTGGATCGCACAGGCGGCAGGGCTGGGCAGGTACGCCGCGCTTGCCGAGCCGGACCGTCAGCGGTTTCTCGTGCAGCATCTGACAGCCGGCGATGTGCGGCTCGATGACCTGCCGCGGACGACCTCGGACGACCACGCGCGCGACGTGCTCGACACGTTCCGCGTCGCGGCGCGCATTCATCCGGAGTCGCTGGGCGCCTACGTCATCACGATGGCGAGCGCGCCCTCGGACGTCCTCGCGGTCGAGTTTCTTCAGATGGCGGCGGGCACGTCACACCCGCAGCGGGTCGTCCCGCTCTTCGAGACCGCGCGCGATCTCGATCATGCCGGCGGAATCATGATCGACCTGCTCGCGATCCCCTGGTACCGCAATCGGATCGACGGGCATCAGGAAGTCATGATCGGCTACTCCGACTCCGCGAAGGATGCGGGACGCTTGAGCGCCGACTGGACGCTCTACCGCGCGCAGGAGGAAGTCGTCTCTGCGTGTGGGAAGAGCGGTGTGCGGCTCACGTTGTTCCACGGCCGCGGCGGCAGCATCGGCCGCGGCGGCGGTCCGACGTATCTGGCGATTCAGTCGCAGCCGCCAGGCTCGGTGCGCGGAACGCTGCGCGCGACCGAGCAGGGCGAAATGATGCAGGCCAAGTTCGGCCTCGTCGACATCGCCATCCGCACGCTCGAGGTGTACACCACGGCCACACTCGAGGCGGCCGTCGTGCCGCAACCCTCGCCGAAACCGGAATGGCGCGCGTGCATGGACCAGGTGGCGGCGCGCGCGCGGACGACATATCGATCCGTCGTGTACGACGAGCCGAGGTTCATCCCGTATTTCCGCACGGCCACTCCCGAGCCCGAGCTGACGCAGGTGAGCATCGGCAGCCGCCCGGCCCGACGCACGCCGGGGAAAGGGGTCGAGAGCCTTCGCGCGATTCCGTGGCAGTTTGCGTGGACGCAGACGCGCCTGATGTTGCCGTCGTGGCTCGGCATCGAGGATGCGCTGGCCGGAGAACACAACGAGATGCTCCGCGAGATGTATGCGCGATGGCCGTTCTTCGCCTCGACGATCGATCTGGTCGAGATGACGCTGGCGAAGGCGGACGCCCGGATTGCGGCGCAATACGATCGCCTCGCACCAGAGGAACTGCGGCCGCTCGGGCTCGACCTGCGCGCCCGCCTCGCGCGCGCGGTCGACACCGTGCTCGCCGTGACGGGCCACGCGGTGCTTCTCGAGGCGAACCCGGTACTGCGCCGCTCCATCGACGTGCGCAATCCGTACGTCGATCCGATCAACCTCGCGCAAGTCGAGCTGCTGCGCCGCCTCCGCAGCCGCGATCCGGATCCCGCACTGTTCGATGCGTTTGTTGTCACCGTGAACGGCATCGCTGCGGGCATGCGCAACACGGGTTAATCGCCCGTTTCGACGCAGAGGCGCAGAGGCGCAGAGAAATACGACGAAATTCTCAACACGGAGCCACGGGCAGCCGTCGACGCGTTGGCCGCGTTGCGGCCAACGCGCGAGAACACAAGAACGGAAATACAAGAAGCCCTCGATCCCCACCTTCTTATATTTCTGTTCTTGTGTTCTCGCGGGCGCGCCTACGGCGCGGGGTCGACGGCTGCCACGGAGCCCGCTGGCGCTGCCCACGGAGATAGGCATTTCCTCCGTGCGTCTCCGTGTCTCCGTGCCCCCGTGTTGAGACACGCAACGATTCCGCGTGAGAGGACGTACACCCAGATCTGATAGCTAGTAGCTACCAGCTAGCGGACCGGCGCGTTCGGGTTCGCCGCGAGATCGTAAATGCGATCGACGCCGCGCACGTCGACGCCCGGGGTCTTCGCCGCGGGAATGGCGCCGGCGTGCTTCGTCAGATCGATCCGCTTCGCCGCTTCTTCCGGCTGCACACCCTGCTTCCGCAGCGCGGTCGCCTGCTGATAGAAATCGCGCCAGTACGCCTGCAGGTTGCGGAGGTGCTCCTTGCCTTTGAACACGGCGCCATGGCCGGGGAGTACCGTGTCGAAATCCAGCGACATGACGCCTTCGAGCGTCGCGGGCCATTCCTCGATAAATGCGTCGCCGGTGTACGACAGGCCGCTCGTGATCATGTCGCCGGTTGCGACGATACGCTCGCGGGGCAGGAACACCACGATGTCGCCATCGGTGTGCGCGCGGCCCAGAAAGCGAATCTGGATTTCGCGGCTGCCGCGATGCAGCGTCATGTCTCGCGACAGCGTGGCGTTGGGCGGCGTGACCTTCAGCTTCGGCTGCTCGTCGGCATACTGCTGATGGATGGCGAGCTGCCGTTCGTACACGGCGCGCTCCTGCGCGTCCTTCGCGTCCGAGATCTGGCGCTTGAGCAGCGTGAAGCGGGTCGCGATGGCGGCCGTGCTGTTCATCAGGTACGTGCGCTCTTTCAACGACCCCGGCCCGTTCAGGCGCCGCCGCGTCGTGTCGTGGCCGATGATGGTGACGTCGGGCCCGAACACCTGATTCCCGAATGCGTGATCGTAGTGATAGTGCGTGTCGACCACGTACTTCACCGGTTTGCTCGTCAGCGTTTTCACGTCGGCAAGGAATGTGGTTGCCGCTGCCGCCGAAATCCCCGGATCGATCAGCATGACGTCGTCGTCGTTGACGATGACCGCCGCATTGCTGCCGATGGTCACCGAGCCGGTCGCGGTGGCGTAATACACGCCTTCGGCGACCTTCTCGAACCGGTGGGCCGGCAGCGAGCCCGGCGCCGGCGGCATCGTTGGCGGTCCGCCGCCGCGCTGTGCCTGGGCAAGCATGGCGTAAGTGAGGACGAGCAGGGCGAGAGCAGGCACGAACAGTTTTCGCATGTGAACTCCTCGGCGGGTCTGAAGAACAAGACCCGCCCTACGTAATCGCACCACGTAGGCCGGGTCTTGTTCTTTAGACCCGGCGTTAACGAACGCCAACAACCTGACGAATCATACCGTCGGTCTTGCTGTAGACGAACAGCTCGCCCGCGGCGTCGAGCGCGAAGCGCGCGTCAGCGCGGCGCAAGCCTGAAACGGTTCCGCGGCCCGGCAGGTCGGGGTCCTTGCCCCCGCGCGATTGATACGCCGCCTGCGCGATCGACGTGAACGTGTCGTGGACCTGACCGTTCCAGGACAGCTTCAGCTCGTGCATCTCCGCCATCGTCGCCGGATTCCCATCATCGGCGGCGAGCATCTCTTTCCAGTCCGCATACCAGACGCGCCCCGTCGACAGATCCGAGAAGACGTATTTGTCTCGCAGCGCCCGCAGCGCCTTGCCGGTATAGACGTAGCCGCTGCCGATGCCGTCGCCGCCGCTGGGGACGTGTCCGTATTGAATGACCGGATACGTCGGCACCACCACCTCGTCGGTCACCTCGTTGCCAATCTGCACCGCGATCTTGTCGACGGCCGGCAGCGGCGCGATGACGTTGTCGGGCTGCAGCAATTGACTGCCTTCGCGCTGCGAGTAGCCGTAGTTCGCGCCCTTGCGAATGATGCTGACCATTTCCCACGTCCGCAATCCCACGACGGCTGCGATCAAGTGCTGGCGCCGCGAATCGGCCGGATCGGCGGCCCAGCTCAACCGATGCGGATTGCGCAGGCCGTACGCCCAGATTTCCTTTTTCGCGCCGGGCTTCGCCACGAACGGATTCTCGTTCGGGATGCGGTAGCGACCGTTGTCGCTCAACGTGCTCGTCGCGGCCTGCTCGTTCAGGTCGGGAACGATGCGGAGAATCTTTCCGACCAGCGTGTCGAGCCGCTGCGGATTGGGCCGCGCGATCGTGCGCATCTCGCCAGCGCCGCCGTCGCCGATGCCGATGTACATCACGCGCCATTCGGGATCGCCGCGCCGCGCGGCTGGATGAAACACGACTTCGCCCAGCGGGTGGATGCGGTGATTCAGCTGCAGACGCAGCACCTCGCGCGCCGTCCCTTCGAAGGTCACGTTTTGGAGGTTCGTGTCGGTCCACTCGATCAGGATCGACTCGTAGGTCACCGGTCCCGGCGTGCCGACGGCCGCGGTTGGCTCGTATCCAAACGGCCCGACCGTCAAGCCCGGGACCTTCGACATATCCGGACGCTGCGATCCGACCGACGTCACGCCTTCCATGTGCACCGTGTAGAACTTGCCGCTGCGCCGGTAGTCGGGATCGAACTGAAACTGGCTGACGCCGCTGCTGTATCCAGGGTCGTGATACAGGCGATCGAAGATCCCCGGGCGATCGCCGCTTCCGTTGAAGTCGAGATACGTGGTGAGCGCTTTGGTTTTCTTGTCGAGGATATAAATCGGGCCGTTCATGTCGGTCACGAACAGCCGGCTCGAGCCGCCCGGTTCTTCACGTATCGAATTGACACGCGCGAGCATGCCGTCGACTTGTCCCGCCCCCTCGATGTTGCCCGTAATCGGGAGAGTCGCGAAGTCTCTCAGCTCCAGTGTCAGATGCGCCGGCGCCGGCGACGCCGCAATCACGGCCGCCGTCGCGGCGAAAAGCGCCAGCGGCCCGAGCGAGGCGCGAAGCCGCCGAGCGAGAGCGAGCGGGGGTGGGGCCCCGCGAGCACAAAAATCGATGGAAGGAATCGCGATGCGCATGTTATTTGCTGCCGCCGCCGACGACCTGCCGAATCATCCCGTCGCTCTTGCTGTAGATGTAGAGCTCGCCGCTCCAATCCATCGCGAGCCGCGCATCCGCGCGTCCCTGGTTCGCGACCTTCTGCCGCGCCGGCAGCCGTTCGGCCTGCCCGCCACGCTGATGGTAGACGAGCTCGTTGATGGGCCACATACTGTCGAACGTCTGCGTGCCGGCATCAGGGCTATCGGCCGGGTTGTCCCACACGAAGGTGACGGGATGGAACGTCGCGGTTGTCTCTGCCTTGCCGTCCGCGTCGACCGCCAGCATTTCCTGGTAGTCGGCGTACCAGAAGCGGCCGGTCGTGATGTCGCCGAAGATGTATTTGCCCCGAAGCGCTGGAATCAGATTGCCGTTGTACAGATAGCCGCTGCCGATGGCGTCGCCGCCGGTCTCGTCGTGCGCGTATTGAATGACGGGATACTTCGGCGTGACGACATCGTCGGTAATCTCATCGCCGATCTGCATCGGAATCTTGTCGACTTGCGGGAGAGGACCGAGCGATCGCTGGTCGGGAGACAACACCTGGTTGCCCTCGCGGTACGGCCATCCGTGATTGCTGCCGCGTTCGACGATGTGGACCATCTCCCACGTGTGGTACCCGACGGTATTCGCAAAGAGCCGGTTATTCGCAGGATTCGCCGGATCGACCGCCCAGGTAATCCGATGCGGATTGCGGAGACCGTACGCCCAGATCTCCGGGCGCGCGCCTTTGGTCTTGGCGAACGGATTGTCGTTCGGAATCCGATAGCGGCCGTTCTCGCTGACGACGCTCGTCCCGGCGTGCTCGTTCAGGTCGGGGATGATGCGAAGAATCTTGCCGACGAGGTTATCGAGCCGCTGCGAGTTGTTGCGGATCGCGACGATGCGCGACTCGCCAGACGTGCTGTCGCCGACTTCGGCATACAGCACGCGCCAGTCGGCATCGCCGGAACGCGCGGCCGGGTTGAAGATGATTTCCCCTTGCGGGTGGCCATGCGTGTTCAGCCGCGTGCGTAGAATCTCGCGCGCCGTGCCCTCGAACGTCGCGTTCTTCGTGTTCGTGTCGATCCACTCGACGATGACGCCTTCGCCGACGCTGGCGCCCGGCACGTTGACGGGGGGCGTTGTCGTGTATCCGGCCAGGTTCAGGCCGGGATGGTGCCGGCCGTCGGGGAGATTCGACACCGGCATGTCGTAATGCTCGAGGTGCACGGTGTAGAACTTGCCGTTGCGCCGGTAATCCGGGTCGAACACGAAGCCGTTGATGCCGTTGCCGTATCCGCTCGTGATGTAGAACCGGTGAAAGAGGCCGGGGCGATCGTCGCGGCCGTCGAAGTCGAGGTATTTCGTGAACTGCCGCGTTTTCTTGTCGAGGATGTACACCGGTCCGTTCATGTCGACGACGAAGAGGCGGTCGGCGCCCCCCGGCTCTTCGCGGATGGTGTTGACGCGCGAGAGCAGCATTTCGTTCGTCGTCTTGCCCACGGGAAGCCCGGTGATGGGGACGGTCGCGAAGTCTCTAATCTCGAGCGTCAGCGCCTGCTGCGCCTGTGCGACGGCAGCCAGGCCGAACACCGCGAGAACCAAACCGGCAATCCGCATGTGACACCTCGTAGCTGGTAGCTCGTAGCCGGTAGCTGGTAGCGAGTGGTTCGTAGCTCGAGCTGTTGCTAAGAGCCACAGGCTACAGGCTACCGGCCACCAGCTACGAGCTACGGATTTTACAGCATGTCTGGCCCCGTTCTTGCTCTCGAAATGGGCTGGAGGAGAACGCTTACATGGCGACACAAGAGCAGAAAAACGCGTCGGACCTCGGAGAGCAGGCAATCGCGCTCGCCGAGCAGCTCGGCCGCATCGCGGGAACCATCGAAGGCACCGCCGAATCGTGGCAGGATCCGGCCCGCGCACCCGGCAAGAAACGGCGCGGACCTGCTCCGTCAACGCCTGGTCTGAAGAAGTCGGATGAAACCATTCCGAAAGCGCGATTGGCGGAAGCGAACCGCCAGCGCCGGAAGAGCTACGGGTAACTTAGGAAGGCAGGCGTGTGATCGCTCGCTGCAGGGCCTGCCGCAGCATTTCGCGCCCGAAGGGCTTGGTGACGTAATCCACTGCGCCCTGTTTGCGCATCCGCATCACCGTTTCCATATCCTGCGCGCTGCTGGCCATGATGACCGCCGTCTGTGGCCAGCGGCCGCGCACCTGTTCGGTCAGCCAGATGCCGTCGTGGACCGGCATCATGACATCGCAGAGGATGATCTCCGCCGGTTCAGCCGCCATGATTTCCAGGGCGTCGTCGGCGTTGGCCGCCTCTTTCGCCTCGTAACCCCAGCCAGTGAGCCATCGTGTCAGCAGGCGACGAATCGCTTCCTCATCATCGACGACAAGCACGTAGGCCATATGCGATTGGGATCATAGTATTATCCGGACCCATGGGGAAAATCTACGGGGTGGCGCTGGGCGTCGTGGCGTTGACGGGCGTCGCGATTGCGCAGGGCGCGGCCACGCCGGAACTGCAGGTGCCCGCGATTCGCGAGCCCCACCACTTCGTGAAGCTCGACAACACGTACGCGCGGGTCCTCGACGTGACGGTGGCGCCGTTCAGCGGCACGCTGTATCACATTCATGAGAACCCCTACTTTTGGATTTCCATCGGCCCCGCGACGCTGCGCGGCCAGACGCTCGGAGCGAAAGAGATCATCAACATCGAACCGGTCGACGCCGAAGTGCGGTACTCGCCGGCCCTCACACATCGGGTCGGCAACATCGGCTCGACATCGTTCCGGAACATCACGGTCCAGATTCAGGCGCGCGACGATGTGTCGCCGGCCGGAACGTCTCTGGCCTTACCCAGGCCGGCCGGCTATCAGGCGAAGCCGCCGCTCGACAACGAGCTGGTGCGGGTCGAGCGGCTCATTCTCGAGCCGGGTCAGTCAACCGGACGGTACACGCTGCCGCGATCGGGGCTGTTGATTGCCGCGCATGATGGATCGATTTCCGTCGAGCGCCCCGGATCGAGCTTGCACCGCATCGACATGAAGGCCGGCGACTTCGATTGGCATACCGGTCCGACCACCCATACCATCACCAACATCGGCAAGACGCGCTTCGAGGCCATCGAAGCGGTCTGGAAATAGTCCTCCCTCGGAGTCCCCGGTGCCCTTTGCTTCTCTTCCCAGCTCTCACGCGCACGCGCGCGACATCTTTCCCGGAGCGGAGGCGCTCGAGCGCGCGCTGAAGCAGACCGTCCGCGGCGAAGTGCGCTTCGACGCGGGCTCGCGCGCGCTGTACGCGACCGATTCGTCGAACTATCGACAGGTTCCCATCGGGCTGGTCATTCCGCTCGACGAAGCCGACGTTGTCGCCACGATCGCGGCGTGCCGCGCAGCGGGAGCGCCCATCCTGCCGCGCGGCGCAGGCACGAGCCTCGCCGGCCAGTGCTGCAACGTCGCGGTCATCATGGATTTTTCGAAGTACCTGAACCGGATCGTCACGCTCGATCCGGCGGGGAAGGTCGCGCGCGTGCAGCCGGGCATCGTGCTCGATCGCGTGCGCGACGCGGCCGAAGTCCATCAGCTGACCTTCGCGCCCGACCCGGCGACGCACAGCCGCTGCACGCTCGGCGGCATGATCGGCAACAACTCGTGCGGCGTCCACGCGCTGATGGGCGGGAAGACCGTCGACAACGTCCACGAGCTCGAGGTGATGCTGTACGACGGCACGAGGATGACGGTCGGCAAGACGAGCGACGCCGAGCTCGAGGCGATCATCCGCGCGGGCGGCCGCAAGGGGCAGATATACGCTGGTCTCAAGGCGATCCGCGATCGGTACGCGCCGCTCATCCGCGAGAAATTCCCGCGCATTCCGCGCCGCGTGTCCGGCTACAACCTCGACGAGCTGCTGCCGGAGAACGGCTTCAACGTCGCGCGCGCGCTGGTCGGCAGTGAGGGCACGTGCGTCACGGTGCTCGAGGCGACGCTTCGCCTCACGGCGAGCCCGCCGTTCCGGCGCCTTGCCTGCATCGGGTTTCCCGACGCGTTCATCGCCGCGGACCACGTGCCGCAGATCCTCACGTTCACGCCGATCGGGCTCGAAGGGTTCGACAACGCGATCTCCGATTCGCTGCGGTCGAAGGGGATGCGCCTCGACGAGCTGAAGATGCTGCCTGAAGGCAACGGCGTGCTGCTCGTGGAATTCGGCGCCTGGTCGAGCGAAGACGCCGATGCGCAAGCCGAACGGTTCGGCGCGTGGCTCGCGACGCTCACCCCGCGCCCGAAGTTCATGGTGTGCACACCGCAGGAAGCGGCCGCGGTGTGGCACGTCCGCGAATCGGCGCTCGGCGCGGTCGCCGTCCAGCCGGGCAAGAGACCGGGTTGGGAAGGATGGGAGGATTCTGCCGTTCCGCCGGCGCGTCTCGGCTCGTACCTGCGCGCGATCTTCGCGCTGATGCGCGAGTACAAGTACGAGAGCCCGCTGTACGGCCATTTCGGCGAAGGATGCGTGCACATGCGCATCGACTTCGACCTGCAGAGCGACCCGGGCATCCAGCAGTTCCGCGAGTTCATCGATCGCGCGACGGACATCGTCGTCGAGCACGGCGGGTCGATCTCGGGCGAGCACGGCGACGGACAGTCGCGCGGCGCGCTGCTGCCGAAGATGTTCGGTCCCGAGCTGATGGGCGCGTTCCGCGAGTTCAAGCGCCTCTGGGATCCCGACAACAGGATGAATCCCGGCAAGCTGATCGATGCGCGCCAGCCGCACGCCGATCTGCGCCTGGGCGCCGACTACGCGCCGCGGCCGGTCGAGACCCACTTCCGGTTTCCGAACGACGGCGGCTCCCTCGCGAACGCGACGCTGCGTTGTGTTGGCGTGGGCGCGTGCCGCAAGGAAGAAGGGGGCGCGATGTGCCCCAGCTACATGGCCACGCGCGAGGAGAAACATTCGACGCGCGGCCGCGCGCATCTGCTGTGGGAGCTGCTGCAAGGCGAAGTGCTGGAAGGCGGATGGCAGAACGACGCCGTGAAGGACGCGCTCGACTTGTGCTTGTCGTGCAAGGCGTGCAAGACGGAATGCCCGACGAATGTCGACCTGGCAACGTACAAGGCCGAGTTTCTCTCTCATTACTATGAGGGGCGGTCGCGTCCGCTCAATGCATACGCGTTCGGAATGATCGATCGGTGGGCGAAGATGGCGTCGCGCGCGCCGCGTCTCGCGAACGCGCTGGGCCGGTTTCCGCTGACCGCGGGAATCGCGAAGAGCCTGCTGCACATTGCGCCCCAGCGCCATCTACCGCAGTTCGCCACGTCCACCTTCAGGTCACGCATCAAGGGGCGAACCGGAACCGGAACCGGAACCGGAACCGGAACCGGAACCGGAACCGGAACCGG
>CAYHHH010000038.1:16413-34730 GCA_964356125.1 uncultured Bifidobacteriaceae bacterium | reverse complement strand
CCGCGCGGAGCGGCTCCTGGAGTTGAAGGCCATCTCACGGCAGGACGTCGAGAAAGCGCGCGTCGATCAGGAAGAGGCCGAATCGATGCAGGCGCGGGCCGAAGCCGAAGTCGAGCGCGCGCGCGTGACGCTCGCCCAGCTCGGCGTGAGCGAGAGCGGCGAGATCGTCGTGCGCGCGCCGCTCGCCGGCGTCGTGCTGACGCGAGAAGCGGTGCCGGGCAGCGTGGTGGACGCCGGCGATCCCTTGCTGATGATTACCGACCCGTCCACGCTGTGGCTCGACATCGCGGCGACCGAGCGGGTGGCGCCGGTGCTGCGGCGGGGCGAGCGCGTCACCTTCTCGGTGCGCGAGCTCGCCCCGCGCGTGTTCGAGGCCGTCATCGAGAACGTCGGAGGGGCGCTCGATGCGACCACTCGCACCCTCCCCGTCCACGCCGTTGTCCTCAACACCTCCGGCGCCTTGAGGCCCGCCATGTTCGCGACCGTGATGCTGCCGCTGGGCGAGGTCCGCGCCGGTGTGGCAGTTCCCGAAGGCGCCATGCAGTTGCTCGACGAGCGCCCGGTCGTCTTCATCGTCGTGCCGCTGAAGGATGGCGGCGCCCGATTCGAGCGGCGCGATGTGGACGTGGGGGCTCGCACCGGCGGCGACGTCCACATCGTGCGCGGTCTGAGCGCGGGGGATATCGTCGTCACCGATGGTGCGTTCGCCGTGAAGTCGGAATTCGCCAGGCTGAAGCTGTCGACGGATTGAGCGTGAGGAGCGGCGCATGATTCACCGGTTGATTACCGCATCGCTGCACTACCGCGTCGCTGTCGTCGCGGCAACACTGATGCTCGTGGCGGCAGGCACCTGGGCGCTCTCAAGCATCAATGTCGACGCGTTTCCCGATCTCACGCCCAATCAGGTTCAGGTGATCACTGTCGCGCCCGGGCTCTCGCCGAACGAGGTCGAGAACCTCGTGAGCTTCCCGATGGAAACCTCGATGATGGGGCTTCCACGTACGCGCGGCGTCCGCTCCGTCTCCAAAGCCGGCATTTCGGTCGTCACCGTCTCCTACGACGATGACGTCGATCTGTTCTTCGGCCGCGCGCAGGTGCAGCAGCGCATGCAGGACGCCGCGGGCGCTCTGCCCGAAGGACTGCGGCCGCAACTGGGCCCTCCCGCGACCCCGATGGGCGAGGTGTTCCAATACCTCGTCGAGTCGGAGTCGCTCTCGCTGATGGACCTGAAAAACATCCAGGAGTACACGGTCAAGCCGCTGCTGCGCACGATTGCCGGCGTGGCCGACGTGAATTCGTGGGGCGGCCTCGTGCAGCAGTTCCACGTCGAGGCCGAACCCGCAAAGCTGGCCGGTTACGGCCTGACGCTCAACGAGCTGGCGGATCGCCTTCGCGACAACAACTCGAACTTCGGAGCGGGATACATCGAGAGCCGGGGCGAGCGGTTCACCATCCGCGGCCTGGGACGGCTCGCTGACGAACACGACATCAGCAACGTCGTCGTCGCCACGCGGGGCGGGACCCCCATCCATCTGCACGACGTCGCGCAGGTCACGATCGGCGCCATGCCGCGCGAAGGGGCGGTCTCGCGCGATGGGCGCGGCGAAACGCTGTCGGGCATGATCGTAATGCTCAAGGGATCGAACGGCCGCGACGTCGTGCGGCGCGTGGAAGCGCGCCTCGGCGAGATCCGCCCGCTGCTGCCGCCCGGCGTCACCATCCGGGCGTTCTACAACCAGGGCGAGGTCGTCGATCGCACGACGCGCACGGTCTTCACGAACCTGATCGAGGGAGGGCTGCTCGTCGGACTGGTGCTGTTCGTGTTTCTCCGGAACGTGCGCGCGTCGCTCATCACCGCGTCGGTCATTCCGCTGTCGATGCTGTTTGCGTTTCTCGCGATGCGCCGCTTCAACGTGTCGGCCAACCTCATGAGCCTGGGCGCCCTCGACTTCGGCCTGCTCGTCGACGCGTCGGTGGTGATGGTCGAGAATTTCGTGCGCCGGCTCGAGCACAGCGGGCAGGTGACGCCGCGCGAGCGGCGCGACATCATCCGGCGGGCCGCCTTCGAGGTGGGCCGGCCGATCGTGTTCGGCGTGTGCATCATCATTGCGGTGTACGTCCCGATCTTTTCGCTGCAGGGGCTCGAGGGGCGCATGTTCACGCCGATGGCGTTCACCGTGTGCGTCGCGGTGCTCGGCTCGCTGCTGCTGGCGCTGACCTACGTGCCCATGGTGTCGTCGTTTCTGCTGCGCGGCACGGTCGAGCAGCCGGCGCGGTGGTACGAGCTGGTGCGCGAACGCTATCGGGCCATCCTGGCGTGGGCGCTGACACATCGCGCGGCGGTGGTCGGAGGCGCGGCCGCGTTGCTCGTGGCGGCACTCTCGTCGGTGCCATACCTCGGCACGGAATTCATGCCCAAGCTCGACGAAGGGTCGATGCTCATCGAGACGCGGCGCTTGCCCAGCACGTCGCTGCCGCAGGGCATGGCGATCGCCGCCGAAGTCGAGCGCACGCTGATGCGCTTTCCGGAGGTGAGCGGCGTCGTGACCAAGATGGGGCGGCCGGAGCTCGCGACGGAGACGATGGGGCTGTACGCGGGCGACGTGTACGTGAGCTTCAAGCCGCGCGGTGAGTGGACGGTCAAATCGCCCGAAGCGCTGATCGTGCTGATGGACGCGGCGCTCTCGAAGATTCCCGGCATCGAGTACAACTTCACGGCGCCGATGGCGATGCGTCTCGACGAAGCCGTTTCGGGTGTGCGCACGGAGCTCGGCGTGAAGGTGTTCGGCGACGACCTCGTGCTGCTCGAGCGGAAGGCCCGGGAGATTCGGGATGTCATTGCCGGCGTTCCCGGCGCGGCCGACACCTCGGTGGACGTGACGACGGGCGCCATGCAGGTCGAACTGGCGCTCGATCGCGGCGCGCTCGCGCGCTACGGATTGAACGTCGCCGAGGTGCGCACGGCCGTCCAGGCGGGCATCGGCGGGGCGCACGCCACCGAGATTATCGACGGCCGGCGGCGATTTCCGGTCGTCGTCCGCCTCGCCTCGGCCTATCGGGGCACGCCGGAAGCCATCGGACAATTGATGATGACCACGCCGTCGGGGGGCAAAGTGCAGCTCTCGCAGGTGGCCCGCGTGCAGGTCGTCGAAGGGCCCGAGCTGATCAATCATGAGAACGGCGAGCGGATGGTCATCGTGCAGAGCAACGTGCGCGGCCGGGACCTCGGCGGGTTCGCCGCCGAGGTGCAGCGCGCGGTGGCGGAGCGCGTAAGATTACCTGAAGGCTATTTTGTGACCTACGGTGGACAATTCGAGAATCAGCAGCGCGCGATGAGCCGGCTCGCCGTGATCGTCCCGCTCGTCCTGGTATTGATCGCCGCGCTGCTGTACGCCAGCTTCGGCAACGGCCGGCAGGCGCTGCTCGTGATGCTGAACGTGCCCTTCGCGCTGGTCGGCGGCATCGCCGCGCTGTGGCTGCGCGGGTTGAATCTGAACTTGAGCGCGGCGGTCGGCTTCATCGCGCTCTTCGGCATCGCGGTGCTGAACGGCGTCGTGCTGATCGCCTATCTCAATCAATTGCGCGACGAGGGCAGGGCGCTCGGCGAAGCGGTGCGTGAAGGATCGGAGATTCGGTTGCGCCCGGTGCTGATGACCGCCCTGGTGGCGAGCGTCGGATTCATTCCGATGGCGGTCGCCACGAGCGCAGGGTCCGAGGTGCAACGTCCGCTCGCCACCGTCGTGATCGGCGGCTTGCTGACCTCGACCGCGCTGACGCTCATTGTGCTGCCCGTGCTCTACCAGTGGCTCGAGGAGCGGTGGCCGGCCTGGGCGGCTACGATACACAGACGGATGAAGTCGCGCGACCGTCGCAGTCTGGGAGAGGCCCACGTGTGAGACGACAGCGGAAATTCCGTCTCGCGCTGGCGGTGTCGCTGTTCGCCGCCCTCGCGACGCCACTCCGGGCGCAGACCGCGGGCGCGATCGCCGGCACACTGACCGACGCGAGCGGGGGTGTGCTCGCAGGGGTGTCCCTGACCGCCCGGCATGTCGACACCGGGCTCACGCGCACGACCTTCAGCACCGCTGACGGCCGCTTTGTGTTCTCGGTGCTTCCGGTGGGCGCTTACGAGATCAGCGCGTCAATGGCCGGTTTCAAGCCGCTCATCCTGACGGGCGTCACGCTCACGGTGAATCAGACGGTGGTCTTCAACCTGACGATGCAGGTCGGGGCCGTCGCCGAACAGGTCAGCGTCGTCGGCGCGCCGCCGCCGACCAACACCCGCAGCTCCGAGCTGAGCTACCTCGTCGACGAACAGGCCATCGAGCAGCTCCCGCTCAACGGCCGCAACTACACCGACCTCGCGCTGCTGCAGCCGGGGGTCAACCCGTTTCCTCACCGCGACGGCGGATCGGTGGTTGCGCACGGCCTCGCGATGAGCATCAACGGGCAGGATCCGCGCGCGAACGTGTACCTGCTGGACGGGACGCTGCAGAACGACTTTACGAACGGACCCGCGGGCAGCGCCGCGGGCACGACGCTCGGCATGGAAACGATTCGGGAGTTCCGCGTCGAGTCGAATGCCTACCAGGCGGAGTTCGGCCGGAATTTCGGCGGTCAGATCAACGTGCTCACCAAGTCGGGCACCAATCGCTTCCGCGCGACCGCGTTCGAGTTCCACCGCAACGACGCGCTCGACGCGCGAAATTATTTCGATACGGGCGCGCAGCCCGATTTTCGCCGCAACCAGTTCGGTGCGACCGCGGGCGGACCGTTGCAGGCCGATCGGACGTTCTTCTTCGTAGCGTACGAAGCGCTGATCGACCGGCTCGGCCGGACGATCTCGACCGTCGTGCCCGATGAGCGCGCCAGAGCCGGAATTCTGCCGACGGGCGAGGTCGGTGTTCATGCGGCCGTGCGGCCGTATCTGGAGGCGTTCCCGAGGGCGAATGGCCCGCTGATCGGCGGCGGGCTTGCGCAGTTCACGTTTCCGTTTCAGCAGACGCTCACGCAGCACTTCGGCCAGGGCAGAATCGATCGGCATTTCACCGGAGGCCATCAGTTCTTCGCGCGCTACACGCTCGACGACGCGACGCAGTTCCTGCCGACTGATTTTCCGCAATTCCCGCGCGAGTTCATCTCGCGCAATCAGTTCTTCACGGGCGAGTACCGGCGCGTGCTCTCGGCGCGCACGTTGAGCACATGGCGCTTCGGGTACAGCCGTACGCGCGTCGGGCAGAACGTCCAGGCGAATCTCGACGTGCCGCTGCCGCCGTTCGTATCGGGCCGCGCCTCGATGGGCGGCATCGTGATCGGCGGCATTCCGAGCTTCGGGCCGCAGACCTCGGCCAACCTGCGGCTCGCGCAGAGCGTGCTCAGCGGCCAGTGGGATGTCACGCACGCGCGCGGCGCGCACCTCGTGAAGGCCGGGGCGCTGGTCGAGCGCTATCGGGACGTCATGTTCAACCCGACGTTCAGCCTCGGCATCTACCGGTTCGCAAACCTGGCGAGCTTTCTGCGGAACACACCCGCGTCGTTCGTCGGTCTCACTCCTGAAGCCGACATGAACCGGGACTGGCAGTTCACGCTGCTCGGCATGTACGCGCAGGACGAGTACCAGATCGCGCCGAGGCTGACAGTCAACGGAGGAGTGAGATACGAATTTGCGACCGTGCCGGACGAGAAGCAGGGGCGCGACGTGACGCTGATCAACCTCACCGATACACAGCCGACGATCGGGCCGCTCTATCGGAATCCGACGCTGAGGAATGTGTCGCCGCGCACCGGCATCGCGTGGGACGTGAGGGGTAACGGCCGCACGGCGGTGAGGGCGGGCTACGGCCTGTACTTCAACACCAACAACCAGCAGAATCTGATCGTCACGGTCACGAATCCGCCGTTCACGCCGCGGCCGGTCTTCGTCAACCCGCCGTTTCCCAATCCGCCGTACGATCGGCCGTTCGTCAACTCCATTCGTCCCATGCAGTACGACCTCGACCTGCCGCGCCTCCACATGTGGAATGCGAACGTGCAGCACGAGCTCGGCTGGCACACCGTCCTGACGCTCGGCTATGCGGGATCGCGCGGGCGGCATCTCCTGCGCAGCCACGACGTGAACGTCGCCGCGCCGCAGCGGCGCGCGGACGGCACGCCGTTCTTTCCGGCCGGCACGCCGCGCGCGAACCCCGCGTTTACCACGATTGAATTGAAGAGCAGCGACGGCGACTCCTGGTACAAGGCGCTTATCGTCGAGGCCCGTAAACGGTGGAGCGGCGGTGTCACGGTCCAGTCGTCGTACACGCTGTCGCGCGCCGAGGACACGACGCAGGCATCAACGTTTTTCTCGGACTCCACCAACGGCACCACCACGGCCTTTCCGGAGTTCATTCCGGACTACAACAAGGGGCTCTCCGACTTCCACACGGCGCACAACTGGGTGCTGAACTTCACCTGGGAGGTCCCGATCGGCCGCGACCGCCGCGGCGCCGCAGGCGCGCTGCTGAAAGGCTGGCAGATCTCCGGCATCACGATGATGCGCAGCGGCAGCCCGCTGACGGTCTTCGTGCAGGGCAATCGATCGCGATCGCAGTGGCTGCCGTCGCTGGCGCCAGGCGTGGGGCAGGATCGTCCGAGCTACGCGCCAGGTTACGGCCCGCACAATGCTGTCCTCGGCCGGCCCGATCAGTGGTTCGACCCCGCGGCGTTTCAGCTCCAGGAGGCAGGAACCTTCGGCAACACCGGACGCGGCGACTTCATCGGTCCCAACCTGCGGACCGTCGATCTCGCGTTCGTGAAGTCGTCGCGCGGGCTCAACGACGCCGGCAGTGTCGAGGTTCGCGTCGAAGTGTTCAATATTCTCAACCGGGCGAACTTCGGGCCGCCTGCGCTTGTCGCATTCGCCGGCAGCAGCGACAACGAGGCGCCGCTCGCCTCGTTCGGCCGCATTCGCAGCACCGTGACCGCGGCGCGGCAGGTGCAGCTCGGGGTCCGGGTCACGTTCTAGGGGCGTATGACCACGGTCATAGCCGTTGGCGCCGCGACCGGGCCATCCTCTTGACCATGTCCAGGCTGCCTGCATTCGATTTCGCCCGCGCCCCGTTTCTCGTTATCTGGGAAGTGACTCGTGCGTGCGCGCTCGCGTGCGTCCATTGCCGGGCCGATGCCATTCCACGTCGCGATCCGCGCGAGCTGACAATGGACGAAGGGTTCCGGCTGATCGATCAGGTCTGCGCCTTCGGCGACGTGCCGCCGCTGTTCGTCTTGACCGGCGGCGATCCCATGCGCAGGCCCGACCTGGCCGAGCTCGTGCGCTATGCCGCCGGAAAGAACATGATTGTCGCCCTCACCCCGAGCGGCACCGCGGCGGCGACGCCGGCGCGGCTGCGCGAGCTGAAGGACGCCGGCCTGTCGCGCATCGCCGTCAGCCTGGACGGTCCCGACCCGGCCACGCACGATGCGTTTCGCGGCGTGCGCGGGTCCTACGACTGGACCATGAAGATCATTCAGGCCGCCGTCGATCTGGAGCTGCCGCTGCAGATCAATACGACGCTGAGCCGGCTGACGCGGCCGTTCATCGACGCGATGGCCAGGCGCGTCCGGGAATTTCCGATTGCGCTGTGGGCCATCTTCTTTCTCGTGCGCACGGGACGCGGTGCGTCACTGGATCAGGTGACCGCCGAGCAGTGTGAAGACGTGTTGACCTATCTCTACAACCTGTCGCTCAGCGCGCCGTTCGGCATCAAGACGACGGAGGCGCCCCATTTTCATCGCGTCATCTGGCAGCGTGAGCGCGATCTCCTGGAGCGCGGCGACCTGCTGCCGTCCACCAACCGTGGCGCCCGCCTCCGGTCGCCGCGCAGCGTGAACGACGGCAACGGCTTCGTCTTCATCGATCATCTCGGCGATGTCTGTCCGAGCGGCTTCCTGCCGCTCTCGCGCGGCAACATCAGGACGAGCAATCTCGTGTCGATCTATCGCGACGACGAGATCTTCCAGCGCCTTCGCAACTCGGACGCGTTGATGGGGAAGTGCGGCCGCTGTGAGTTCCGCGATATCTGCGGCGGATCGCGCGGCCGCGCGTACGCCGCCACCGGGTCGCTCGTCGCGTCCGACCCGCTGTGCGTGTACGACCCTGGACCCGACGTCCGGCCGGCGGTACACGTCGAGTGATTCCGTCCCGCCCTCTTGTTCTGCTGTACCTGGCGACGGCACACATCTCACTGGCGCTCGCATTCGCGCTCACGGCTTCGAATCCCTATGCGGTTGCGGGCTTCTTCTATCACTCGCGGATGGTGGCGATCGTGCACCTCGTCACGATTGGATGGATTGCCATGTCGATCCTCGGCATGGTCTATGTCGTCGTGCCGATGACCTTCGGTCAGGCGTTTCCCGCGCGCAGGGCCGATTACGCGGCGTATGCGCTGACCGTCATCGGATTAATCGGGATGGTCGCCCATTTCTGGCTCGCGGAATTCCGCGGCATGGCATGGTCCGCAGCCACCGCGGCCGCGGGCATTGCGTATGTCGCCGCCCGCCTGGTCGTGGGCCTACGCACGGCGAAGGTGCCGGGCGGCGTGAAGCTGCACGTGTATTTCGCATCCCTGAATATTCTGGGCGCCGTGACGATGGGCGTGCTGCTCGGCTTCGACAAGGTGCACCAGTTTCTGCCCGGGTATGTGCTCTCGAACGTCTTCGCGCACGCACACCTCGCCGCTGTGGGTTGGGTCTGCATGATGGTGATCGGGCTCTCGTATCGGCTGCTGCCGATGGTGATTCCCGCCGCGTCGCCTGCGGGTCCCACGGTCTATATCAGCGCGATTCTGATCGAGACGGGGGTCGTCGGCCTCTTCGCGGCGCTGGTGCTTCGAAGCGATCTGGCGCCGTGGTTCGCGGGCGTCATCATTGCCGGTTTCGCGGCTGCCGGCGCGCACGTGGGATGGATGCTGAAACGGCGGCGCACGCCCGCGCCCGGAAGCAGCCGGCGCGGGTTTGCGATCGCGCACATCGTGACGGCCGGCGCGTGGCTGGTGTGCGCGTGTGTCTGCGGCTTCGTGCTGGCGGCGTCACCGATGACCGAGTTGACGCTGCGCGCCGCGCTTGCCTACGGCGTGTTCGGCCTGGTTGGATTTCTCGCGCAGGCCGTCGTCGGGTTCGAGCTGCACCTGCTGCCGACCGTGGCCGCCTATTGGGCGCTGCAGCGCAGCGGCGGCGCAGCGATCGGCAGGCCGCCCGCGACCCACGAGCTGCAACGCGCTGCCATCTATTGCGGGTGGCTGTCCGGCGTTCCGGCGCTCGGCGCCGGGCTCTTCTTCGACGTCCCGATGGTGTTGACCGCAGGCGCATGGCTGCTGTTCGGCGCTGTCGTGCTTGCCGCGATAGATCTCGCGATTGTCGTGTTCCCCACGCGCCCCACGATCCCCACGATCCCTACGATCCCTTACGACACGCCACGCCGGTGGATCCGCTCGTACCGCTCGCGGATTGTGTAGATCGCCGCAGGGTACGACTCCAGAGGCTCGCCGCTCGACCGATCGTCACGCTCGATTTCCTGTTCGGCACGCTGCGCCACCCCATCGACGTCGGCGGCGATCGCCGTGAGGTCCTCCGCGCTGAGCACGGACGGCGGAACGTCCTGCAGATGCGTGAGGGCGTGCCCGAACTGGCGCAGCTTGTCGTACAGCCTCCGGCTCTTCGGGGGAAACAGGCGCTGCCAGAGCGACGCGTGCGTCTGCACGCCGCCGTGCTGCAGCACCGATCGGGCCGCATGGTGAACCTCACGTACAGCCGGATGGAGTTCGCGTGACACTGGCCACTAAGGATAGCCTGTCCATGCGGGGCCATCGCGAGTGAAATCGATTCGCTGTACAATTACGGCGTCGGGATGTGGCGCAGCCTGGTAGCGCACTTGACTGGGGGTCAAGGGGTCGCTGGTTCGAATCCAGTCATCCCGACCACTTTGATCACCACCTCTCAAGTCTTCTGGGTCGCGCTTGTCACCGCGTTAGCAACCGGTCTGGGCGCGCTGCCCATTCTCTTTCTCAGGAACTCTGAACCCCGGTGGCGGGGCATCGCGGCCGCGACGGCGAGCGGCATGATGCTGTCCGCGTCGGTGTTCGCGCTCGCCGACGAAGCGCTTGGGCGCGGTGACGCGGTCGAAGTGGTCGCCGGCATGCTCGCGGGCGCGGTGTTCTTCTCGTGGACGTCGCGCATCATCCAGCAGCGCGGATGGACGATCCAGGGCCTGAACGAAAAAAGCTCTCGGCAGACGCTTCTGTTGCTGTTGACGCTCTTCATTCACAGCTTTCCCGAAGGTGCCGCGATCGGCGTCGGCTACGCCACGGGTGAAATCAAGTTCGGGTGGCTGCTGGCGGTGGCGATCGGCGTGCACAACATTCCCGAAGGCACGGCTGTGTCGCTGCCGCTGCGTGCCAACGGCGCCTCGATCTGGCGGTGCGTGTATTACTCGATCCTGACGAGCCTGCCGCAGCCTGTTGTCGCGGTGCCCGCGTTTCTGCTCGTATCGATCTTTCAGCCGCTCCTGCCTGCGAGCCTGGGGTTTGCCGGCGGCGCGATGATCTTCCTCGTCATTCAGGAGCTGCTGCCCGAGGCCTTCGCGCACTCGTCGCCAACCGAGGCGGCCTGGGGCGTCACCATCGGCCTCGTCGGCATGCTCGGCTTCATCGCGGCCATCGGGCTGTAGCGATCGCTCTCGCCGCGTGTTTTCTCCCACCCGTGCAGAAAAGTTCGCGCGGCGCACCGCACTTTCCACGAAAAAGCGGCAGATTTCGCACGGCACGCACGTTGCCATGTGTCCTCGCGTGCGAAGCGCACAAAGGAGGGACCGTGCCAAGCCCGCTATCTAATTTTCTCTTCATCGCGGCGTTGTTCGTGCCGGCTGCCGTGTACATCGGCGGCGTCATCATCCTGATGGTGTCGCTCGTCCTGAAGCACTTCCGTGCGAAGCATGAGGCGGCGTCGCATTCGGTCGAAGCACTGGCGCATTGAATCCTGAGGCCCCGGTGTCGCGGAGCCCGAACAGTACCGCGCGCTGAGCGCTGAGGTTCAACGGCAGATCTCGAGGCGCATCGCGCTTTACGAGGACACGGCGAAGCACTGATGAAACTGACGACGCGGTACCTTGGGCTCGAGCTCGCGCATCCCTTCATGCCCGGCGCCTCGCCGCTCGCCGACAACCTCGACTCAGTGCGGGAGCTCGAGGACGCCGGCGCCTCGGCCATCGTCATGCGCTCGCTCTTCGAAGAGCAGATTCTGCGCCCCCGACATGCGGCGTCGGGATTCACGTTCGGTCCCGACGGCTATCTCGAGCAGCTCCGCCGCATCAAAGCCTGCGTCTCGGTGCCCGTCATCGCGTCGATCAATGGCACGACGACGGAAGGGTGGCTGAAGTACGCGCGCCTCCTCCAGCGTGCGCAAGCCGATGCGATCGAGCTCAACTTCTATCACCTCGCCACCGATCCTGCGGAGGACGCGGCGTCGGTGGAAGCGCGGCTTCTCGATATCGTCGTCGTGCTGAAGGAATCGATCACGATTCCGCTCGCCGTCAAGCTCTCGCCGTTCTACTCGTCGCTGCCGAATCTCGCCTCCCGGCTCGACAGGATTGGCGCGCAGGGCCTCGTGCTGTTTAATCGCTTCTATCAGGCAGACATCGATCCGGACGAGCTCGACACCGCTCCGGTACTCCATCTGTCAACGACCGACGAGCTGCTGCTGCGGCTGCGGTGGCTGGCGATTCTGTCGGCGTCCTATCGCGGGTCGCTGGCGGTGACCGGCGGCGTGCATCATCCCATCGATGCGGTGAAGGCGGTTATGGTGGGCGCCGACGCCGTGCAGATGGTGTCGGCGCTGCTCGAACACGGCGTTCAACAGCTTGCCGTCGTTCGCAAGGGATTCGAGCGCTGGTGTGAGGCGCGCGAATACGCATCGATCGATCAGGTGCGCGACAGCATGAGCCTCACGCACACGCCTCATCCGCAGGCGGCAGAGCGAAAAAACTATTTACAGATTCTCCAATCCTGGAAGCAGGCGGTGTGATTTGCTATGATGAGATGTTTTGTTGCCCGTCATTTTTCTGTTCATCGTCACGCTGACGGGCGGAGCCGTCGCCGAGGCGCAGAGTCTGCAGGCCGCCGGCTGGGATGCCGGCCTGAAGCTGCCTGAGGCGGCGGACACCAATCCCGATCCGCGGATTGTCGAGATCACGCTCGACGCACGCGTGGCATCACTCGAGATTACGCCGGGTGTGCGGACCGACGCGTGGACGTACAACGGAGGCCTGCCCGGACCGCTCATTCGTGCGCGCCGTGGCGATCGGCTGATCGTGCACTTCTCCAACACGTTGCCGCAGTCGACCACGGTGCACTGGCACGGCGTGCAGGTGCCCATCGAAATGGACGGCGTCCCGGGTGCTTCCCAGCCGCCGGTCGAGCCGGGAGGCTCGTTCACGTACGACTTCGTGGTGCCCGACGCGGGGTTGTTCTGGTACCACCCGCACGTCATGTCGGCGGCGCAAGTGGGTTTTGGTCTCTATGGTCCGCTGCTCGTCGAGGATCCCGATGACACCGTGAAGGTTGCTGACCAGCTCGTGCTCGTGCTCAGCGACATCGCGACGGATGACGATGGAAAACTGCATTCGGCAGACAGCGGCGGCATTCTCGGCGCGCTGCTCGGCCGCGAAGGCAATCACGTGCTCGTCAACGGCCGGGTGCGCCCGACGGTGACCGCGCGCGATGGCGCCCTGCAGCGGTGGCGCATTGTCAACTCCGCGAAGAGCCGCTATTTCGAGCTGGTGCTCGGCGACGGCCAGCCATTCGAGCTGATTGGCGTCGACGGCGGGCACATGGAGTATTCGCTCAAGAAGTGGACGATCGTGCTTGGGCCCGGGGAGCGCGCGGATGTGCTCGTCGCGCCCCGGCTCGACGGCAAGAGCGTGACGCTCATTTCCAATCCGTTCAACCGCGGCTTCGGCAGTACGGAATTTCGATCCGCCGAAGATCTCATCGTGTTCGAGCCTGCGAAGATGCCGGCCGTGGCGGCCGCCGAGCTACCCAAAGTGACGCGCGACATTCCGGCGATGTCTGCGAAAGGCGCGACGCCGATCGCCATCGATCTGGTGATGACGAAGGAGCAGGGCGTCACGGGATTCGCGCTCGAGGGTGGGCCCTTCTGGCGGAAGACCTCCGTTCGCGCCGACGTGGGCGAGACGCAGTTGTGGACGATTACCAACAAGGCGATCTGGGCTCACCCCATCCATCTCCATGGGTTCTTCTTTCAGGAAGTCGACGAGAAGGGCGTTCCGCTCAGCCCCCGGGCATGGAAGGACACCATCCACGTCCCCGTGGATGCCACCCGGCGCTTTCTTGTCACATTGGAACGTCCGGGCTCCTGGATGTGGCATTGCCACATCCTGGATCACGCGGAAGCCGGGCTGATGAGTTTCGTCGATGTCGGTGACATCGACACGTCGCGCGGCGAACACGAACACTAACGATCAATCTTTCCCATCGAATCATCCAATTCGGCTAGCACATTGTTCGCTTCTGCGCGGTTCTGCGTTTATCCGAGCAAATAGGGGCTGCTGGGAGGCTCGTGTCTTATTTTCAGACAAGAAATTTGACAGAAAGTCACCCATCGGTGATCCTTCTGTCGCCCCCCTAGGTCGCCCGACGGTTACGCAAAAGTAAGGAGACAAGTCGATGACAGTGTTCACACGCTGGATTTGCCTTGCGTTGGTCTGTATTGCCGGAGCGGTTGCGCTCGTTCCGAGTTTGTCGTCGGGCGTCTCCGCGCAAGGAGGCGTGCCCGCACAGCCGATCCCGAGTTTGTTCGACGAAAGCAAGGAAATGGCGCTCCTTGCGCCAGAGGTGACTCGTCCGCGTCGGAGGTCCGCTCAGTTAAGTCAGGGGTTTGTCGCGCGCCTGTCAGGCATTGGCGGGCCGGTGGCGTCTCAAGTCACGCTCAATATGTTCCCAAACGTCGTTGTGACTGCCATACTCGAGCGGGCGGAAACTATCCACAACGGCAAGGCATGGGTTGGCAGGCTCGAAGGCGACCCGCTCAGCCTCGTGAGCTTTGGGATGGTGAACGGCGCGCTTTCCGGCAACGTGACCTCGGCCGCAGGCATTTACGAAATTAGCGCGGACGCATCTGGTGCAGCGACCGTGTCCGAAGTGGAGCCCGCCAGGCTTGCGCCGGAAGCCGAGCCTTTGGTGCCTCGTCTGCCACGCCAGGCGTTTGAGCCCGCCGCTACATTCGCTCCCCCAGTTGCGGGAGCCAATGCGTCGCAGAAGGTTGCGGTGTTCTGGACGACGGCCGCGCAGACCCAAGGGGGCGGCGCGAGCGGTATGGCATCGAAGATTGTGAGTCGCATCGCGTCAACCAATGCGGCCTACAGGAATAGTGGCGTTCTCATTACCTTGCAACTAGTGCACTCCGGAGTCATCGCGTATACGCAGAGCGGCAACGCCCTCACCGATCTGAATCGGTTCACGAGCACGAGCGACGGGCATATGGCGTCCGTACATGCGACACGCACCGCGAAAAAAGCCGATCTGATGGCGCTGATCGTGGGCAACTCTTCAGTGTCGCAGGGCGCATGTGGAAAGGCGTGGCTGCTACTGCCGGCATATTATTCAGTCGCGGTGTGGAAGGCGTATGCGTTCTCCTGGACGGTGCTGGAATGTTTGCCCACATTTACGTTCGAGCACGAGCTCGGGCACAACCAGGGCGCGCATCACGATCTCTATGTCACATCAGGAGAGCACGGATTCGGCTCATATTCGCATGGCTATGTCGACCTCACGGCTCGGATTGAGACGATCATGGCGTACCGAAATCGCTGCGCAGCGGCGGGTTTCTCGTGCACGCGCATCCCATATTTCTCAACACCTTCGAAGACGCGCAACGGCCGCCCGGTCGGGACGTCCACTGCGAACAACGCGCGGACGCTGAATACAACCGCGGCCTTCATGGCCAGCCTCGTTAATTAATTAATCGCACACCTATGGACGGGAAGAAGGGTGAGAGCAAAGGTCTCTCACCCTTCTTGTTTTCCCGGGTGGCGCTCGTCCGGCGTCAGGTAGGGCGCGACATCCTGCGCGATGAACAACGGCGCGCAGTTGGGTTCCGGCGTCGTGCACTCGGCGGTGCGCAGCGCCGTCCTCAGCGCGAGATCCCACCAACCACCGACCACTGTCGACTGTGGACTATCGACTATCGACTTTCGACTGTGGACTGTCGACTGTCGACTTCCGACTCTCGACTGGCGACTGTTCCTCCCAGCGCGGGCAGCTGCGGCAGCATTCCGAATGCTCGAACGGCCTCGGCGTGCCATCACGCGTGCACGTCCATTCATACGTCCATGCGTCGAGCCAGACAGGCCACGGCGCAAACAGCGTGGGTGTGCACCATTTGCAGGTGCGGGGCACATGTGGCGTTTCCATGGTGCTTCGCCCGTGTGCAATCACGATGCCCACTGTCGGCCGCCTGTTATGGCCCACCAGAGCGCTATAAGCTCTGAAAATTTCGCATGGTTGCGAAATATTCCCTGGAGCGTGCGGGGTTATCTGATGAATTCCGCGCATGGCGCGTGGCGTCGGAATTGCTCATCGCATCAGCGGATGGTGCGTCATGAGAATGCGATGGACAGCGGCAGCGGTCGGATTCGCAATCTTCGCTTCGGGCTGCGTGCCGATGCCCACTGTGGCCCTCGATGCGACGCCTGCCGATCTCGAAATACTGGCGGGCGAGTGGGCCGGAGAATACGAGAGCGCAGCGCTCGGCCGGCGCGGCAGCATCGAGTTCAAGCTGAAGGGTGGCACGAACGAGGCGCGCGGCGACGTCTTGATGGTGCCAAGCGGCCGCCGCACCCCATACCAGCCACAGCCCTATGACGAGGGGCAGCGCCTGCGCGGCATGCCCCCATCCGAAATTCTCACGATCAACTTCATTCGCGCCTCCGACGGATCGATTGCCGGCAGGCTCGACCGCTATTGGGATCCCGACCGCAATTGCTTTGCGGACACGACGTTCAACGGTCGCGTCGCGCTTGGAGTGGTCGAGGGCACATTCAAGACCACGTTCGATTGCGGGGCGGGCGCAGCCACGGGCACCTGGACCGCGACAAAGAAACGCGTGAAAGCCAACGCGGCATGGAGATAGCGATGTCTGAAACACGCAACTACAAAGTCGACCTCCGCTTCGTGCGCGGTTACGAGTTCGTGGCGACGTTTCCCGAGGAAGAGGGATTGCCGCCGATTGTCTTCGATGAGCCGCCGCCGCTTGGAGACGGCACCGGGCCGAACGCCGCCGCGGTGCTGGCTGCCGCCGTCGGCAACTGTCTCGCCGCCAGCTTTGCCTTCTGCCTCCGCAAAGCCAGAGTCGAGCCGGTTGATCTGACGGCGGCCGTCGTCGCGCGCGTGGCGCGCAACGAGCACGGGCGCTTTCGAATCAGCAGCATCGACGTCGAGCTGACGCCGGAGGTCAAGGACAGCGATCGGCCGCGCCTTGAACGATGCGAGCGCCTCTTCGAAGACTTCTGCATCGTCACCGAGAGCGTCAGGCGCGGTATCGACGTGAACGTCAGAGTCGCGCAGCCGGCGGCCAATGGGAAGGAGCGGGCATGACGACGATGAAGGCGGTGGTGTTTCGCGACAAAGGGCAGATCGGGATTGAAGAAGTCGCGAAGCCCGTGCCCGGACCCGGCGAGGCGGTCATCAGGATTACCGCGACCACAATCTGCGGCACCGACGTGCACATCGTGCGCGGCGAATATCCCGTCAAGCCGGGACTCGTGCTCGGCCACGAACCCGTCGGCGTCATCGACGAGCTCGGGCCGGGGCTCGACGCGCACTACCGAGTCGGCGAGCGCGTCATCGTCGGCGCGATTACTCCATGCGGGCAGTGTTTCTATTGTCTGAACGGATCGCACTCGCAATGCGGTGGGCCGCTCGGCGGCTGGCGTTTCGGCAATACGATTAACGGCGCGTGGGCAGAGTATCTGCTCGTGCCGGACGCGCGGGCGAATCTCGCATCGATCCCTGAAGGTCTCGACGACGAGGCCGTGCTGCTGTGCCCCGATATCTTCTCCACCGGATTGTCCGGCGCGGAAAGCGGCAATATCAAAGTCGGCGACGCGGTGGCGATCTTCGCGCAGGGCCCGATCGGGTTGTGTGCCACGCTCGGCGCGAAGCTGCGGGGCGCGGGACTCATCATTGCCGTGGATACCGTCGGCACGCGCCTGAATACGGCACGCCGCTTCGGTGCGAACGTGACGCTCAACCCCGACCATGGCGATCCCGTCGATGCGATTAAACGTCTCACCGATGGCCGCGGCGTCGATGTCGCGATCGAAGCGCTCGGCAGGCAGGAGACATTCGAGAACGCGCTGCGGTCGACGCGGCCAGGCGGCACCCTTTCGAGCCTCGGCGTGTATTCGGGCAAGCTCGTCGCGCCCTACGAGGCATTTTACGCGGGCCTGGGAGATCAGAAGATTGTGACGACCCTCTGCCCGGGCGGCAAGGAACGGATGCGCCGGCTCATGGAGATGATCGCGCAGCACCGCGTCGATCTGACTCCGCTCGTCACGCACCGCTTTGCGCTCGACAATATCGCCGATGCCTTCGACCTGTTCAGCCACCAGCGCGACGGTGTGCTGAAGGTGGCGCTGTATCCGGACGCGGCGGTGCTGCGAAGGGCGGAGGCACGTGCGCGAGAGATGGCGCATGTCTGATAGGGGTAAGGGGTAAGGGGTAAGGGGTAAGGGGTCAAAGAATCCAGCACAGCACGCAGGAATTGCGTACGAATCGAACGGCACACGTGGCTGAAAAGTCTACGGGCTTGGCCACTGTTCGCAACTTCCGCAGAAAAGTTCGTACAGCGATTGGCGGATGATTTGAATCGCGCCAGGTATGACGCATTCTCTGATCTGCGAGCGCGCGTTCGAATTTGCTGTTCGAATCGTGAAACTGTGCGACAGGTTGGCCACTCGTGGATTTGGTTCTCGCCACATTGCCGGCCAGCTGATTCGGTGTGGAACCTCGGTCGGCGCAAATGCCGAGGAGGCTCAGGAAGGTCAATCAAAAGCCGACTACATCGCAAAGATGTGCGTTTCGGGCAAGGAGGCGAGAGAAAGCGGATTCTGGCTGCGGCTGGCGATCGCGACGCTTAGCGTGAAGAAGCCCGAGGTGGAATGGGAGCTCCGCGAAGCCAACGAATTGCGATTCATGATCAGAGCGGCCGTCCGAACAGCGCGCTCGTCAGCCGATCGCGGCCACAACCCACCGCATTGAGCCCTTCCGCCT
>CAYHHH010000038.1:0-16313 GCA_964356125.1 uncultured Bifidobacteriaceae bacterium | reverse complement strand
CCTTACCCCTTACCCCTTACCCCTTACCCCTTACCCGTGCTCTTACATCGACTATCTGGCATCCATGACCCTCGCGCAGCGCCATGACGGGATTGAACTCGAGCTCGGCGAGCTCGGGTATCTGCGCGCCTAAATACGCAACCTTCAGGAGCACGTCACGGAGCGCGCCGAGATCGGCGGGCGGAGTGTTGCGGTAGCCCTGCAGCAACGGAAACCCGCGAACGCTGCGGACCATGTCGTCGGCGTCACGGTCGGTGAGCGGCGCGATGCGAAACGCCACGTCACGGAAGAGCTCGACCTGGGTACCGCCGAGTCCGAAAGCGACGAGCGGCCCGAACATCGGATCCTGGGTGAGGCCGATGAGCGTCTCGATGGCGCCGGTCACCATCGGCTGAATGAGAATGCCCTCGAGCGATCCGTTGAGCGCGCCGGTGGCCGTCGAGCTCAACTGGGCGTATGCCGTGCGCACCGCGAGCTCGTTCGCCAGGTGCAGACGAACGCCGCCCACTTCGGTTTTGTGCACCGCCTGCGGCGACACAAGCTTGGCGACCACTGGATAACCAAACACGCGCGCCAGCGCCGCGGCCTCGTCGGCCGAGTGGGCGACCACCCCCGGCGCCGACTTCAGGTCGGCCGCATGCAGCAACTGATGCAGCTCCTCCGGCGTCATCCACGACTCTCCGCGGCAGCGCGCGACTTCCCGGCAGAGCTCGCGGGCTTCGCGAACGCGCACGTTCGTGAATGACGCGACCGCACCGGCTGGTGCTGCCTTCCACTGTGCGTATGCCGCGGCCTTCGCAAGCGCGCGCGCCGCCTGTTCGGGAAACTCGTACACCGGCAGTGTTTCGTTGCCCGCGTGCAGCGGCGGGGTATTGGCCGACGCCATGGTACAGACAAGGACCGGCTTGCCGGTGTGTCCCTGCCGCCGCCCCTCCACAACGCCGTTCGTGATGGCCGACAACATTTCTTCAGTGCGAGTGCTGTCGATCGTCGTGTAGATCGCCAGGATCGCGTCGACGTCGTCGGCGGCCAGCAGCCGCGTGATCGTGTCGAAATACGCGCGTCCATCTGCCGACGCAATCAAGTCCACCGGATTGTTGATGCCGGCCGCGGTCGGCTTCACGTCGAGCCCGCCGGCGACGCAGGCGTCGGCGGCCAGAATGCCCGGTCCACCGGCGTTGGTGACGATCGCCACGCGCGGCCCGGCCGGCAGCGGCTGCGCGTCAAGGCACGCGGCGACATCGAACATCTCGTCGATGGTGTCCGCGCGGATCACGCCGGCCTGCTGGAACAGGCCATCGACGGCCAGCTCGCTCGCGGCGAGGCCCGCCGTGTGGCTCGCGGCGGCGCGATGGCCGGCGGGGGTGCGGCCCGACTTCACGACGACGATCGGTTTCGTGCGCGACACGCGCCGCGCCAGCTGGCCGAACCGCCGGGGGTTGCCGAACGACTCGAGATACAGCAGCACGACCGACGTCTCCGGATCGTGCTCGGTGTATTGAAGGATGTCATTGCCCGAGATGTCGGCCTTGTTGCCGAGACTGACGAACGTCGAGAGCCCCATCTGACGCGACGCGGCCAGGTTGAGCACGGCGAGGCCGAGTCCGCCGCTCTGCGATGCGAGCGCGATGCGGCCGGGAGGGGGCAGACGTTCCGCAAAGGATGCGTTGAGCGCGATGGCCGGATGCGTATTGATGACGCCCATGCAGTTCGGCCCCACCATGCGCATGCCGTAACCACGCACGCGCTCGACGAGCTCCGTCTGCAGCTCGCGCCCGCGCGCATCGCTTTCGGCAAACCCCGCCGAAATCACGACAATTCCTTTCACCCCGGCGACGGCGCAATCGTCGACGGCAGCCAGCACCGACTCCCGGGGCACCGCGATGACGGCGAGGTCGACGCCGGCCGGCAGATCGCGGGCATTGGAGAAACACCGCTCGCCGTGAAGCTCGGAGATGGAGGGATTCACGGGGTAGATGCGCCCGTGGAATCCCGAGCCCAGCAGCGACTCGAGGACGCGGCGGCCGAGATTCGATTCCCGCCGCGAGGCGCCGACGACGGCGACAGCGCCCGGTTTGAGAATCGCGCGGAGTGATGCAATCGTCGCCTGGCGCTCGCGCTCGTCAGTCGCGGCGATGCTCGCGACCGACGCCTGCAACGACAGGCGGACTTCGACAACGCCGGCATCAGTGGTCGAGCCCGCCTCGAATCCGGAATCGCGAAAGACGTCCAGCATCTCGGAGTTTTCCGGAAGCACGCTGGCTGAGAAATATTCGAAATTCTGATCTCGTCCGTAGAGCGCGAGGCGCTCGAGCAGCGCGGTGGCGATGCCGCGTCCATGGAACCGGTCATCGACGGCGAACGCCACTTCGGCGCTCGCCTCGGAGTCGGCGAAGTACGAACCGACGCCGACGATGTGCGTATCCTGCAGGCCTCGACGGCAGACGATCAGCGTAAGCCCCTTATGGGGCTCGCGGTTGTCACAGAGTCGATCCAGCAGCTCGTCGGAGGCCGTGGCCGCCGCGAGGAAGCGCAGCCGCCTCGACGCGGGCGAGAGCTCGTCGAAGAAGCGCCGCATGGCATCGCGGTCGGAGGCGGCCGCCGGGCGAATGCCGGCCGTTGAGCCATCGCGCAGCACGAGACGCGAAGTGGGCGCAGTTAACGTCGGCATCGCCAGGGTCAGGGCTTCGCAGTGCTGACGGCCACGAGCGCGTCAGGCTGGATGAACTCGTGTTCGGGATGGTGCACCGTCAGCACGGGGCATGGCGCGATGCGCACCAGCTTCTCGGCGACGTTGCCCATCAGGAGGTGGCCTATCATCCCTCGCCCGTGCGTGCCGACCAGGATGATGTCGATGCCTTCCGCCTTGGCGTACGCCGCGATTTCGAGCGCCGGTGAGCTGCCGGTTCGCACGGCGGTCACCGCTTTCAGCTGCGCGCGATCCTCGGCCGTGACGGTTCGATCGAGCGTCAGCCGGGCGTCGGCCGCGAGCTCGGCCTGCAGTCGTACGAAGTCGATGCCGGCGGCCTCAGGTCCCGCCCACATCAGGGCGTTCTCGACGATGTGCAGGACGTGGAGGGTGGCGCCGAACGTGCGCGCAAACTCGCGCCCGTAGCTGAGCGCCGATGCGGACGTCTCGCTGAAATCGGTGGCGACGAGGACGTTGGTGATTTTGATCATATGAGCACCTTCACTTCGGTAGGGTCCGGCTTCAGCCGGACCGTGCTGTGCTTCGGTAGGGTCCGGCTTTAGCCGGACCGTGCTGTGCACGTCAGCACACCACGTGCCAGGTGCGATTCACGCGACACGCGGACGGGCCGCTCGGACGGTCGTCGGATTTCCCGCACCGCTGTGAGATCTTTCGCGGCGGAGCTCGCACACGCTCCCCCTCGCGCGCATTCGACCAACATTTTGTCGACATGCCGCCGGTACAAACTGTGCGTTCGTCTACTGCTGAAAGGAAAGCGGCATGAACCCTCGACTCCATCGGACCACGGCAACCCCCCGCGAGCATCTCCTCGCCCTTCCGGGCGACGAGATGATTCGCCACGCTGCTGGCAGCCTGACCCATGCCATCACCGTGCACTGCAATCGACGCGAGTTGTGGCCGTGGATCGTTCAGATGGGCGCCGATCGCGCTGGCTGGTACAGCTACGACGTCCTCGACAACGGAGGGCGGCACAGCGCGGAGCGGATTCTGCACGGCTTGCAGAATCCCTCTGTCGGGGCGGTCTTTCCAGCGCTGCCCGGGCGCCGCGACGGGTTCGTGCTGCTCGAGAACGAGCCGGCACACTGGCTCGTGCTGGGCTGGCCGACTCCAGACGGGGAGCTCGTCGTCACGTGGGCGTTCATGCTCCATGAGATTGACGACAACACGACCAGGTTGATCGTGCGCGCGCGCGCCAGCGACGACTACCGGTTTCAGGGCCTGCCGAAACAGCTGGGGCTTCTGCTCGCGAAAATCGTGCACTTCGTGATGGAGCGCAAGCAGCTGCTCGAAATTGCCCGGCGGGCGGAACGGCACGTGGATCAGGTGAAAAAAGAAGCAGAGCGGCGCGCCGGACTGTAGGACAATTCTGATCGGATGACGGGTCGTCGCGCGATTGGTCTGGCCGCTGCGTTCATCGGCCTTGTAATTGGAATCGGCTCGTTCACCTTCGTCTACGCGAAGGGCTACTCATACCTGACCAACGATCCGCAGGCGTGCGCCAACTGCCACGTCATGCAGGATCACCTCGATGCGTGGACGCGAAGCAGTCATCGGGCGGTGGCGGTCTGCAATGACTGCCACACACCGCCCGGGCTCGTCCCGAAGCACCTCACCAAGGCCCAGAACGGTTTCTGGCATTCGTTCTATTTCACAAACCGGCGTCAACGTCACGCCGGCAGCGGCAGATCGACCGAAATAGTCGTCCCTCCGCCCGGCGGCAGTTCGATGTGAATCTCGCCGCCGTGCGCTTCGACGACCCGCTTCGCGATCGGCAGCCCCAGCCCTGTGCCGCGGTGCTTGGTCGTGAAGAAGGCGTCGAACGCTTTCGCGCGCGTCTCGTCGGGCATGCCCAGCCCGCGATCGACGACGGCAATGCGGCAGCGCTCGCCGGCACTGGTAATCGCCACCTCGATCTGCCCCTGGCCCTCCATCGCCTGCGCGCCGTTCATCAGAATGTTCTGAAATACAACCTGCAGCATCTCGCGGTCTCCGACTATCTCACATCCGCCGCTGACGCGAATCTTGAGGTTCAGCATGGTCGGGTCGCGCTCGATGAGCGAGCCGGTCTCGCGCAGCAGCGGTCCAAGGTCGATTCGCTCCTGACGCAGCGGGCGCGGGCGCGCGAACATCAGCATGTCCTGCACGATCCGGTTGAGTCCGTCGAGGCGCGTGATGATGTCGACCAGGATGGCGCGATCGCGCTGGTCGGCCGGCATCCGGGAGGTGATGACCTGCAGCGCGCCGCGGATCCCCGCGATCGGGTTCTTCACTTCGTGCGCGACGACGGCGGCCATCTCACCGAGTTTGGCCAGGGACTTCTGCTCGGCAAGCCGTTGCTCGAGACCGACACGATCGCTGAGATCGTGAAGAATGCCGGTGAAGCTTCGTTTGCCGTCGCCGGACTTCATCTCGCCGACCGACAAGTGCACGGGGAACGTCCTGCCGTCTTTCTTCAGGGCCGTGACTTCGCGGCCGATGCCGATGATCTTCTGTTCGCCGGTCATCAGGTAATGATGGAGATACCCGTCATGGCGCTCGCGGTCCGGGCTCGGCATCAGCATGCTCACGTTGCGTCCGAGCACCTCATCGACCGAATGGCCAAACAGCCGCTCCGCCGATGGATTGAAGGCTTGAATCGACCCGCGATCGTCGATGACGATGATGCCGTCGACGGCCGATTCGACGATCGATCGGACGCGCTCCTCGCTCTTGCGGAGCGCGTCTTCGATGGCCACGCGGCGGCTCAAGTCGTGCAGGATGCCGGTGAACGCCGGCTCGCCGCTGAGCTCGGTCTGTCCGACCGACAGGTGAAGAGGAAACGTCGTGCCGTCTTTCCGACGGCCGCGCACTTCGCGGCACCGGTCGTGCTGCTCAAAGTCTGGGCTGGGCATCAGCATCTTGACGTTCTGGTCGAGCACCTCGGCTGCCGCATAGCCAAATAATCGCTCCGCGGCGGGGTTGAAGGCCTTGATGAGCCCCCTGGCGTCGATGACGATGATGCCGTCGACGGCCGAGTCGAAAATGGATTGGAGGATGGGTTCCATGTGGCCTGAAGTTTGAATTAAGGAGCCGGCAGAGACTGAGATGTTAACGTATCTCCTCAAAATTCAGCCTTTTTCAACTGAGCGCGAATCAGACATGAGAAATATCCCCTTTATGGAGAAAAAATCCGCACCTACCGTGCTCGTCGTTGACGACGAAGCGCTCATTCGGTGGTCGTTGGCGGAGATGCTCGGTGAGCGTGGATATACCGTAACGGAGGCCGGGGATGGGCGTATGGCGGTGGCGGCAATTGAGGGCGCCGAAGAGCCCTTCGACGTCGTGCTGCTCGACTACCGGCTGCCCGATTCCGCCGACCTGCGGTTGCTCGAAAAAGTCCGGCGCCTGGCGCCGACCTCGCAGGTCATCATGATTACGGCGCACAGTAGCCCCGAGCTGGCGCAAGGCGCGGCGGCCCTGGGCGCGTATCGTGTCATCAGCAAGCCGTTCGAAGTGGAAAGTCTCGCCGCGCTCGTGAAACAGGCGCAAACAGATCGTTTGTAGGATCGAAGAGATGGCTAAACCAACTGTCCTTGTCGTCGACGACGAGCAACTGATCCGCTGGTCTCTGAGCGACAGGCTCACGCAGGAAGGGTACCGGGTGGTCGAGGCGCAGACCGCCGCCGAAGCGCTCGAGAAGCATCGGGAAGGGGTCGACCTGGTGCTGCTCGACTACCGCCTGCCAGACGGCGACGGGCTGACGGTGCTGAAGAAAATGAAGGAAGCCGCTCCCGACACGCTGGTGATTCTGCTCACCGCGTTTTCGAGCGTCGACATGGCGGTCGCAGCGATGAAAGCCGGCGCGTACCACTACGCGAACAAGCCGTTCAACCTCGATGAGATCGCGATGCTCGTGGAGAAGGCGCTCGAGACGACGCGCCTGCGACGGGAAGTGCGCACGCTTCGCGCGACGCAGGCCCAACCCTACAGCCTTGACCGCATCGTCGGCGACAGCCCGGCGATTGCGCAACTGAAGACGTTGCTGAAGAAAATCGCCGCGAGCCCCGCCTCGACCGTGCTGCTGACGGGGGAGAGCGGCACGGGCAAGGATCTGGCGGCAAAGGTGCTGCACTATGCCAGCGATCGCGCGTCGAGACCCTTCATGAACATCACCTGCTCGGCGCTGCCCGAAGCACTGCTCGAGAGCGAGCTGTTCGGCCACGAGCGGGGCGCGTTCACCGACGCACGCCAGCAGAAGCGCGGGCTCTTTGAAATGGCCGACGGCGGCACCGTGTTCCTCGATGAGATTGGCGAGATGGTGCCCGGGCTGCAGGCGAAGCTGTTGCGTTTTCTCGAGGAGAAGACGTTCAAGCGTGTGGGCGGGTCCGCCGACATCCACGTCGACGTGCGCGTCGTCGCGGCGACCAATAGAAACCTCGAAGACGAGGTGAAGCACGGTAAGTTCCGCGAGGATCTGTATTACCGCCTCAACGTGCTGCCGATTGCGCTGCCGCCGCTGCGCGCGCGCGCCGACGACATCCCGCGCCTGGTGCACTATTTCATCGACAACTACAACGACGAATTCCGGAAACGGATCCGGCGCGTCGCGCCCGAGACGATGAAGCGACTGCAGGCGTACGGCTGGCCGGGAAATATCCGCGAGCTGCGCAATGCCATCGAGCGGGCGATGCTGCTGTCAGAGGGCGACGAGCTCAGCGACTCGGATTTCCCGCTCGCGACAGGCGCGACGATGCGCATCGCGGACGGGGTGCAGCTGCCCGCGCACGGGATCGATCTCGAGCAGCTCGAACGCTCGCTCGTCGTGCAGGCGCTCGAGCGCAGCGGATGGAATCAGACGCGCGCGGCGACGCTGCTGGGCGTCAATCGCGATCAGATCCGCTACCGCATCGAGAAGTTCAAGCTCGAACGTATCCCGTCATGACATGAAACCGTGCGCCTGCACGACGCCGCACCGGCGCAAGCGCATTGTCCTGACGGGCGGGCCGGGGGCCGGCAAGACCGCGGTGCTCGAGCTCGTCCGCCAGGAGTTCTGCGCGCACGTGCAGGTACTGCCCGAGGCGGCGGGCATTGTGTTCGGCGGCGGATTTCCGCGAACCGGATCACTTGAAAGGCTGCGTGGCGCGCAGCGCGCCATCTTCTTCGTACAACGCGAGCTGGAAAGCATCGGCGAGGCCGATAACGCGGCCGTCGTGTTGTGCGACCGCGGAACGGTCGACGGCGCGGCGTACTGGCCGGGCCCCGACAGCTTCTGGCATTCGGTCGGCACGACCCAGGAGCTCGAGATGAGCCGGTATGACGCCGTCATTCACCTGCGCACGCCGACGATCGGCGGGGGCTACAACAACGGAAATCCGCTGCGCATCGAATCGGCCAGCACGGCTGCCGAGATCGACGAGCGGCTGCTGCGCATCTGGCAGGCGCATCCGCATCGGTTCATCGTGCCGTCATCGCAGGACTTTCTCGAGAAAGCGGCGCGGGTGGTCGAGATTCTCAAGGCCGAGATGCCCGATTGCTGCAAAGGAGTGCGTTCATGAGGCGAATCGCTCTCACGATGATGATGGTGGGGTTCGTGGTCTGCACGAGTGCGAGCGTCATGGCGCAGTCTCGGGCGGACGATCTCCCGGACGGAGACGGCAAGGACATGGTCGTGCGCATGTGCTCGGACTGTCACGGACTGATTGACGTGGTCTCACGGCGCGAGACCGAAAAAGAATGGCTGGGGATCATCGGCAACATGATCGCGCTTGGCGTCGAGGGGACGGACGAGGAGCAGAGGATCGCGGCGGCGTATCTCGGCAAGTATTTCGGGAGGGACGTCACGCCACCAGCCGCCGAAGAGCCCGCACCGGCCCCGAAATCCACACTCGGGCCTGCCGCTGCCGTCGCCACCAGCGCGTACGGCGCTCGCTGCGCGAGCTGCCACGGCGTAACGATGACGGGCGGGAACGGCCCCGCGAACCTCGCGTATATCCGCTATCACACCGATGTCGAGATCGCCGACGTGATTCGCAACGGACGGCCGAAGATGCCGGCAATGCAAATATCCGACGACGAACTGAAGCAGGTGCTCGCAGACATTCGGGAACTCGCGGGCACCAACCCGGCGATGGCCACGGGCGGATTTACCGGACGTCGAGGTGCCCCCGGGGGCGTTGCTCGCGCAGGTGGCCCTGGCCCTGGCGCTGCTCCGCCCGCCCGCGGTGTCGGCCGAGGCGGCCGCGGTGGATCTGCCGAGCCCCGTGTCAACAGCGCACCGATGACCGTCACGCTGGCCGACGGGCGCACACTGTCGGGCACCGTCATGGCCCAGTCGGATTTTGACGCGACGCTGCTCGCGAACAACAGGTTCCATTTGCTGGCAAAAAACGGAACGGTCGTGCGGGAAACACCGATCGAGCCGAAGAGCGATTGGCTGGGCTACGACGGAGGCCCGTCGGGGAACCGCTACAGCACGCTCACGGCGATCAACACAGGCAACGTTCAACAGCTCGCACCGGCATGGATGTTTCCGATGCCGAACTCGTCGCGTCTCGAAGTGACCCCCGTGGTGGTCGACGGCATCATGTACGTGACCGGCTGGAATGAAGTGTACGCGCTCGACGCCACGACCGGCCGCCAGCTCTGGACGTACAACGAGCCCCACACTGAAGGCATTCTCAGCGAAGGCGGCGCGGGCGCCAATCGCGGAGCGGCGATCTCGGGCGACCGCGTCTTCGCGATCACCGATCGTGCGCACCTCCTGGCGTTCAACCGGTTCACCGGTGAGAAGTTGTGGGACGCCGAAATGGGAGCGGTCAAGGACAGCTACAGCGCGACCGCCGCGCCGCTGATCGCTGGAGATCTGGTGGTCTCTGGTGTGGCGGGTGGTGAAGAGGGGGCGCGCGGCTTCGTCGACGCGTACCGAATGTCGACAGGCGATCGCGTCTGGCGCTTTTACACGATTCCCAGGCGCGGCGAGAAGGGATCGGACACGTGGATGGGCCAGGCCCTCGAACACGGCTGTGGTGCCACGTGGCTGACCGGCTCGTACGATGCCACGCTCGACCTGCAGTACTGGACCGTCGGGAACCCGTGTCCCGACTACACCGGCGACGAGCGGATGGGAGACAACCTGTACACCAACAGCGTCGTCGCGCTGGCTTCCAGGACCGGGGACATGAAGTGGTACTACCAGTTTACGCCGCACGATACGCACGACTGGGATGCGAACGCGCCGCTGGTGCTGGCGGACGAAGTGTGGCAGGGACGATTGCGCAAATTGATCTTCCACGCCGACCGCAACGGCTTTTTCTACGTCTTCGACCGGACAAACGGCGAGGTGCTGATGCACGAACCGATTGTCGGCAAACAAAACTGGAACCTGGGATTCACCAAGGACGGACGCCCGATCATCGATCCCGCCTCCGTCTCCACTCGCGACGGAGTGGCCGTGTGCCCGGCCAGCGGCGGCGGTACGAACTGGCCGGCGGTGTCGTATAACCCGATCGCCAGGCTGTTTTACTTCCGCGTCAGTGACAGCTGCGGCATTTACACGTCGCATCACGATCCGCTGGGCGTGTCCGGCAATCGCTGGTTCGGCAGGGGGACACCGGCCAACCCACAGAAGGCGCAAGAGGCGCTGGCGGCCCTGCAGGCCAACTATCCAAACAGGTCGTTCATCCGAGCGATCGATCCGTTCACCGGCAAGAAGGTGTGGGACTACCCTGCGCCTCCGGGTCGTTCGGGCGTGCTGTCGACCGCCGGTGGACTGGTGTTCATCGGTGGCGGAGGTGGTCTGATGGCCCTGGACGCGAAGGCCGGGAAGACGGTCTGGCACATCAATCTGGGCCAGAACACTCAGTCGACTCCCATGACCTACATGGTCGGCGGCACGCAGTACATCGCGCTCCCGGGAGTGGGCGTGGTCGTGGCGTACGCTGTCCTTCCGTAGCGCTGCCGACTGTCGTTGCGAGCTGGGAATTCGCCGTGGCGTCAAAAAAATTCCCCGAAAGATGCGGAAAACTCCCCAGGGAAATAGGAAATCTGAAGGGGGTCTGGGCGCGTCGGGCACGGTACGCCGTTTGCCACGGGCTAACCAACAGGTAGCTGTGCAATTCGAAACAGCGAGCCCGAAGTGCCTGAGGCATCCTAGGCCTGCGTTTACCTGCGATCGATGCGGGTTGGAGAGTGATCGATGAGCACACACATCCCGAAAGTGGGCGCAGGAACGTGGCTGATGGTGGCAGTGGCCCTGTGGGTCACGGCGGTCGCCAGCGCGCTGGGGGGCGCGGCGCCTCAGCAACGCACTCCACCTCCACAAAATCAGAAAGCGACGGCGCCCCTCAAGGCGGCGCCGGGAGCAGCGGCCGAGGGACAGAGCTACGTCGGCGAAGCGAAGTGTCTCGAGTGCCACGCCGAGCAGTTGAAAGGTTACGAGGGCAGCCCGCATCATCGCGTGGCCGATCCGCGATCGCCGGCTTCCAAGCAGGGCTGCGAAAGCTGTCACGGCGGCGGGAGCAGGCACGTCGACGACCCGGCCGCGTTTCCTGTGAAGAATTTCGACAACATGTCACCTGACGACGTGAGTGCCACGTGCGCCACGTGTCACAACCGCGGCGAGCACGCATTCTGGGAGGGCAGCCAGCACGATTCGCGAAAGCTGTCGTGCACCACGTGCCACAGCGTGCACAACTACAAGTCGGTCAGTAAACAGTTGAAGGAAAAGACGCAGGCCGCCGTCTGCGCGTCGTGTCATCGCGACAAGATCGCCAAGCTGGATCGATCGGGCCACATGCCGGTGCGCGAGGGCAAGCTCGAGTGCACCACGTGCCACAACGTGCACGGCACGACCAACGTGCGGCTGCTGCGCAAGGGTGACTCCATCGGGGAGACCTGCACCTCGTGTCACGCCGATAAGCGCGGCCCGTTCCTCTGGGAGCACGCGCCCAGCCGCGACGGGTGCGTGACCTGCCACGACCCGCATGGCTCGTCGAACGAGCGCATGCTCGTCGCCAAGCCGCCCATCCTCTGTCAGCGGTGTCATGTTGCGACGCGCCATCCAAGCACCATTTACGATGCAGCCGTCGTGGGGGCTGGTGCGAACCCAAGTATCCGAATCTTCGCCAGGTCGTGCGTGACCTGTCACTCGGCGATTCACGGATCGAATCATCCGAGCGGCGAACGGTTCACTCGATGAGCGAGGAGAAACCTGACATGCGCATCTCACACGCAGTTGCCATCGCCGCGCTTGTGCTCATTCCGGTCATCGCGGGCGCGCAAACGGCCACGCCGCCGGAAGTCGTCGCGCTCGGCACCGGGCCGAATGGCGGTTTCATTGACTTTGGTGTGCGAGGGACATCGGTCAAGGGTGAGCCTGCCCGCTACGAGCGCTATCGCGATCTCGGAGACGGTGCGTTCCTCGGCGAACTTCGGCTGAACCGCGAGACGAATGGGTGGGTCATGGCCCTTGGTGCCGATAACGTCGGACGCCGCGACCAGCGCTTCGACGGCAAGTTCATCAGGCCCGGCAAGTTCAAGGGCTACGCGATGTGGGATCAGATTCCCATGCTGCTGAGCCGGACGACGAAAACGCTTTTCACGGAAGATTTCGACGACCCGCAGGGTGTGCTGACGATCGCCGACAGCCTTCAATCGCAGGTGCAGACGACACCGGCGTCCATCCTGCAGACCTTCAACAGTAATGCCCGCGAGTTCACGACGCAATCGCGGCGTCATCGAGGGCTCGGCCAGTTCGAATACATGGCGACGCCGGCGCTCACAATCACGAGCACGGTGCAGTACACCGATCGCCAGGGCACGCTCCCCTACGGGGGCAGCTTCGGCCATAGCAGTCTCGTGGAAATGCCCGCGCCGATCAACCATCGCCTCGCGGACGTCGACGCGGGCGCCGAGTACTCGCAAGGCCGCGTCATGCTGCGGGCCGGCTATGCCGGATCGTTTTTTCACAACGAGAACACGACCGTCACTTTCGACAACCCGTTCCGCATCACCGACATCGCGGGAACGCCGTCGAGAGGGCGGGCGTCGCTGCCGCCGAGCAACTCGTTTATCTCGGTCAACGGCATGGCCTCGGTCAAAATGCCGGGAAAATCGCGGGCGACCGCGTATGTCTCGATGGGACAACTCAAGGACGCCGGGGATGCGCTGATGCCCCAGACGATCAACTCGGCAAACACGGTCGCTCCTCTGGCGCGGGATCGCGTCAACGGCGAGGCCCGCACGACGGCCGTGAATCTCACGTTCATCTCGCGGCCCACCCGTTACGCCGATGTGAGCGTCCGCTATCGGTCGTACGACTACGACAATCGGACCCCGGCGTTCCCCATGACCCAGCGGGTGGCGTATGACAACGCGCCCTCGGCCGTGACCACGGGTGTGCACACCGAGGCCTACGGCGTGGTGCGGCGTACCCTGGATGCGGACCTCAGAATGAACGCGTCGCGTTTTGCCACGGCCGGTGTCGGCTACTCGCGCCTTGGGGAAGACCGCACGCACCGCATCTTCGAATCGACCACCGAAAACGTCGTCCGCGTGACCTTCGATTCGGTCGGGCGCGGATGGTTTTCGCTGCGCACGAAGTTCGAGCACGCCGAGCGGCGCGGCGAAGGGATCGAGGAGGGGGAGCTCGAGCTGGCCGCCATCAGCGAGCAGCCGGGTATGCGGCATTTCGACATCGCGCCGCGCGATCGCAATCGTGTGACGGTGCTGGGATCGGTGACGCCGAACGGCGTGCTGTCGTTCTATGCGTCGCTGGCGGCCGGCAAGGACGACTACCGGCTCGAGCTGCCGCAAACATCGGTGGCGCTCGATAGCCTGTTCGGGCTGCGGGACAACACGCACCAGGTCGTGAGCTTCGGCATGGATGCGGCTCCGCGGGATCAGGTCACCTTCGGCGCGTCCTACTCGTACGAGCATTACAACGCGCTGAACCGATCGCGGCAGGCCAACCCTGGTGCGGATTTCCTCAACCCGGCACGGAACTGGTCGGCCGAAGGCACCGACCGCGTCCACTCGATTATTGTGAACGCCGGCGTGAATCAGATCGCCGAGAAGCTCGATCTGCAATTCGGCTATGACTTCAACCGCGCGCGTGCGCTCTACGAGTACATCGCCGGGGCGGTCCCCAATCGCACGCTGCCCGAAGAAACGGTCATCACGACGGCGCTGCCGCCGCCGACAGCGCTCCCGATGGTGAAGAGCGAGCTCGGGCGGGGAACCGTCGATATGATGTACGCCCTGACGTCGCACATCGGCGTCGGCGTGTCATGGTGGTACGAGCAGTATCGGGTGACCGACTTCACGCTGGACGCGGAAGCGAATCCCGAGCTCGCGCGCGGACAGGCGGTGCTGCTCGGTTATCTGTATCGCCCGTACACGGCAAACACCGTCTGGGGCCGCATGGTCTACCGGTGGTAGCCAATGACGGTGTATCCTGTTTCGTCGTTCGGACCAAGGGAGCGTCTATGTTCAAGGTGATGGCCGGTGTGGCGTTGTGTGCGGTCATGGCTGCCCCGGCGGCGGCGCAGGATGCGAAGGTTGCGCAGGGCGTGAAGGTGTACGCCGAGCAGAAATGCTCGATGTGCCACTCGATTGGAGACACGGGTAACAAGAAGGGTCCCCTCGACGGCGTGGCCTCCAAGCTGAAGGCCGAAGAGCTCCGTGAGTGGATCGTCGACGCGAAGGGCATGACCGCGAAAACCAAGGCACCGCGGAAGCCCGTCATGAGAGCGTACACCCTCCCGAAAGAAGACGTGGACGCGCTCGTCGCGTACATGATGACGCTCAAGAAGTAGCGCTCGACGATTGGCTCTGGGAGTCGTCATGCGCCCCCTCTGCCGCGTCTATGTGACGACCGCCTGCTTCGTCCTGGGTGTCGCGGCCATTGCCGGCGCAGGGCA
Organism: uncultured Bifidobacteriaceae bacterium; assembly: GCA_964356125.1. Lineage (GTDB taxonomy): Bacteria > Acidobacteriota > Vicinamibacteria > Vicinamibacterales > JAMQPK01 > JAMQPK01. The sequence continues at coordinate 1,706 of CAYHHH010000038.1, read as the reverse complement.
GGCAGCGCCGAAACCGCCGGCTAACGACGATTGTCTCGCCTGTCACGGCGATGCCGACGCCAGGCGCGCGAACGGGTCGCCCGTTGCGGTGAATGCGCCCACACTCGCGGCCTCCCTGCACGGCGCGGCGGCGTGCGTTGACTGCCACGCCGATCTCGCCACGCTCACCGAATTTCCCCATCCAGACACGCTGAAGAAGGCGCAGTGCGCGTCCTGCCACGACGGCCCCGTCGCGGCCTACGAGACCGGCGTGCACGCCCAGGCGCGGCGGTCGGGCCAGAACCTGACGGCGGCGACGTGCGGTGATTGTCATGGCACACACGACATCAGGGCATCGGCCGATCCGGAATCACGGACGCACCATTCGAAGCTGCTCGACACATGCGGCCGCTGCCACGGCGACGAGGCGATCATCAAGCGCGGTAACATCCAGATCGGCAACGTCGTGGAGTTGTTCAGGGACAGTATCCACGGGAAGGCGCTCGTCCGCAGCGGGCTGGCGGTGGCGCCGACCTGCTCGGACTGCCATGGGACCCACGACATCCGCCGAAAGAGCGATGCGACGAGCCGCGTGTACCGCGAGACCGTGCCTGTGACCTGCGGCAAGTGCCACGACGGGATTGTGCGTGAGTACTGGAAGAGCATTCACGGAGCGCGCGTGCAGGAGGGCAGCCCGCTGGCTCCGGTCTGTTCGAGCTGCCATACCGCGCACGACATCTCGCGAACAGACGTCGAGGGGTGGAAGGTCGAAGTGATCGAGGAATGCGGGACCTGCCACGAAGAATCGATCAAGACCTATCGTGACACGTTTCACGGGCAGGTGACGGCGCTGGGCTACTCGCGCGTGGCGTCGTGCGCCGACTGCCACGGCGCGCACACCATCGTCCCGAAGGCCGATCCGCGTTCGATGGTCAACGACGCCAATCGCGTCAAGACGTGCCAGAAATGTCATTCGGCGGCGACCGAGAGTTTCGCGCAATACGACCCGCACGCCGACCCGTCGAACCGGGCGCGCAATCCGTCTCTGTTCTACGTGTCGCTGTTCATGAAGCTGCTGCTGGCGAGCGTGTTCACCTTCTTCGGCATCCATACCGCGTTATGGTTCGGCCGTGGGATGCAGCTGAAGGCAAGCGCGCGGCTCCGCGGACCGGACAACGACGGCTCTGCCGGGGATGCGCTATGACCGGCGGCACTCTGGCGACCGCGCCGCCGACCCATTACCGGCGGTTCGGCCGTACGGACCGCGTGCTGCACGGCTTCTTGATGTTCAGCTTCCTGGGACTGGCGTTTACCGGCATGCCGCTGCTCTTCAGCTACGAGCCGTGGGCGGCGGGCCTTGCCCGCATCCTTGGCGGGTTCCATGCCGCTGGACTCATTCACCGCTTCTGCGCAACCGTGATGATCGCGGTGTTTGTGATCCACCTGGGCCGAGTCGGCCAACGCCTGTTCATCGGGAAAGATCTGGGGATTCTCTGGGGCCCGACGTCGATGGTGCCGCAGCCGCGCGATGTCTTCGAGTTGATCGCCCACCTGCGGTGGTTGGTTGGGCTCGGTCTGCGGCCCAGATTCGTACATTTCACCTTCTGGGAGAAGTTTGACTACTGGGCTGTGTTCTGTGGCATTGCAATCATCTGGGCATCGGTGCAGGTATGTTGGTATGCTGTGCGGTTCGCGCTCGTTATGTAGGGTGTGCTTGATAATCTCGC
>CAYHHH010000037.1:0-34731 GCA_964356125.1 uncultured Bifidobacteriaceae bacterium | reverse complement strand
TAGTCTAGGTTAATGCTTTCGCCCCGATGTCCTTCCGGTAGTGCATACCTTCGAAACTGATTTTATCCACGGCCTTGTACGCACGGCCGATGGCATCTCGATAATCGCTGCCCGACGCCACGACCGTCAAGACGCGGCCGCCCGCGGTCACGATCTCCGACCCGCGCTTCGCCGTGCCCGAGTGGAACACGTTGACGCCGGGCATCGCCTCGGCCGCGTCGACACCGTGAATGACTTTGCCAGTCTCGTACGTATCCGGATAGCCGCCTGATGCCAGGACGACTCCGACGCGCGGATCGGCGTCGAGCGACACCTTCGGCGTCTCGAGCTCGCCGGCCGCCGCGCTCATCAGCAGCGTCGACACTTCGTCTGTGATCATCGGCAGAATGACCTGCGCTTCCGGGTCGCCGAACCGGACGTTGAACTCGATGACCTTCGGGCCGTCTGCGGTGAGCATGAGTCCCACGAAGAGGAAACCGCGGAACTCGCTGCCTTCGCTACGCATGCCTTCGAGTACTGGGAACACGATCTCGCTCATCACACGCGACTGCGTGGCCGCATCGAAGAGGGAGCTGGGCGCGTAGGCGCCCATACCGCCGGTGTTCGGGCCGGCGTCGCCGTCGAGAGCGCGCTTGTGATCTTCAGCGGACCCCAGCGGCAGCGCGCGCGTGCCGTCGCTCAGCACGAAGAAAGACGCCTCGCGCCCGACGAGCAGCTCCTCGATCACCACGCGGGCGCCGGCATGGCCGAAGCGCTTGTCGACCATCATCGACTGCACCTGCGATTCCGCGTCCGCAAGATCCGCCGAGATGACAACGCCTTTGCCGGCCGCCAGGCCATCGGCCTTCAACACGACCGGAAATCCGAACTCGCCGCTTCGCAGCACCGCGATCGCGTGAGCCGCGGTGTCGCACGACGTATAGCGCGCGGTCGGCACGTGACAACGGTGCATGAACTCCTTGGCGAACACCTTGCTCGACTCGAGGCGCGCGGCGCGCTGCGTCGGTCCGAAGAGGAGATTGCCGTCCTCGGCAAACACGTCGGCGACACCGCGGCTCAGCGGGAGCTCGGGACCCACAATCGTGAAGTCGATCTCTTCGCGGTGAGCGATCGCGGCCACGGCATGCGGGTCGGCCGGATCGACAGGAATACATCTCGCCAGCTTGCTGATTCCGGCGTTTCCAGGTGCGCACACGATGTCGGAGACGGCGCGCTCGGACGCCAGCTTCCACACCAGCGCGTGTTCGCGCCCGCCGCTGCCGATGACCAGAACTCTCGTGGAACCCACGTTTTACAGTAAACTCTTGGATATAAAAGGGTTAAAATGCAGGACTAATTCGTTGACGGGGCTGCAGCTTTGCGCCTAAGATTCGCAGTCCCGAATTAGCGTAACACAATCGTTATGCAAGACCGCGTGATGACACGTCAGCAGTCGTCACGATCGCCCGAGTTGAGGGGGTGTCATCAAACGTGGCGGACGTAAAAGTGCAGGACGGGGAATCGATCGAAAGTGCTCTCCGGCGGTTCAAACGGAAGGTTCAGCAGGAAGATATCATCAAGGATATCAAGAAGCATTCTTTCTACTTGAAGCCCGGAGACAAGCGCAGGGCCAAACAGGCGCTGGCGCGCAAACGTAACCGCAAGAAAATGCGACGCGACGCAGAGTAAAGGGCGCGAGCAAGGGGCGACACGATGGAGTTCCAAGACAAGATCCTGAATTGCGTGGATTGCGGCGCGGAGTTCGTGTGGACGGCTGGTGAGCAGCTCTTTTTTGCGGACAAGAACTTCAAGAACGAGCCGAAACGGTGCAAGGCGTGCAAGGCCAAGCGGGCAGCCCGGGCCGCGTCGCCCGGCATTCGCGAGCGAGTCGAAACGACGGCTACATGCTCGGCATGCGGCAAGGAAACGACCGTTCCGTTCCGTCCAACTCAGGGTCGCCCCGTGTTTTGCAAAGAGTGTTTTCAGCAGAGAAAGTTTGCCGGAGCGGGAGGACTGTAAGTCCTTCCGCTTCGGATGTCACGCAATCTGGGCCCACGCCCCGTCCTCCTCAATCTCCTGGTTTCATTGCGCCCGGGTCAATGGACGAAGAACCTCTTCGTCTTCGCGGCCCTCGTCTTCGCGCAACGGCTCACAGACACAGACGCGGTCGTCAACGCGGTCGTCGCATTCTTCGTGTTCTGCGCGCTCTCGTCCACGGTCTATCTCGTCAACGACGTGCTCGATCGAGAGCAGGATCGGCGTCATCCGCTCAAAGCCCATCGGCCTCTCGCATCCGGCGCCCTCAGTCCGGCAATCGCGCTGGTGGCGGCGGCCGTCCTTGGCGTTGCGGCGATGATCGTGGCACTGGGACTGGGCCGGCACTTCTTTCAGATCGCCGCCGGCTATCTAGTGCTGCTCGTTGCCTATTCAGTCCTTCTGAAACACATCGTCATTCTCGACGTGCTCACGATCGCCGCGGGGTTCACACTGCGCGCGGCGGCCGGCGCGGCGGCCATCACGGTGCCCATCAGCCATTGGCTGCTCGTCTGCACGACCTTCCTCGCGCTGTTCATCGCGCTGAGCAAGCGCCGGCACGAGCTGACGCTGCTGACCGAGAAGGCCATCGATCACCGGCCGATTCTCGGCGACTACACGCCGTACCTGCTCGACCAGATGATTTCGGTCGTCACCGCGTCGACGCTGATTGCCTACGCGTTCTATACAGTCAGCCCTGAAACGACGTCGAAATTCGGGACGGATCTGCTCAGTCTGACCATCCCGTTTCCGCTCTACGGCATCTTCCGCTATCTGTACCTCGTCCACGGCCGCGACAAAGGCGGAAGCCCGGCGGAGCTGGTCGTCAACGACCGTCCGCTCCTCGTCTGCGTGGGGCTTTGGGCGCTTTCGGTGATCCTCATCATTTACCAGTAAAATCGTGGCAATGCCCCAGGCACGCGTTGCCATTCTCCGGACGAGGCCCGAGACCGTCCTGCACGACTACCACCGGCTGTTGAACCTCGCCAACTACCAGGACGTCATCGCGAAAGACGTCGACACGGCTCTGAAGGTCAATATTTCGTGGCATTTCTTCTTTCCGGGCAGCTCGACGACCCCGTGGCAGCTCGACGGCGTGATCCGCGCGATGAAGAAGGACGGCTACTCGCCCGATCTCATCCACGCCTGCCACAACCGCACCGTCGTCATCGACGCACACCTCGGCGAGCGCGAGAACAAGCAGCTGCCGGTCGTCGAAGCGCACGGGCTGCGGAACCTGCATATCTACGAGGGCGAAGAGTGGATCAATATCCACGACGCCGTCGGCGATCTCACGAAGGATTTTCTCTGCCTCAACGACGTGTATCCGCAGGGGTTCATGATTCCGCGCCGCTTCATCGGCGAGAACATCATTCACCTGCCGACGGTGAAAACGCACGTCTTCACGACGATGACCGGCGCCATGAAGAACGCGTTCGGCGGGTTGCTGAACGAACGCCGCCACTGGACGCACCCGGTGATCCACGAAACGCTCGTCGACCTGCTGATGATTCAGCAGAAGATCCACCGCGGCGTGTTCGCGGTGATGGACGGCACGTTCGCGGGCGACGGCCCGGGGCCGCGCTGCATGATTCCGCGCGTCAAGAACGTGATTCTCGCGAGCGCCGATCAGGTCGCGATCGACGCGATCGCGGCCAGGCTCATGGGCATGGACCCGCTGTCGATCACGTTCATCCGTCTCGCGCACGAGCGCGGGCTCGGCTGCGGCGATCCGCGCGACATCGAGATCGTGGGCGATGAGGACGCGGGAGCCGAGAACTGGCGCTTCGACGGCCCATTCAAGAAAATGACGTTCGCCTCGCGCATGCAGCACAAGATCTACTGGGGTCCGCTGCGGAAGCCGGTGGAATGGTCACTGAAAACGGTGCTCGCGCCGTGGGCATACGTCGCCAGCGTGGTCTATCACGACAGCTTCTGGTATCCGCTGAAGGCCAAGGCGCTGATGCGCGAAGTGCTGGCGAGCCCATGGGGCCGTTTGTTTCGCGGATGGGAGTCGGCGGTGGCCGACGAGAATGGGTACTCGAACTTCGGAAGCCAGGCAACAGTCGAGCGCACCGGTATGCGCGCGCTCATCCGATCCATCGGTATTCTGGGGACGTGCCTGAAGGAAGCGCCCGAGTTCGGCATGCATTTCAACAGGGGCAAGGGAGCAGGGGCGAGGGGGAAATGAACGCGCATGCCGCGCGTGCTGTTTCCCCTTACCCTTTGCCCCTTACCCCTTCATGTATCAGGTGAATATGGCAGATTTCAACATTCGCACCGATGCGGTCGATGTCGAGCAGATCATGCGCCAGATTCGGGCGCGGATTGAGTCGAAGCGGGGCGTCGACTACACCGAACAGCAGATTCAAGAGCTGGCAAGCGTCAAGCTCGAGCGCTTTCTGGATCCGAAAGGAGTCCGCTCGGATCTTGTCGAGCAGTTCCGGCGGGTTCGCGATACGAAGCTCGAGGCGTTTCAGCTCGACCAGGAGCTGCGAACCGGATTCGACGCCGAGATGCTGTACGGCACGCATCGCGGCATCCTGCGGACGATGCGCCGCCTGCTGAATCCGATTCTGAAGCTGTTCTTCAACCCGAACATGCTGATTCACGCGATCCATAAACAGTCGGGCATCAACGCGCTCTTCGAAGCGCAGGTTCAGTTTCTGCGGCACAAGGCGCAGCAGCGCGATGAAGTGGACGTGCTGTATTACGAGCTCGTGCACAACCTCGTGCTCGAGTTGACGCGCGTGGGCATCGAGAATCGGAATCTGAAGATGCGGCTGGAATCGCTGTCGAGCCGGATGGACTTCGACGAGCGGCGCGCGCGCGCGCTGGAAACCGTCGTCCAGTATCGTCCCGGCACGGGACCGGCGCGCGAGCCACAACAGGCGCGGCCACGGCCGCCGCAGGACGAGCGGCCCCATCAACAACAGCCGCGGCCTGCCCCGCCGCCGGCGCCTGACCAGCCGGCCGACGCACAGGCCAGTGCGAGTCCCTCGGCTTCGCTCGGGACAGGCCCCTCGGCTTCGGTCGAGGCAGGTGCCGCTGACTCGACGACCGAGTCCAACACCGCGCGCCGCCGGCGCCGCAGGCGTCGTGGACGCCGCGGCGGCCGCGGGCGCACGCCTGGCGACGCGATGGCCGCAGGTGGCGCGCCCACCGAGCTCGCGTCACCCGAGGATTCGGCGACGCCGCCTCACGGCGACCCCACGGGAGACGCAGCCATGGACGAAGGCTCGGACACCGATTTCGGCGACGGTCCGAACGACGGGCCCGACAGGGACGATTCCGGCGATGAGCCGGATCCCTCAGCGCAGTGAAGCTCGCGGTCGTGGTGCAGCGCTACGGCGCCGACATCAACGGCGGCGCCGAGCTGCATGCCCGCTATGTCGCCGAGCACCTGTCGCAGCACGCCGACGTGGACGTCCTGACGACGTGCGCGCGCGATTACGTGACGTGGCGGGATGACTATCCGCCCGGCACGGAAGTGGTGAACGGCGTGCCGGTGCGCCGGTTTCGGGTCGATCACGCGCGCGATCCGCACGTGTTCGGCCGCTGGTCCGATCGCGTGTTCAATCACCAGCATTCGCATCTCGACGAGATGAAGTGGCTCGACGCCGAAGGGCCGAAAAGCACGGCGCTCCTGCGGCATCTGCGCTCCGCGGACGCGGGATACGACTACGTCTTCTTCTTCAGCTATCGCTACTATCACTCGTACCATGGCGCGAAGGCGCTGCCGTCGCGCGCGATCCTCGTGCCTACAGCGGAGCGCGACGAAGCGATCGGCCTCGCATTGTCGCCGCGCATCTTCCGCGGCGTGCGGGCGCTCATGTACAACAGCCCCGAAGAGAAACGGCTCATCCAGACCGTCTCGAACAACCACGACGTGCCGGGCGTAGTGGTCGGCATCGGCTCCGAGATTCCACTCAAGCCGCAGGCCGAGCGGTTCCGCCAGAAGTACGGCATTGCAGGGCGCTTCGCGTTGTATGTGGGGCGCATCGACCGGAACAAGGGCTGCAACGAATTGTTCACATTCTTCCTCACGGCCATACCGGCGCTGCCGAAAGGGCTGCAGCTCGTGCTGATCGGCAAGGAAATGCTGCCGATTCCCGAGCATCCGCACATCCATCATCTTGGGTTTCTGGACGACCAGGACAAGTTCGACGCGCTGGCGGCTGCCGATCTGCTGGTGATGCCGTCGTATTATGAAAGCCTCTCGATGGTCGCGCTCGAAGCGTGGGCGCTTGGCAAGCCGGTGCTCGCCAACGGCAAATGTGAAGTGCTGCGGGGCCAGTGCATCCGGAGCCAGGCGGGGCTGTATTACGAAACGCAGGCGGAGTTCACCGAAACGCTTCGGGCGATTTCAGAAAGCCGCGGCTTGAACGCCGCCTTCAGCGCGAACGGACGCAAGTTCTTCCAGCAGCAGTACGCGTGGCCGGTGATCGAGCAGAAGTATCTCGACATCCTCGCCCGATTGAAGGAAGACGACGCGAGAGGCGCGTCCCCCAGGGGAATGGAACCGGAGCCGGGCTGGCTCGCGAAGCGGCGCACAATCCTGCGGCCCGCCAACGACGTGCTGGCTGAGCTGCCATTCGGGCCGGTGCTGAATTGAACACGCAGAAAATACACCAGGTGCTCGCGACGCTCGGATACGGCGATGCCATCGGGCATGAAGTGCTCGGCATTCAGCGCGTGCTGCGCGGCGCGGGATTCGAGTCCGACATCTTCATCCAGACCGCCGATCCCCGTCTCGAGGATCAGACGCGCGACTACCGCGACCTGATCCAGGAGAGCGACCCGTCGAACATCCTGATTCACCACTTCTCGATCGGATCGCGCGCATCGCGCATCACGTACGCGCTTCCCGATCGCCAGATTCTCGTGTACCACAACATCACGCCGCCCGAGTTCTTCGTCGACGTGCACGAGCAGCTCGTCGAGCAGTGCTTCAAGGGACGGCGCGAGCTGAGCATCTATCCGGCTCGCGTCGATCTCGCGCTCGGCGATTCCGAGTTCAATCGCCGCGAGCTCGAGGCGCTCGGGTTCAACCCGACGGGCGTGCTGCCGGTCGTGCCCGACTTCGAGCATCTCGATCTGCCGCCAAACGATCTGATCGCGCGGGAATACGACGACGACTGGACGAACATCCTGTTTGTCGGCCGCATCATCCCGAACAAGCGCATTGAAGACGTCATCCGCTACTTCCATGCGTACCAGCGCCACTTCAATCCGCGCTCGCGCCTGCTGCTGGTCGGGTCGTACGGCGGATTCGACAAATACCTCGCGATGCTGCACCAGTTGGCGTCCCGGCTCGGCGTCACGAATGTCCACTTCGCCGCTCACGTTTCCGACGCGGAGCTGTCGGCCTACTACGACATCGCCGACCTGTTCCTGTGCGCGAGCGCGCACGAAGGCTTCTGCGTCCCGATCGTCGAGTCGTTCTACAAGCAGATTCCGGTTCTCGCGTACGCCGCAAGCGCGGTGCCGGCGACCATGGACGGCGCCGGCGTGCTGTATACGACGCAGGAGCCGCTGGAAGTCGCCGCGCTGATCGACGCCGTTCTCGACGACACCGCACTCTGCGATCGCATCGTCGACACGCAGCAGCAGGCGCTCGCACGCCTGCGGGCGAAGGACTTCGACGGCACGCTGTTGCGGCACATCGACCAGGTGCTCGAGAGCCCCCGAAAGCCCGCGCCGCCCGTCGCGTGGGATTTCTGGGATCAGGTGCGGCTCGCCGAAGAGCTGTTCGAGCTGCAGCAGTACCGGCCGGCGATCTTCCGCGGGCTGCCCGAGAATCCCGAATCGACAACCGGGCTGGTCGAGGAAAAGCGCTGATGCGCGTCAACCAGTGGGTGCCGGCGGCCCACACGGGCGATGCGATTGGTGACAGCTCGCGGCGCATGCGCGATCTCCTCCGCGCGATGGGCCACGACTCTGAGATCTTCGCGCTCACGATGGACGACGATCTCCGCCACGAGATCCGGCCGTTTTCCGATCCTGCATCGAAGCGCGGCGACGTCACCATCTTTCACTACGCCCTCCCGTCACCGATGTCCGACGCGTTCGCCGCGCTGCCGCACGGGCGCGTGCTGCAGTACCACAACGTCACACCGGCCCGGTTCTTTGCCCCGTACGCGCCGGCGCTGTTCAGGCTGGCGTCGATCGCCCGAGAGGAGCTCGTCCGCCTGGCGCCCGCGTCGGAGCGTGCGCTGGGAGATTCGGAGTACAACCGCCAGGAGCTCGAGGAGCTCGGGTTCGCCAACACCGGAGTTTTGCCGATTGCCGTGAATACCGATCGGCTGACGAAGGCGCCGCCGCATCCGGTACTCGAGGATATCCTCGACGATGGGCTCGTGAATTTTCTGTTCGTCGGGAGGATCGCCCCGAACAAGAAGATTGAGGACCACATCCGGCTTGCCGAGCAGTACAAGCGCTATGTCGACGCGTACTACCGCTTCATTTTTGTGGGCCGGTACGATGTCGTGCCGCAGTACTATGCGACCATTCGCGCGCTGCTGTCCGAATACAAGATGCTGGAGGACCGTTTCATCTTCACCGGACCCGTGCCGGACGTCGAGCTGGCCGCCTACTACAGGGCGTCAAGCGTCTACATCTCGCTGAGCGAGCACGAGGGGTTCTGCGTTCCGCTCGTCGAGGCGATGGCGATGGACGTGCCGGTGCTGGCGTACAGCGCAGCGGCGGTTCCCGACACGCTCGGGGGCGCAGGCGTGCAATTTGCGCCGAAGGACCTGGAATACGCCGCCGAGCTGCTCGGCATGCTCGCGTTCGAGGAAAGCCCGCGCGAAGAAGTGCTCGCGGGACAGCGGCGGCGGCTTCAGGATTTCGGGGACCCCGTGATTCAACAACGGCTCGCGTCGGTCATCTCGGGCTTCTAGCCTCACACCCAGTGAACATTGCCTTCGTCGTCCAGCGATACGGCACAGAGATTCTCGGCGGCTCGGAGTATCACTGCCGCTTGATTGCGGAGCGTATGGCCGCGCACCACGGCGTCGACGTGCTCACGACCTGCGCGCGTGACTACATCACCTGGGCGAATGAGTATCCAGAAGGCAGCGAGCGCATCAACGGCGTCACCGTGCGGCGCTTCGTGAATGCGGAGACACGGGATATCGAGGCCTTCAACCGCTACTCCGAATGGATCTTCCACAACCCGCATACGCGCGAGGATGAGATGTGGTGGCTCGAGCAGCAGGGCCCCTGGTGCCCGCCGCTGCTCGAGTACCTCGGCGCGCACGCGCAGTCGTACGACGCGGTGATCTTCTTCACATACTTGTACGCGCCAACCGTGCTCGGCCTCCACATCGCCGCCGAGCGCAGCATCCTTGTGCCGACCGCACACAACGAGCCGGCGATTCACCTCGACATCTACAAGGAGTTGTTCACGCGTCCGAAGGCGATCGCGTTCAACACCGAAGTCGAGAAAGCATTTCTGAAGGCGACGTTCGACATCCGCGCGGTTGCCGAACAAACAGTCGGATGCGGCGTCGATCTTCTGGGAGGCCGCACCGAGACGGCTGACACCGGTCGAAGCGGTCTGCCCGCAGGTCCGTTCCTGCTGTACGGCGGCCGCATCGACGCCGGTAAGGGCTGCGATCAGCTGCTGGATTTCTTTGAGACCTACAAGGAAGAGGGCGGACCCGCGACGCTCGTGCTGATGGGCGCGAAGCTGATGCCGCTGCCCGATGTCCCGTGGGTGCGATACGCCGGGCTGCTGTCGGAGGCCGACCGCCTGCGCGCGCTCGAGACCGCGACGATCGTGGTGGTGCCGTCGCCGTTCGAGAGCCTGTCGCTGCTGGCGCTCGAGGCAATGGCCGTCGGCACGCCGGTGTTGTGTAATGCGCACGCGGATGTGCTGGTCGACCACTGTCGACGCAGTCATGCCGGGCTCTTTTATTCGACTCGCGAGGAATTCGTGGAGTGCATTCATCTTCTGCTCGCCGACCGCCGGCTCCGTGAGGAGATGGGCCGCAACGGCAAGCGCTACGTCGACGCCAACTATTCGTGGAACGCGATCATGGCCAAATACGACGCGCTGATGGCCGCGCTGCCGAAGGCATGAATACCACGCTGTTTCGCAGGGCCGTCTTCGCCGGCATCTTTCTCGCCGCGTTCGGGATCTACGTCATGCGTGCATCAACGAGCGGTGCGCTGCGCGAACCGCCCGAGACAGGCGACGGCCACGACTACGATGCGATTGCGTACAACCTCTGGCATGGGCGCGGCTTCGGTTATCTATGGAGCGACGAGGGTTGGCGTAAGCCGTACGAGGGCATTCCGAGATACCGCCTGCTGCTGACCCGACAGTCCGAGTTCTACCCAACGACGTACCGCCCGCCGGCCATGCCGTTTCTCCTCTCGGCCGTGTACGGGATTATGGGCAGAGACTTCACGGCATGGCGCGTCGTCAATTGCGCCGTGGCCGCCGGCGCCGTGACGACAGCTGCCGTCATTTCCGCGCAGTTCGCAGGAGTACCGGCGGCAATCATTACCGCCGCGATCCTTCTGCAGAGCCGCGAGCTCACGCGCTATTCAGGGATGTTCATGACCGAGCCGCTGGCCACGCTCATGCTGACGCTGCTCGCATGGACGTGGGTCAGAAACGCGCGTGACGGATGGACCACCCGGCGCGCCATCACGTCGGGCATCGCGATGGGCGGGCTGCTCGCGGCACGCACCATCTTCATTCTCACGACGCCGATCCTGTTAATTCTTCCGGGCAAAGATCTTTCGTTCGGCTCGAAGCTGGCGTGGAAGACGAAGGCCATCTGCCTCGCGGTGGCGATCGTCGTCATCAGCCCGTGGTGGATTCGCAACATCGTCGTGCTGGACGCGTTCATGCCGCTTGGTACGCAGGGGGGCATCAACCTGCCGATGGGTTTCGGACCGCGCGCGCTGCGAAGCCAGGGTAACTGGGCCTCGAACCCCGGTGACGGCTGGCCCGAAATCGCCGCCCTCAAACTCGACATCGTGACGTCCGAAGTGATGCTGGCCAAGCACCGGCAGACGCTGACGCTGAACTGGATGATGGCGAATCCCGGCCAGGTGCTTCACCTGATGTGGCTGCACGTGAAACAGGAACTGAAGCCCGGGCGCGACGTCTATTCGCGGTGGCTGCTGCCCGCGGCTGCCGTGTCGGCGCTCATTCTGTGGAGGTTTCCGGGAGCGTGGGTACTGGCGCTGATCGTCTGCGGAAACATTCTCAGCGTTGCGATGACATACAGTGCCGGGGGCCGTTTCATGGTCCCGGTGCAGCCGCTGCTTGCGGCGCTCATTGCCGCCGCTGTCGTGTACGTGCCGCGTCAGGCTCTGAATTCGCTGCGCGGGAGGTCCGCGGTGAGCCCACGCGCGTCGGCTTGATGGCGCAGGAACCACTGATAGGTCGATTCGATTCCCGCGCGTAGTGGGAGGCTCGGCGTCCAGCCGAGATCGCGCAGCCGGCTCACGTCGAGCAGCTTGCGCGGCGGACCGTCAGGCCTGGAGGCATCGAACACAATCCGCGCCTGCGGATAGACGACGTCGCGGATCATGCCCGCCAGCTCGCTGATGCTCAAGTCTTCGCCGGTACCGACGTTAATGTGCTCTTCGCCGTCGTAGTTCTGCATCAGGAAGACGCAGGCCGACGCAAGGTCGTCGACGTGAAGGAACTCGCGCCGCGGCCGTCCGCTCCCCCACACCGACACATCCGTCGACCCCGACAGTTTCGCATCATGACACTTGCGGATGAGCGCAGGCAGCACATGCGAGCTGGTGAGATCGAAGTTGTCGTTCGGACCGTACAGGTTGGTCGGCATGGCCGAAATGAAATTGCGACCGTACTGCCGGCGGTACGCCTGGCACAGCTTGATGCCGGCAATCTTGGCAACCGCGTAAAACTCGTTGGTGGGTTCGAGCGGGCCGCCGAGCAGCGCCGCCTCCGTCATCGGCTGCGGAGCCTCACGCGGATAAATGCACGAGCTGCCCAGATACAGCAGTTTGCGCGTGCCGTAGAGATGGCATGCGTGCACCACCGTTGCGTGAATCATCAGGTTGTCGTAGATGAATTCTGCCGGCCGCGTGCTGTTGGCGAGAATACCTCCGACCGTTCCGGCCACAAGGTAGACGGTCTCGGGCCGATTCGCCCTAAACCAATCGTTGACCGCGGCCTGGTTGCGCAGATCGAGCTCGTCGCGCGTGGCGGTCAACGGCGTCAATCCGTCCTGCTCGAGCCGCCGGACGATGGCCGAGCCGACGAGGCCGCGATGCCCTGCGACGAACACGTTCGAAGTGGCGTGCACCTGTGCTCCCGTTAACTGCCGAACTTGATTCGCAGAAGTCCCGTCATCGACATCCGAAACAGGATGGCACCATCGCGGAACCGCCGGATGTTCGTCGTGCCGTACGTCCGCGCCCGGTAATACACGGGAATATCGATTATACCGGTACCAAGTACCGCAGCCGGGAAGAGCAGCTCGAAGTCGCCGAACGGGTCGAAGTCGCCAAAATCGCGCCGCCATCTGACGAAGCGCTCGTAATCACGGCGCGAGACGAGCTTGGTCCCGCACAAGCTGTCGCCGACCCGAACGTCGAGCACGAAGCTCAGCAGCTTGGCGAAGAACACGTTGCCAAGCCGGTTGAGAAACCGCATCGCCTCGCCTTCCATCGGATAGACGAGCCGCGTGCCGTTGACGAAGTCCGCCATGCCCGCGCAGTACGCGTCGTAAAACCGCGTGAGCCGTTCCGGCGGCATCGTGAGATCGGCATCGAGAATCGTCAGCACATCGCCCGTCGCTTCGGAGAAACCGAGCCGGACGGCATCGGCTTTTCCCCTGCCGACCTGCTGAAACGCGCGGACACGCAATCCGCCGCGCCCGTCCCACGCCGACATCACGCGCTGGATCTCTTCCCACGTTCCATCGCTCGAGTGCCCCTCAACGAAGATCACGTCGGTGGCGGCGCCGAAGTCCGGCATGCGGCGCAGCGCGTCCTCGATATTTCCACGCTCGTTCCTGGCAGGAATGACGATGCTGAGGGAAGGGCGCTCGGGGCCGGTCGCCACGATCGGCCGGAGAACCGCGACGGTGACGAGCGACAGCCAGCGGAATCCGGGAACTGCGGGCATCACCACGTTCAACAGCGACCCGAGCCCGAAAAAATGCCACGGGAGATAGGCGACCGGCCGCAATCGGACCAGCTCGAATCCCGCGAGCTGCGCAAGCTGCTCCAGGTCGGCCTGCGTGATGTACGTGCTGATGGGTGGTCCCTCGCGCAGGCCCACCCGATCGGCAAGCCGGAACAGCCACGCGAAATACCAGTTGTAGAGCGCGACGACGATGCGTCCGCGCCGGCCGAGGCTCGGGCGCACGGTTTCGAGCAGACCCTGAATATCGGTCGAGTGGTTGAAGTTTCCGTTGAAGAGGATGACGTCGACGGCGTCGGACTGCGGCGCGGCCGGCGTGAGGCCCTCCGACGCAGCGGTCTGCTTCAGCGGCGCGTCGATGGACGCCAGCAGCAGACCCGTGTCGCCGGGCAGCGGATCGACATGAACGACGCGATCCGCATATCTGGTGATTCGGGAGATTTCACGCCCGACCAGGGCGTAGGTCCACTTCCTAAGGTGACGGGAAAGTGCGAGACGCAAACGGCAAATGCTAGCATACACATGATTACAACGTGCGGATCGCTTTCATCGTTCAACGATACGGAACAGAAATTCTCGGCGGACCGGAATATGCGTGCCGTCTGACGGCGGAGCGGCTCGCGGAGCGCCACGAGGTCGACGTCCTCACGACGTGCGCGCGCGACAACGCCACCTGGAAAAACGAGTACGCCGAGGGCGCCGACCGCGTGCGCGGCGTCACGGTCCGGCGCTTCGCCAACTCGCACACGCGCGACGTCGCGGATTTCGCCCGCTACTCCGAGTGGATATTCCAGAACCCGCACACGGCCGCCGACGAAATGGAGTGGCTGAAGCGGCAGGGACCATGGTCGCCGGGCCTCGTCGAGTACCTGGAGCGCCAGTACAAGCAGTACGAGTCCCTCATCTTCTACAACTATCTCTACGCGCCGACGGTGCTCGGCCTGCACATCGATCCGGGCCGCAGCATTCTCGTCCCCGCCGCGCACGACGAGCCGGCGATCCATCTCGACCTCTATCGCGACGTGTTCCGCCTGCCGAAAGCGATCGGGTACCTCTCGGAGCCTGAGCGGCGATTCGTCACGCAGACGTTCGAACGAAGCGCCGTCATCGAGGAAACGATGGGATGCGGCGTCGATCTGCCTCCGCATCACGCCTACCCGCGCGCCGCGGCGCAGGGGAACGACGCCGAGACGGCCGAACCGGCTCAGGGGGACGGCGACGACAGCGGCGGCGGAGACAGCGGCCGCTTCCCATCGCACGTGTCGTCGCGAGGGGCGAGCTTCAAGCGGCGCCATCGCATCCACGGCTCGTTCGCGTTGTACGGCGGACGCATCGATCCCGGCAAGGGGTGTGAAGAGCTGATCGAGTACTTCAGCACCTACGTGGCTTCCGGGGGAGACGCCTCTCTGGTGCTGATGGGACTGAAGTTGATGCCGCTGCCCGAAGAGCCCTTCGTGAATTTTGCGGGCATGCTGTCGGAGCAGGAGCGTCTGCACGCGCTGGAAGCAGCGACGGTCGTCGTCTGCCCGTCGCCCTATGAAAGCCTCTCGTTGATCGCGCTCGAGGCGCTCGCGGTCGGGACGCCGATTCTCTGCAACGCGCGCAGCGACGTGCTGGTCGATCATTGCCTGCGCGGCAACGGCGGCCTGTTCTATCGCGATCGCGACGAGTTCGTCGAATGCCTGAAGCTGCTGGTCGCCGACGACCATCTCAGAGCGGCGATGGGCCGGTCAGGCCGCGACTACGTCCGCAGGAATTACAGATGGGACGTGGTGCTCGGGAAACTGGACAGGATGATCGCGAAGGTCAGGTAATCATCCGAATTGGCAGATTGGGAGATTGGGAGATTGGTAGATTAAGAAGGCCGTAATCTCACAATCCACCAATCTGCCAATCTACCAATTCACATCACTCCGGCACGGTCACTGCCTCATCGACGCGGTCCGCCGCGTCGTGCCCATTCACCCGTGCCGACTCCGTACGCTTTCTCCGCGGACGAATGTCGTAGCGCTTGATCATCTCGTTGAGCGTCGTCGGCTTGATGCGCAGCAGCTCGGCGGCCCGCTTCTGCACGCCGCCGGCGGCCTCGAGCGTCGACTCGATGAGCCGCTTCTCGAAGTCCGTAATGACGTCCTTGAACGAAATGCCTTCCGGCGGCACGACGAAGCGCGGCATCTGAAAGATCGTCGGACGGCCGATGTGATCGGGCAGCAGATCGGGCCCGATGCGCCGGCCGGTTGAAAGAACGACGGCGCGCTCGATGACGTTCTCGAGCTCGCGGACGTTTCCGGGCCAGTCGTACGACATCAGGATGTCCAGCGCGTCCGGCACGAGCTCGAGGTCGGGCTTGCGGTTCTCCTCGCCGTACTTCTCGAGGAAGTGCTGCATCAGCAGCGGGATGTCATCCTTGCGGTCGCGCAGCGGCGGCAGCACCACGTTGACGACGTTCAGGCGGTAGAACAGATCCTCGCGGAACCGTCCCTCCTCCATCGTCTTCTTCAGATCGACGTTCGTGGCGGCGACGATGCGGACGTCCACCTTGATGACTTCCATGCCGCCAAGACGCATGAACTCGCGCTCCTGCATCACGCGCAACAGCTTCGCCTGCGTTTCGAGCGGGATGTTGCCGATCTCGTCGAGGAAGATGGTGCCCTTGTCGGCGAGGTCAAAGAGCCCCTTCTTGGGGTACACCGCTCCAGTGAAGGCGCCCTTCACATGGCCGAACAGCGTCGATTCGAGAAGGTCGTGCGGCACGTTGCCGGAGTTCACCGTCACAAACGCGCGATCCTTGCGCTGCGAATGCATGTGCACGGCGCGGGCGACCAGCTCTTTGCCGGTGCCGCTCTCGCCCTGAATCAGGATGGTCGATCGGCTGGGGGCCGCCTGAATGATGAGGTCGAACACGCGCCGCATCGACGGGCTGCGCCCGACGATGTTGTCGAAGTGGCTGTACTGCTCCTGTATGTTCTGCCGCAGCGTCCGGTTCTCGTTGACCAGGCGCCGCCGCTCGAGCGCGTTCTTGATGACGACGAGCACTTCGTCGTTCTTGAACGGCTTTGTGATGTAGTCGAACGCGCCCCGCTTCATAGCGGTGATCGCGTTCTCGACCGACGCGAACGCGGTCACCATGATGACCGCAAGCTCGTCGTCGAGTTTCTTGAGCGACTCGAGCGTCGTCATGCCGTTGATGCCGGGCATCATCACGTCGACGACGGCGGCGTCGAACGGGATGTTGCGGGCGAGCTCGATGCCCTCCTCGCCGCTGGCGGCCAGGCGCACGGCATACCCCTCGCCCTTCAACAGGGTCTCGAGGATCTCGCGCATGATTTCTTCGTCGTCGACTACGAGAATCGAGCCGTTGTTTTTCATATGCTCACTCTTAATTCCTGGCCGCGCCGGGGCGCGCGGCCGCGATCGATGACGGCAGCGACACGGTGAACCGCGTGCCCTGGCCCACAGCGCTCTGGCACGTCAGCGTGCCCTCGTGCTCGCGCACGATGCCGTAGGTAATGGACAGGCCCAGGCCGGTCCCCTTTCCGATCAGCTTGGTCGTGAAGAACGGGTCGTAGATGCGCGAGAGGTGCTCGCTCGGAATGCCCGAGCCCGTGTCGCCGATTTCCGCGAGGACCTGGCCGTTTTCGAGGCGCGTGTCGACCGACAGCCATCCGCCTTTCGGCATCGCGTCGCGCGCGTTGAGAAACAGATTCAGGAAGACCTGCTGCAGCTTGTGCTCGATGCCGGCGACGAGCGCCGGTGACGGGCACAGCTCGCGCCGCACTTTGACCTTGCTGACCATCAGCTGCGGCTCGAGCAGCGAGAGGACGTCGTTGATGACGGCGTTGAGATCGACGGGCGCGTTCTCGTCCGAGCTCGATCCGCCCGAGCGCGAAAGATTGAGCAGCCCGTTCACGATCTTCGCCGCGCGGAACGTCTGCTGCTCGATCTTTTCGAGCATCCGCGTCTTCGGATCGTCCGGGTCGGCAGTGCTGAGAAGCATCTGGGTGAAACTCGAGATGCCGGTCAGCGGCGTGTTCACCTCATGCGCCACGCCTGCCGCAAGAAGGCCGACCGATGCCATCTTGTCGGAAATCTGCAGCTGCTCCTCGAGGTGCACGCGCTCCGTGACGTCCTCGATGATGATGATGTTGCCGACCGTCGACATGTGGAACTGCCCGCTCGGCGCCCTGAGCGGAGCGGTCGCGATGTTCACGCGAAGACGCTCGCCGGCCCTGGCCGCGCGCCCGGCCATCGGGACGCGATAGAGCGACGCGCCGTTCGGTGAATCGCGCTGCGCGGCGCGCAACGCCTCCACGAACGGGCCGTCGAAGACTTCCTCGAGCTTGTGCCCTCTGGCGTCGATCGCCGACATCCCGTAAATGCCCTCCAGCGCCCGGTTCCATCGGATGACTCGCCCGTCCAGGTCTTCGACGACGAGGCCGTTGTCGAGCGATTCCACGATGTTCTCGTTGAACTCCTGCAGGCGCTGCAGCTCACCGGCCTTGAGCTGGAGCTGCCGATACAGGCGTCCGTTCTCGAGCGCCGTCGCGACGTGGCTGCCGACCGCCGACAGCAGCCCCATGTCCTCGCTGCTCAGGGGCTCGCCCTGACCGCGCTGACCCAGCGCGAGCACCGCATTCGTCCCGCCTTTCGACACGCAGGGAACGAAATAATGAACGCCCCGCAGACGCCAGAACGCGAGCTCCTCGGCGGGGAATGCGCCGTGCAGCCGCGGATCGTCGAGCGAGAGCGCCGTGCCGCCGGCAAGGCTCGCGGCGATCTGCGAGTGCCGCGTCAGGCCCGAGACCGTCAGGTCTCCAAAGCCCTCCGCGCGAATGACCTCGTAGTCGCCCGATGCCTCGTCGACGAGCAGCAGGGCCATGCGATCGATGACGAACGTGT
This sequence comes from uncultured Bifidobacteriaceae bacterium, assembly GCA_964356125.1. Taxonomy (GTDB): domain Bacteria; phylum Acidobacteriota; class Vicinamibacteria; order Vicinamibacterales; family JAMQPK01; genus JAMQPK01. The sequence goes on along the minus strand of CAYHHH010000037.1, from coordinate 16,676 downwards.
CGCGAATGCGCGCGACCAGCCGCTCGCTGAGCCGATCGAGATCGAGGTCGCTGTTGAGGTCGCGCGCGAACCCGACGAGCGCGCGCCGATAGTCGTACTGGTCCCGATAAAACGCCCGGTCGAGCGCGTTCTGGATGGCGCTCTTGACCGGGCTGAACAGCAGCACGACCACGATCGTCGCGAGCATCGCGATAATCATGTTGTGACGCTCGGCCGCGGCCGGTAACAGCTCCGCGGCGACGCGCAGGAGCGTCGCGTAAATCGTGAAGATCGCGAGAATGACGGCGGTGTAGACGAGGCTGCGCTTGACGATGACTTCAACGTCCATCAAGCGGTAACGGATGAGAGCCGAGGCAAACGCGAGCGGCACAAGGCTCAGCGGCACGACCGAGAGTTCCATCGGCAAGGACACGCGCAGGCCCAGCGCGTACGGCAGCGCGTAGCCGATGGCGAAGGGCCCGGCGCCGAACGCGGTGCCCCAGATAATCCATCGCAGCTGACGGCGCGCGGTCGCCGACCGCACGCGATCCATCGCGCGCGTCAGCACGACCAGCCCTGCAATCATGAACACCGACAGGTAGAGCGGCTCTTTCTGATCGAGCTGCGTGAGGATGCGCGAATAGAGCTGCGTGTTGCGCGGCAGGCGCCCCACCGCGATGACGTGGGCCGCGAACAGCACGCCCGCAGGCGCATACAGCAGCCCGAACAGCCGTTGTCCCGCGCCGCGCACCCAGGCGCCCGGACGATCCGGGAACACGAGCGTGAAGTGCAGGAACAGCGGCGCCAGCAGCAGCGTCGCGACCACGTCGGCCCAGTAGAAATACCAGTCGAGCCGATCGAGCCGGCTGTAGGAAAACGTGAGCGTGCCGAAGAACGCGAGGCACAGCCAGAAGAAATGCAGGGTCGCGGGATCGTTCGGACGCCGCAAGCGAACGGAAGCACCAACCAGCAGCGTGAACACGCCGATCGCGGCGCCGACGACATAGAGCGTCGGATTGCCGCCGGGAACCGGTGCCACCTCGACGTTGAGCATCTGTTGCTCGCCGAGCCGAAGCACGGTGTACGACAGCGGATCGGACCGCGTCGCGCCGCCGAGCGCGTGGTGCACTTCATCGACGGTCTCAATCGACGCGCCGTCGATGGCGACAAGCACATCGCCAGGCCGTATGCCTGCCGCCATCGCGCCGCCCCGCGCGGCCACCTCGGCAGCGGTGAGCCCTTCCGGGCGCGCTTCCCACAACACGCCGTCCTCGAGCTTGTGCGACGTCGCGCGTACCGCGATATTCAGCGCGCCAAAGCACAGGAGGACTCCCACCAGGGCAAAAAGACCCCAGCCAGCCAGCGGACGCCGCTGCGTTCGATGGATCTGCTCTTTCATTGGGTCACGGCCATGTGGGGAACGCTGCTGAGACTGCAAACGCTATACCCCAAGGGCTTCCTGCGTATATGGCCATAATCTATTGCATTACAGAGGCTTATCGGAAAGGAGAAAGACAAAATCCAACCCAATGGACTTAAAAATCCAACGAGTTGAATCTATTCTAGGAGAAAACTTGCTTAGAACCTAACCTGCAGGCCGCCGACGATGCGCTTGGGGGCGCGAATGGCGAAGACTTCGTCGTACATCGACGAGTCCGCCTCGACATCGCGGAAGATGTTGCGGATATCGACGAGCGCTTCCCAATCAGCGTTGGAAAAGCGCAGGAATGGCAGCGACTGATTGACGCGCACGTTGAAGCGCCCGTTCGCGCTCGATCGCATCGAGAGGTCGGGCTCGCCGCTCCAGAAGGCGGTGTTCATGCGGTACTTCGCATACACGCGCGTCGCCGTCTGCGGAATCGTCGCTTCGATCGACGTCTGGAGATCGTGAATCTTCTCGCCGGCCGTCACGGGGACCGTTCGCACGGCGCGCGCCATCGACATGTCAGACGCCGGATCCCAGACCGCATCCGTCACCGTGTACTCGAGCGTGCCTCGCACGTAACCGGGCACTTCGTGCGTCATCGCCGCGCCCCAGCCGCGCGCGTCGACGTCGCCGGCGGTCGCGACGTAGTAGTGACCGCGCGCCGCCGCGGCGCGCCCGGCCACCGCGTCAAACATCTCGATCAGCTGATTCTCCACGCGCTGATCGAATCCGCGCAGCGACACCGTGACGCCCGACGCGAGATCGCGCTCGAGCGAAATCTGCAGGTGGCGAACCTGCTCGGGCGTGAAGCGCCCGTCGTACGAGAGCGACGAGAAGGTGCGCTCGGGCGGCAGCCACATGCCGGTCATCGACGGCGCGAACTCTTCGGCCCCCGGCACCAGCGCTTTGCGCGACGCGAGCGCCTTGACACGGAAGCCCTCCACGGGCACGGTGATGGTCACGCGCGGGCTCCACACGCCGTTGCCGCCCAGATAGTCGTAGCGCGCGTAGGCGGTACCGTATCCAAGCACGAGACGCGGCGACACGGTCCACTCATCGTAGCCATAGACGCTGCCGACATTCCGGGCGCTCTCGCGAATGGCGCCGAGCGCCGCCGCGTTGCCGCCGTCGTAGCGCTGCGTGCTGTAGGCCATCCCCAGCTCGTAGGCGTGATTCGCCGATTCGATCGACTTGTAGGAACCGGCGACGATCCACGACGACAGGTCGCCCTGCGTCATCGCGCCCTGCATCGACCACGCGCCGCCCGCGGCCTGCGTGTTGACCGACACGAACGCGACGCCGCGTGGCGCGTGCTCGCCGAAAATTTCTCCCGGGCGATCGAACGACTCGCTCGTCATCAAGTTGAACTGCCCAGACAACGGAAGGTTGCTGAAGAAGGCGATAGGCACCAGCGCCGCCGCCGAATGGCGGCTGAACCACCTGGCGTCCTGGTCGGCCTCGCCCGCCCATACGGCATCGGCCGCCACATCTTTCAGAATGCTGCGCGGCAAGTGGCGAAGGCGCCATGCCGTTTCCCCCTGCTCCGTGGCCTCGTCTGGCGCCACCGATGCGGGCTGCGCCGCGGCGGCCGTGTCGTCGACCTTCGCCGGCTGCGAGGCCTGGAGGCCGAAGCCGGCAAGCTGCGTCGTCTGCACGACCGTCGCTTCGGCCACCGGATCGGCCGCCGCCACGGGTGTTTTCCGCGCGCTGGCGAGCTGAAGTTGAATTTCAGGAATGGAAATTTTCGCCGTGGTCAGCTGGACCGTGCGCCCGCGCGACTTGAAGTAGCCGCGCGAGTGCACGCTGAGGATATAGGGACCGTAGGGCAGATCGCGCAGCGTGTAACGCCCTTCGCGATCCGTTGTCGCGGCGGCCGTCGTCCTGCCGACCACCGAGACCATCGCGCCGGCAACAGGCGTGTTGCTGTCGGTGAGCACGCGGCCTTCGATGCTGCCGGCTGGGAACGCGCCGCGGTTGGAGCGGGCTTCCTTCGAGGGGGCCTGCGCGTACAGAGCGGGACCGCCAAGCACGAACGCCGCGATCGCCGCCGCAGGGATCCATCGGATCATAATCCCCCGCCCCATCATCGCCGACCGGAGGGTCGGCACTCCGAACTACGACACGGTGAACGGCACGTTCCGCGTCACCGTCTGCCCGTTGGTCTTGTCGGTAACCTTAATCTCGAGCCGATAGTCGCCGGGCTTGAACGCGTCCTTCACAGGAATCCCCTGGCCAACAAACACCTGGTGGCCCAGGCTCAAGTCGAACTGTCCCGGCAAGGTCGTCGCGTTGAACGACTGCGTCGCAAGCTTCGTGAACGGCTTCTCTTCGGCTGCGCGATAGAAAAAATACTCGACGTCCAGGTCCGGCTTCCCGCTTGCGGCGACAGCCTCATTGTAGATGAAAAACACGAACATGAGCTCGCCGGACGCCTGGGGAATCGGGGCGCCGAACGAGGGCACGATCCGGTAGCCCGAAATGGTGAACGGCTGCTCGAGCTGCTGCTGGGCGGTGAGCTGTTCCGGCGCGGGATCGAGCGCCTTCGCCAGGATGACGCTGCTCGTCGTGAGGCCCGCGTTCATGTCGGGCACCGTGAGCGGCTGCGCCAGGACGACCGTTTTCGGCTGCTGTTTGCGATCCTTCGGCTGGCGCTCGCGCATCGCGATGTAGAGCGTGTAGTCGCCGGTGGGGAGCTCCAGCGCGCGCCCGAGCTCGGCCACGTCGCCGGCGGTCGTCAGATTCTTTTCGGTCAGGAAGTAGACGTCGGCGAACGGCCAGCTCGCCTCGATGCCCTTGCCCGTCGGGGGCGGATCGCCCTTCCGTACGGCGCGTACGTACATCGTGACCGGGTAGGAGCTCAGCGTGCCCCCGCTGACCTCGAGGATGTACGGGATGTACACGTTTTTGTTCGATCTGAGGAAGTGATTCTGAAACGTGAGCTTCACGTCGGCGGGGGCCGGCTGCTTGCCAGCCGCCACGGCGTCGACGGTGTCGCTGAGCGCGAGATATTCCTTGCGCTCATCGTTGCTCAGCTTTCTCTGCTGCGGCTCGGGGGCCGGTTTCTTGTCTTGCGCGTATGCGGGAAAGGCGACGGAGGCGGCGAGGACCAGTGCGCCGGCGGCTGCGGAAACGCGACGGAAGCTCATCTCGAAAACTCCTGTAATTCCAAATAAACACGACGGAACGCGTAATTCACGATGATAGGACGGTGCCGTAAAGCAAGTCAAACGGGTTGCGTCGGAATCCTTTCTGATCAAGGGTTTTAGGCGTGGTCGACGACGCGCTGGTGATTCTGCTCGCGGGCGGTGCCGGCGAGCGCCTGTACCCGCTGACGAGAGACCGCGCGAAGCCCGCCGTGTTCTTTGGCGGTCCGTACCGCATCATTGATTTCACGCTCAGCAACTGCATCAACTCGGGGCTGCGCCGCATCTTCATCGCCACGCAGTACAAATCGCTCTCGCTGAATCGCCACATCCGCATGGGCTGGAACATCGTCTCGGAGGAGCTCGGCGAGTTCGTCGAGATTCTGCCGCCGCAGAAGCGCGTCAGCGAGCACTGGTACCAAGGCACGGCCGACGCCGTGTACCAGAACGTGTATTCGATCGTGCAGGAAGGTCCGCAGCACGTCATCGTGCTCTCGGGCGATCACGTGTACAAAATGGACTACGCGAAGATGCTGCGCTTCCACAAGGAACGCGGCGCCGCCGTCACGCTCGCGGCGATCGAGATTCCCATCCAGGAAACGTACCGGTTTGGCGTGCTGTCGGTCGACGAGCAGGACAGAGTGACCGGCTTCATCGAGAAATCCAGGAACGCCCCGACGATTCCGGGCTCGTCCGACCTGGCGCTGGGCTCCATGGGCATCTATATCTTCGACACCGACGTGCTGTTGAAAGCCCTCGAGGCCGACGCGGCGAAGCCGTCGAGCCACGACTTCGGCAAGGACGTCATTCCGGCGCTCATCACCGAGCTGCCGATCTTTGCCTATCGCTTTTACGACGAGAACAAGAAGGCGTCGAAGTACTGGCGCGACATCGGCACGCTCGATGCGTTCTACGACGCCAACATGGATCTCTGCGGCGTCGATCCCGAGTTCAACCTCTACGATCCCGAATGGCCGATGCGCACGTATCAACCGCAGGCGCCGCCGGCGAAGTTCGTGTTCGCCGAGAAAAGCCGCCGCGGCGAAGCGCTCGACTCGATCATCTCGCCCGGGTGCATCATTTCCGGAAGCCGCGTGGAGGGCAGCGTCCTCTGCCCGAACGTGCGCGTGCACAGCTACGGCGTCATCCAGCAGAGCATGCTGATGCCCGGCGTGCGCGTGGGCCGCCACGCGCGCATCCGGCGCGCCATCATCGACCGCGACGTGCTGATTCCGCGCGGCGCGGTCATCGGGTTCAATCCCGAAGAAGATCGAAAGCGACATACTGTGACGGACCTGGGAGTTGTCGTCGTCACCGAAGACGACGATCCGCTTGTTGAGCCCATCAGCGAAGAAGCGCTCCGCATCGAAGCCGAAGACGACGGGAGATAACACGTGAACATTGCCAGCGTGCACGGAAGAGAAATTCTGGATTCTCGCGGAAACCCGACTGTTGAAGTCGACGTCACCCTCGCCAGCGGCGCATTCGGCCGCGCGGCGGTGCCCTCGGGCGCATCGACCGGCGAGCGCGAGGCGCTCGAGCTGCGCGACGGCGACACGAAGCGCTACCTGGGGAAAGGCGTGCTCAAGGCCGTGGCGAACATCAACGGCGAAATCGCCAGGGCGGTCACCGGCGTCGAGGTCGACCAGCGATCGCTCGACAAACAGATGATCGATCTCGACGGCACTCCGACCAAGAGCCGGCTCGGAGCCAATGCCATTCTGGGCGTCTCGATGGCCGCCGCGCACGCGGCCGCCGCGGAAGCGAAGAAGCCGCTCTACATGCACCTCGCCGAGGGCGGCGGCGCGCGCGTGCTGCCGGTGCCGATGATGAACATCCTCAACGGCGGCGCCCACGCCGATTCGAACGTCGACGTGCAGGAGTTCATGGTGATGCCCGTCGGCGCGGCGACGTTTGCCGAGGCGCTCCGCACCGGCGCCGAGATCTTTCACTCGCTGCGCGCCTCGTTGAAGAAACGCGGTCTCCTGACCGGCGTCGGCGACGAGGGCGGCTTTGCGCCGAGCGTGAAATCGAATCGCGAGGCATTGGAGCTCGTGCTGGAGGCGGTCGCGAACGCCGGGTTCACGGCCGGCGGCGACGTGTTTCTCGCGATAGACGTCGCGTCGAGCGAGATGTGGGCTAGGGACCATTACGTGTTCAAGAAATCTGGCGAGCCCGACCGCAGCATCGAAGAGATGGTCGCGATGCTCGCCGACTGGGCGCGCCAGTACCCCATCATCTCCATCGAGGATGGCGTCGCCGAGGGCGATTGGACGGGCTGGAAGCTGCTGACGAAGGAGCTTGGCGACAAGGTCCAGCTCATCGGCGACGACGTGTTCGTCACGAACCCGGAAATTCTCAAGCGCGGCATCGCCGAAGGCGTGGGCAACGCGCTGCTCGTCAAGGTGAACCAGATCGGCACGATGACGGAAACGCTCGAGGCGATGGCCATGGCCCGCGACGCCAATTACGCGTGCATCGTCTCGCACCGCTCGGGCGAGACCGAAGACGTGACCATCGCGGACCTCGCCGTCGCGACCAATGCCGGGCAAATCAAGACAGGATCGGCAAGCCGTACCGATCGGGTGGCCAAATACAACCAGCTGCTGCGCATCGAAGAGGCGCTGGGTAAAAACGGCCGCTACGCGGGACGCCAGGCGATTCGCCAGCTCGCGGCGCGCTCATGAAACCCTTCGACGCGGCTCAGGGCAGGCCTCACGGACCGCTTGTGCTCGTCGTGCTCGACGGGTGGGGCCTGCGCGAAGAGCGCGCGGGCAACGCCATCAAGCTGGCGCGCACGCCGAGCTACCTCGAGCTGCTCGATCGCTACGCACATTCGTCGCTTCAGGCGTCGAGCGTGTTTGTCGGCCTGCCGGAAGGACAGATGGGCAACTCGGAGGTCGGCCACATCACCATGGGCGCCGGGCGGGTCGTCTATCAAGACCTGACGCGCATCGACAAGAGCGTCACGGACGGCGACTTCTTCGAGAAACCGGCGCTCGTCGACGCGATGACGAGATGTCAGGGCGACACGCACGCGCTGCACCTCGTGGGTCTCGTGTCGCCGAACGGCATTCACAGCCATACGCGCCACCTGTACGCGCTGATAAAGATGGCCGCGCGCCTCAAATTGCAGCGGGTGTTCGTGCAGGGATTCACCGACGGTCGCGATACGTCGCCTGCGGGCGGCGCCGGTTTTTTCGGCGAGCTCGAGCATCTGATGACGACGCTGGAGACCGGACGAATCGCGTCGGTCGGCGGACGCTACTACGGGATGGATCGCGACAACCGCTGGGAGCGCACGAAAAAAGCGTACGACTCGATGGTGAGCGGCCAGGCGCCGCACAGCCAATCGGCCGTCGATTACATACGCAAGTCCTACGAGACCGGGGTGTCGGACGAGTTCATCGTGCCCGGCACGATCGTCGACGCGAACGATCGCCCCGTCGGGCCGATTCGCGACGGCGACAGCGTCATCTTCTTCAATTTCAGATCCGATCGCGCGCGACAGCTGACGCGAGCGCTCGCGCTGGAGGAGCTCGACGGCTTCGAGCGCAATCCGCGCCCGAAGCTCCACATGACGACCATGACCCAATACGACCGGACGTTCACGTTTCCGGTCGCGTTTCCCCCGCAGTCGCTGAGCGGGTCCTTTGCGGAAGTCATGGCCGCGCAGCACATGACCAACCTGCGCGTGGCGGAGACGGAGAAATATCCCCATGTGAGCTACTTCTTCAATTGCGGCATCGAGAAGCCGTACCCGGGCGAAGATCGGATTCTCGTGCCCTCGCCAAAGGTGCCGACTTACGATCTTCAGCCCGAGATGAGCGCCAAAGGGATTACCGACAACCTGGTGAGTGACGTCGAAGGGCGCAAGCACGATGTCATCATCTGCAATTTCGCGAACGCCGACATGGTCGGGCACACCGGCAACATCGATGCGGCGGTCATGGCCGTGGAGACGATCGATCAGTGCCTCGGCCGCATCGTCCGCGCGGTGCGCGACGCAGAGGGCGTGCTCATCGTCACCTCCGATCACGGCAACGCCGAAGAAATGTGGAACACGCGGCTCAACGAGCCGCACACGGCGCACACGTGCAACCCGGTGCCGGTCATCGTTGTTCAGGACGTGAAAGGAATGCGTCTGCGCGAAGGGGGTTCGTTGCGCGATATCGCGCCGACGATGCTGGGAATCCTCGGAGTACCCGCCCCGCCGGAAATGACCGGGCAGGATCTCAGGATCCTGTAGGGATTAGGGGTTGGGGATTGGGGATTAGGGCGCGGATCGGAATGCATAGAGAGGTTCTTGAGACGGCGCATCAAATCGCCACGCAGTTCCTTGACAGCGTTTCCTCGCGCCACGTCGGCGGCGCCCCCAGGGCGTCGAGCAGCGCCGCGCGCGTTGTGGCTTGCCAGCACATGGGATCAAAACCCATGCCTCTACGTACTCTCACCCGCCGTTGCCACGATCGAGGATATCGTCGCCGGCTGGATCCTTGCACGCTCGCGGCGCATGGGTGCATGTCGACGGCGCGTTCGGCCTCTGGGCAGCCGCCGTTCCGGAGCTGCGATCCCAAGTGACGGGGATCGCGCAGGCGGACTCATGGGCGACCGATGCGCACAAATGGCTTAACGTCCCGTACGACTCGGGCATCGCCATCGTTGCGGCCGCCGCTCCGCATCGGGCGGCGATGGCATCGCGAACATTGTGCGGCGCAATTGCGCCCTCGCGCGGCGCATGGCGGATCGGCTGAAGGCATCCGGCGTCACCATCCTCAATGAGGTCGTCTTGAATCAAGTCCTGGTGCAGTTCGGGGACGATGAGACGACGCGGAAGGTAATCGACAAAGTGCAGGCCGAAGGAACCTGCTGGACAGGCGGCGCATTCTGGCAGAGCAAGCAGGCCATGCGGATCGCCGTTTCGAACTGGTCGACCACAGAAGCCGACATCGACCGGTCGGCCGATGCGATGGTGAGCTGTTATCGAGAGGAACCGGGGTTAACAGCCAAAAGAAAAAGGACTGAGAATGGCGACACCGCCAATCCCCAATCCCTATTCCCTAATCACTAAGTTCTATTCAACTTCTTCTTTTTTCGGCTGCGGCTCGTCGGACGCAATCCTCAGCGAGCGGAGGAATCGCCGATCGTTGGCGGTCATGTCGGGCGTCCGCTTGGACGCGACGACCTTGGCCGGAGTCGGAACCTTGACCATCGCTCCGCCCTTTTCCGCGGGCTGCGTGCGGTTGACGAACCCGACAACCGCTTCGAGCGTGACTTTCATTTCGAAGCCCGCCGCGCGCGCTTTTTCGCGACACGCCTCGACCTGAGGATCATCTGCGACCGAAGCAGCAATGGCATCGGCGAGCTCGCGGGCCAGCCGGTTGACGACGTCATCCATTGGTTGATCCTCCTGAATCGGGGCTTTGTAGCCCCTATACCTAGTGTGCCTGGGCGGACCTATCGCAATCGGATTCCTGCCTACACCAACAGAGCGACAGGAATCTGTCCACCGGACTCGTCATTTTTTCAGAATATCGGACTCGGGAACTACGAATGTAGGACGAGTTTCATTGTAGGGCCGTGTTCGGGCACTGTCAAGAACGCTTAGAATCCCAATACTGCCTTATATGGTTGATTCTTATCGCGTTCCGGCCGATCTCGCAGGGTGGGATCCCGATCGGGATCTGGGCCAGCCGGGCGAATTCCCGTTCACGCGCGGCATCCAGCCGACGATGTACCGCGGGCGCCTGTGGACGATGCGCCAGTACGCGGGTTTCGGCTCGGCGGCGGAGTCGAACCGCCGGTACCGGCACCTGCTCGCGCAGGGGGTGACCGGCCTGAGCGTGGCGTTCGATCTGCCCACGCAGATGGGCTATGACTCCGACCACACGCTGGCCGCCGGCGAGGTGGGACGCGTCGGCGTCGCGATCGATTCGCTCGACGACATGGCGGCGCTGTTCGAGAGCATCCCGCTCGATCGCGTGTCGACGTCGATGACCATCAACTCGACGGCGATCATCCTGTTGGCGATGTATGTCGCGCTCGCCGACCGCCACGGCATCGCCCGGTCGACGCTCTCGGGCACGGTGCAGAACGACATTCTGAAGGAATACCTCGCACGCGGCACGTTCATCTATCCGCCGCACGCCTCGCTGCGCCTCGTGACCGACATCTTCGCGTTCTGCGAGGGCGATTTGCCGCAATGGAACGCGATTTCCGTGAGCGGGTACCACATCCGCGAGGCGGGCTCGACGGCCGTGCAGGAGGTCGCGTTCACGCTCGCGAACGGCATCGCCTACATCGAAGCGGGACGCGCGCGGGGGCTCTCGGCCGAGACGCTCGGCGAGCGCATGTCCTTCTTCTTCGCGGCACACAACGACTTTCTCGAGGAGATTGCCAAGTTCCGCGCGGCCCGGCGCATGTGGGCGCGCATCATGAAAGAGCGATTCGGCGTCACCAGCGCGCGTGCGCAGCAGTTGCGGTTCCACGCGCAGACGGCGGGCAGCACGCTCACGGCGCAACAGCCCGACAACAACCTGGTCCGCGTCACAGTCCAGGCACTCGCGGCGGTGCTCGGCGGCGCGCAGTCGCTGCACTGCAACAGCCGCGACGAGGCGCTCGCGCTGCCGACGGAAGAATCGGCGACGCTGGCGCTTCGGACCCAGCAGATCATCGTGCACGAGTCGGGGGTCGCCAACACCGTGGATCCTGTCGGCGGCTCGTACGAGATCGAAAGCCGCACCAACAAGATCGAACATGACGCGAGGCTCGTGCTGGATCGCATCGAAGCGGCCGGAGGCACGCTCGCCGCGATTGCGTCGGGCATCATCCAGCGGGAGATTCAGGAGTCCGCGTATCGCGCCCAGCGCGCCATCGACAGCGGCGAATCGCCGGTTGTGGGCGTCACGACATTTCACACCGCCGAAAGCGCGACGATACCGACGTTCAGCGTCGATCCGGACATCGAGCGCGTGCAACAGGCGCGCGTCGCGGCCGTTCGCGCGGGGCGCGATGCCGCGGCCTGGCGCGCCTCGCTCGATGCGATCCGCGACGCCGCTGGCGGCGACACGAATCTCGTGCCCCTCGTCATCGCGGCGGTGCAGTCCAGCGCGACGGTTGGAGACATCTCGGATACGCTACGAGAGGTATTCGGCGAGGCGTCTCTTGTTTAGTTCTTGATACGATCGCTTCACTGCTTCGTGATGCCGGCCGAAACTCCTCTCCTTCGCGTCCAGGACCTCACCACGACGTTCAAGATTCCCGGCGGCGTCGTGCGCGCGGTCGATCACGTCAGCCTCGAGCTGCGCCGCGGCGAAACGCTGGGCATCGTCGGCGAGTCGGGCAGCGGCAAGTCGATGACCGCGCTGTCGATTCTGCGGCTCGTGCAGCCGCCCGGAGAAATTCACGGCGGCCCCATCAGCTTCAACGGGCGCAGCGACCTGCTCGAGTTGAGCGAGCGCGACATGCGCGCCATCCGGGGCGCGGAGATCGGCTTCATTTTCCAGGAGCCGATGACGGCGCTCAACCCGGTCTTCACGATCGGCGCCCAGATTATCGAAGCGCTGCGCGTCCACCGGAAGGCGACGCGCTCCGGCGCCAGGGCCAAGGCGATCGAGCTGCTGGAAGCCGTGCGCATTCCCGATCCCGACCGCCGGCTGCGTGATTACCCGCACGAACTGTCCGGCGGCATGCGGCAGCGCGTGCTCATCGCCATTGCGCTCGCGTGTCAACCGCTGTTATTGATCGCTGACGAGCCGACGACGGCGCTGGACGTGACGATTCAGGCGGAGATTCTCGATCTGCTGGAGGAGATGAAAAAGAGGTTTCATCTCGCGCTGATGCTCATCACGCATGACCTCGGAGTCGTCGCCGGCCACGCCGACCGCGTGGCCGTCATGTACGCCGGACGCATCATCGAGGAGGGCCCGATGCGCCAGATTTTCGACTCGGCGAAGCACCCCTATACGCAGGGGCTGCTCGAGTCGATTCCAGGCGGCGCGCCCGGGCAGCGCTTGCGCGCCATCGAAGGCAGCGTCCCGAATCTTGCGAAGCTGCCGCCAGGATGTGCGTTCGAACCGCGGTGCCCGCATCGATTCGATCTCTGCCCGACGGCGCCCCCGCCCCCCTACGACGTCGGCCCCGGCCAGCGCGCGCGCTGTTATCTCTACGATGCGAGGCGCAGCTGATGTCCACTCACAGCACGCCGCTCGTCGAAGTGCGCAACCTCGTCAAGCAGTTCTCCCGCCGCGAAGGTTTTCTCACCAGGCCGAGCATCGTCCGCGCCGTCAACGACGTGAGCTTTACGGTTGACGAGGGCGAGACGTTCGGGCTGGTCGGCGAGTCGGGAAGCGGCAAGACGACGACCGGACGCTGCATTCTGCGGCTGATCGAGCCGACGTCCGGCGACGTGCTGTTTCGCGGCGAGAACGTGCTCGCGTATTCGCACGAGCAGATGCGGCGGGCGCGGCGCCAGATGCAGATTGTGTTTCAGGATCCGTACTCGTCGCTCAATCCGCGGATGCGCGTGCGGCAGATCATCGAGGAGCCGCTGATCATCCACAAAATGGGCAACGCCGACGAGCGCATGGCGCGCGTCAGAGAGCTTTACGGCCTCGTCGGACTCGATCCCGGGACGATCGATCGCTATCCGCACGAGTTCAGCGGCGGGCAGCGCCAGCGCATCGGCGTCGCGCGTGCGCTCGCGCTGAACCCGTCGTTCATCATTGCGGACGAGCCGGTCTCAGCGCTCGACGTGTCGATTCAGGCGCAGGTGGTGAATCTGCTGATCGAGCTTCAGCAGAAACTGGGACTCGCGTATCTGTTCATCGCGCACGATCTCCGGCTGGTCGAGCACATCTGCCGCCGCACGGCCGTGATGTACCTCGGCCGCATCGTCGAAATGGGGGACACGGCACGGCTCTTCAACAACCCGCAACACGCCTACACACAAGCGCTGCTCTCGGCGATTCCCGTTCCGGATCCCGACCACAAGCCCGCTCGCGTGACGTTGAATCCGAAGGATGTGAATTTCGAAGCGGGGTTAAAAGAAGTCGAGCCCGGGCACTTCGCGGCCGTCTGACAGATCTTGAACAGGAGATTAGAAGATCACTTCTGTTGATGTTCGGTTCATGGCGTCGTAACAACGGCTGGGCGATCCTGGCGCACGTCCTTCTCGACGATACCGTCGCGGAGGTGAAAGATGCGGTGCGCGTGAGCCGCAACGTCGGCTTCGTGCGTCACCAGCACGATTGTATTGCCGCCTTCGTGCAGGCGCGCGAACAGACCCATGATTTCGGCGCCGGTCTTCGAATCGAGGTTGCCGGTGGGCTCGTCGGCCAGGAGGATCGACGGGTTGTTCACCAGCGCGCGAGCGATCGCCACGCGCTGGCGCTGCCCTCCCGACAGTTCGTTCGGCCGGTGCGTCATGCGGCTTGTCAGCTCGACCTTGTCGAGCGCCGCCTTGGCGCGCGCCTGGCGATCGGCCGCCGGCACGCCGGCATAGACGAGCGGCAGCTCGACGTTGTGCAGCGCGGTCGCGCGCGGCAGAAGGTTGAACGTCTGAAAGACGAAGCCGATCTCTTCGTTGCGGATGCGCGCCAGCTCGTTGTCGTTCATGCGCGCCACTTCCTGGGCGTTCAGCAGGTAGCTGCCCTTGCTCGGCGTGTCGAGGCAGCCGATCAGGTTCATCAGCGTCGACTTGCCCGATCCGGACGGGCCCATGATCGCAACGTATTCACCGGCCTCGATCGAAATAGACACACCGCGAAGCGCGTGGATTTCCTCCTCGCCCATCAGGTATGTCTTCCACAAGTCGTCTGTTTCGATCAGTGCCATGGGAATGGATACGAACGCGGCCGTTCGCGGGTTCCAATATTACACAGACGACGCCTCGCGCAACCGCTTCAGCACATTCTTACAGGAATTCGGGGCATCCGACGGAACATGGGCGCTCCAGTCGCGCACATCGACCGGAATGAGAGAGATGCCGGTCGCGCCCCGCGTGCGCCTGCGCAGATCGGCGACGACCTCGGACAACTCCGTGGCGGGCGCGAGCCGGCTGCCCATGAGAAAGACGCAGATCGGAACCGCGGCCTTCTGCGCGGCGTTCCAGGCTTCCTGGACGGCGAGCTTATCAACGCTCGGCACGACCTTCACGGCGAAACGCTGGCCGCCGTTGCGTGAAAACAGCTTCTTCGCCTTGACGGTGAACTCGAGATCGAATCCGCGCGTCGACACCTCCTCGATCGTGCCCACCTCGGCGGTCAGCGCGGTTCGGAACCGGCCGAGCGTCGCTCTGCGGACGAAGTCGTCGCGATCCCTATGCTCGGTGGCAAACCGTGGTGGCGGCGTGAAGTCGCGATCCGTGGACGCCGGGCGCGGCGGCTCGGCAGTTGCGGGACGCGCCGGGGGGGCCTGGGGCGCTGCAGGCGCGGGGGCCGACGCCACCGCGCCGACGTACATCCGATCGTATTCCGCGCGCAGCTCGGCGTTCATCAGGGTGCGATACGCCTCGGTCAGCGCGGCGGCGCGCGACGCCGCCATCTCCTGAAATTCCTTGCCGAGATGCTGGACTTTGTCGGGGTGATAGCGCGCGATCTCGCTGCGGAACGCGCGCTTGATCTCCTCGGAGGTAGCCATAGGCTCGACCGAGAGGAGCTGATAGAAATTTTGCACAGTGGTCTGCTGGGGTTAACCCTGTTTCTTGAATTCGGTCACGTTGGCCGCCGGCAGCTCTTTCCTACCGCGGTCTTTGATCTTCTTGCTGGTCTTCCTGGCCTCCGTCGTTTTTGCGCAGTACGGACAGAAGTTCCATCCTGGCTGCAGCGACCTGGAGCAGCTCGGGCAACCGCCGCTCAAACGCCGTCCGCAGTTCGGGCACGCCAGAAAGTCGACACCCACCGCGGCGCTGCATCCCGGGCACAACGCGCGCATCTCGCGCACTTCGGTCACGACGCGCAGCAGCTCTTCCGCCGTCGTCTGACCGCTCTTCACCTTCGCGAGGCCGTCTTCGCCCAGGCTGATCATGCCGCCGGCGAGCGCCGCGTCGCGCAGCTCATCTTCCGATGCGCGCGAGGCGATCAACCGGCGCAGCTTGTCGGTGACGCGCATGACTTCGTACAGGCCGACGCGCCCGCGATAGCCGGTGTGATTGCACTGATCGCACCCGACGGCCTTGTAAAACGGCAGGGCCCCGGCGTCCGCTTCGGAGATATTGAGCGCGCGCAGCACTTCGGCTTCCGGCGTGTACTGGCGCCTGCAACCCATGCACAGGCGGCGGACCAGCCGCTGCGCCACCACGCCGATGAGCGCCGACCCCGCGACGAACGGCTCGACGCCGATGTCGGTGAGACGGGTCACTGTGGACGGCGCATTGTCCGTGTGCAGCGTCGACAGCACCAGATGGCCCGTCTGCGCAGCCTGCATCGCAATCTTCGCCGTCTCCTGGTCGCGGATTTCACCGACGAGGATCACGTCGGGATCCTGGCGCAGAATCGATCGCAGGGCGCTCGCAAACGTCAGCTTGATCTTATCGTTGATCTGCGTCTGATTGATGCCCGGCAGCTGATACTCCACCGGATCTTCAATCGTGATGATGTTGGAGTTCTCGGTCTTGAGCGTCGTCAATGCCGAGCACAGCGTGGTGGTCTTCCCGCTGCCCGTCGGCCCGACGACGAGAATCATGCCGTGCTGGTGCCGCAGGAAATACCGCAGCTCTTCGAGCGCGGCCGCGGAGAACCCAAGCTCTTCGAGCGGCGGCACGCCCTTGCGATGGTCGAGCACGCGCAGCACGACTTTCTCGCCGAACAACGTCCGCAGCGTCGACATGCGGAAGTCGACTTCCGTTCCCTCTTCCGTGGTGACGCGGATGCGCCCGTCCTGCGGCAGCCGCTTCTCGGCGATGTCCATGCCGCCCATGATCTTCAGGCGCGCGATCAACCCCTCGTGCACCCACTTCGGGAGGTCCATGACCTCCTTCAGCAGGCCGTCGAGACGATGACGCACGAGCACCCCTTTTTCGAGCGGCTCGATGTGCACGTCACTGGCGTGGCTGCGGATCGCGCTGCGCACGACCAGATCGACCAGATCGACGATCGGCGCCGTCTCGCTGCGCTCCTTGAGCCCGGCCA